>JAFUXF010000034.1 GCA_017477185.1 Alphaproteobacteria bacterium | reverse complement strand
CTCTCTTAAATCATTTTGTAACTTTCTTGTTGCATCTCGTCCCATCTTATAATTATCAGGATTGCCGGTTAAGGCTGCTGTAGCCCCTCCTGTTATTTCATCAAAGTTCCCTAGAGTTACACCTGTCGTATATCCGACAGCTCCGGCCTGCATGCCATCAGCAATGTTGTCTTTCCATTGTTTAACCGTATTCCAAGCACTTGTTTCAGGTTGTTGTTGAACTTGAGGGGGGCTAGGTTGTGCTGCCATCTGCGGGACAGGTGTCATTGTTTGTTGCCTGTTTTCAATATTGCTTCCGATATTAGACGTTCCGAAGCCATAGTTATTATCCGCAGAACTTCCCCAGAAGTTTGTTGTGTACTGCGGATAGTTGGTTATGCCCTGATTATTATATTGTGTCATCAATTGTTGTTCCTTATTTGAACGCACTGCTTGATATGCTATTTCATCTTGCAAACTAAAACCGCTATGGTCAACGCCATAACTATCTATTTTATTGTCATTGGTATAATACCCTAATGGTGATTTGTGTCTTCCCCATATATCCATTGTTTTTCTCCTATTCCAGTTCTTCTTTTAATTTGTTGAGTCTGCCTATCCATTCCCACGTATGAGAATAATGTTCTATATCTGCCTGTTCCAACTCTGCGGCGACTTGCGGTCCGGCTATTGGAAAGAGCGGACATTCACAATTTACCCTCACGCATGAGCTTAAGAGCAGTATCACGAGTAATATGAGGGCGAGACTGTATGAGCGCCCTCTTTTGCGCCACTTTCTTAACAACTTCTATCTCCTTGGTTATATACTGAATTTTTTGATTTTTTTGCCCTAACGCGTATCCACATATAAAAGCCCACACTATTGCGACAATTATAAGCAAAAATAATGACAGTTTACTCACATTATCCCCACAATCAGCCCGAACAAAGCGCCATGGATAACCTCTGCGACATTTTTAGGTTCATTTAAGGTTATATATTTTAGGACATTACTGTTATATAATTTCGGATGATTCATGAAGAACTTATGACACCCCAAATAAATAAAATACTGAAACGGCATCAACAATAAAACCAACCAAGAATAACAGAGTAATGGTATCGCTCCGATAGCGTATCTTATCAGTGAATACCAAAAATCATAAAAGCCCACATATTTCTCCTTGCCGAGCTTATCGTAAATCCAATCTAAGGGAACTCGAAACCAGCGGTCATAACTTTTTGCATCTTGATTGTGGTTTAATCCGGCATCAATAATCTCTCCAATTGCCCTGCTCCAATATTGAATAATCACCCATACGGAAATACCAAAAGCAATAACAATCTGCAACCAGTTATAATTCGTTGTTATTTGCATTGTTAAAATTACCACTGCGATAATCGTTTGAATTGTCCGAGATAGAAACTTTTTAAATTTTCCTTCTCCATATAATCTTCGCCATATAGACCAAAAGGTAGTACTCATTAATTTTCTCCAAGTAAAAAAAAGCTCCAAACTGTTTGTTTGGAGCTCAAATATTTAAAATAAAAACCCAGTAAATTTTATTTTATATTTTTTCTGGGTTTTATTTTTTCATAAATTGGTAAGAATTATGCAACCATTAACTTATAATTGTTATCCGTGCCATCTATATTTATGTTATCATTGGCTGCTTTAATCGCCACTAATTCAGAAATATGTTTAGGATTAATTTCTAAATTAAGATATTGGGCAACCAACAGTCGGAGTAATGTATCTGTTGTTTTATCTATACTATTATCTCCACGTTCCCAACGGCCAACTGCTTGCGCTTCCTTTCCTAGCAACCCACTTAATTCTGATTGTTTCAATCCCATTTCTGTTCTTAAAAATTTGATTTCTTGGACACTTATTAACCCTTTTTTATAGATAATACCTTCAGCAATAACCTTATGTAATTGATTGATTTTTGGTACATAAATAACTTTTTCTCCCTTTATATCCTGCACAACAGAGATGTTATAAAGATATACATTATCTAAACCAGACTCTGTGTAATGGTATGCTTCTTTCATTTAATCTCTCCACATTGTTGTTACAATTTTCTGTATCTTTATAGCTGGTTGTTTAAAACTATCAACTTCAACTAATATAATCAAGCTAATCTCTCGTTTTGATTTTTCATCTCCTAGGTAAACACCTGTAATTTTATATTTATAAATGTCTTCTAATTTTTCATGCTTTGCTTTTCCTTGATATTCTTCTATAATACCTGTCTTCAAAACATGTAAAATATCCAAAGTTGTGATATTTCTTTCCTTCATTCTGGCTATACAATGTTCTGTATAACATAAATCTAATACATCACTTCGAGCCATCATATTGATAGCTCCAGTCATATAAGATAAATCTTTAACCTTATCTTCTATATTCATTATATATCACCTTGATAGTTAATTCAAGATTAATAAATCTTATTTTTTACTCTGTCAATACTCTTTATCTATTATCTTCTCTTTATTCAGAAATTTGATAATGTATTTAAAAGTGATTTATATTTTACTAAAATATTAAACTCATACCGTAAACTTTCCTGTTTTAATTGTTTCTGCAATTCGTTTTGCTCTTTTTCCGGTTTGTTTGGCATAACGAGAGTTTAAGCATTCCTCCGCGGCTTTGTTGAAATTTCCTACACCGATTGCCTCGAGCATTAATTTAAATTTTAGCAATCCGGTAATTCCTAAGTTAAATGCCATATCCAAAAGTGCGTATTGTCGCTCATTATCCAGCTTATCAAAAAAGGGAATGTTATTTTGACATTCCCTTTGAACTCGCTTGATATCATTTCTTAAAAGGTAAAATGCTGCATTTTTGGTAATGCCATGTTGCCAATCACCACAAACTTTCCTTTCTTCAACGGTCAGTGGATTAGCCTCTAAATTTCGACCGATACCGAGTGTTAAATATCCGGAAGGGCATTTATATGGCATAAGTTCGCAATTTTCGTGCAAAATAAAGCGTTGAATAAGTTCTGTTTCGTCAATCATGATTTACCTCCTCATTGCCGAATTTTTTTTCAATCAACAAAGAAAGATTCACTCGGATAAAATTATCTGCCCAATCATATAAAGGGCGGCTTACAAGAATTATTAACCCGACAAATCCGCTTCTGGTTGCACCATCTGTAATGAAGTATCCCAACAATAAATAAAAGGAATATCCCATAGCAAAGCCCAAAAGTGCATCAAAACACATTTGTGTCAGAGTTTTAAAACGAATAACTGCCGAAATTACGGCAGTTACGATAATAAAAGCAATAACTTTCATATCATCTATCATACGGGTACCTCTCTTTAATCTCTTGAACCTTAGCCTCACGCTCGGCGATAAGCTCCGCTATTTCTCCCTTAGGGACAGGGGTTTCATCTTTCAGCCTTTGAATATGAGCTGTGATTGGGTCAACCTCAACTTGATAAGCATTGGCACGGGCTTGTTTCATTTCTTCATTGTCTTTCTCAATATTGTGAAGTGTAAACTCTCCGTCATAGTGTTTATAATCGGAAACTTGGTGTGCTGTATCTTCAACGACTTCGTATTTGTCAAGAAGTGCTGGGTATTCTTCTGAAATACCAATGATTTTATTTTCTTTGATTATTTTAAACATTAGTTTTCTCCTTCGGCGTAGATGAATTTATGAGTTGATGGGGTTGCTGTATATGTACAAACCACCACATCCCCTTTCTCAACAGGTACAAACGTTCTTGCACCGTACGATTGCGTTAGAGAAGTCATACCTATTTCTTTTGTTCTATTTGCTAGCTGAATTACACCAGATGCACCAGTACTAAACTCAAACCACCCATTAGCAGGAGCTGTATAAGTACTACCACTAGCTAGTAATGTTAAATTTATATGCCTACTTGAGGGCATAGACCAACCACTAGCTAAGGCAGTTCCGCTTGCGTTGACGTTGCTCAAATCGACATCAGCTTTATCATATCCTGTGCTAGCGAGTGGTGTCTCTCCTAAATAAATTGACATTATGCTGTCCTTTCAAAAATGTTTACTGCAAGAGTTAAAGAACTTGTGTCTGCTATGATACCTGATTTCGATGAATCTTCTGTAACGCCAACGATGTATTTAGAAGAACCATAGTAACCTGTTCCCGATGTCGTCTGCCCTAATGATTCGCCATAGGCATTTTCGTGCATAAACAAAGCATTGTGTGTTGAGCTTGCAGATGATGAAGCACCTAAATTAACAGGAGATGCTGTTGTTCCAGATGTTAAACCTAACGCTAAACCATTACCTTTAACTGGCACTTCTCCACTCTTAACAATTCCTGTGCTTACCAACTCCCAAGTACTACCACTTATTAAAGCACTCAAAGGGCAAGTACTAGCTGTTGTGATATAAACTGACCCAATCGGATAAAGAGCTTCTAGGATAGTCAGAGAAACATCTGTATCATCTGTGACATTATACAGAGTGTAAGGGTCTTTAGTAACAATAACATCATACTGAGCTTTAGTCCCTGTCCAAGTCTTAATAGCATTTGTGGTGTTGTTGGAATCGATAACACCGACTGTTTGTATTTCTTCGTTAGCATTTTCAGTAATGGAGAGATTATCTATGTTACCACCTGAGCCTGCTATCATATTTTCACCTTGTTTAATACTCATTAATTTACTCCTATGCTGTACGTTGCCAAATGTTTACGACATACGCAGGTGGTTGAACTGTGGTTGAGTTACCATAAATAGATGATGAACGTGAAGCATCTATCCCCATTCCAAAATATCTGTAATTTCCGTTACCCTCACCACCGCCTGATGTGGTTGTTACATATAATGCACCTGTTGCTGTCGGGTTAGTACTCGCCTCAATTCTATTTCCGATTGTTCCTGTAATATTAGGCAAACCTGCCTCAACTGTACTTCCTGCCGTATGGCTACTGCTTGACCCTTGCAATACTCTATCGCTTGAAACAAGTGTCCACGTACTCCCTGAGATAAGACTAGCTATCGGACAGGTCGAAGTCGTGCCTATATAAATACTTCCTACAGGATATAAGCCCTCAAGCATCGCTGTAATGGCATTATTTACATCTGTGCTATCTGCTTTTGTTGCTAACAGATTATTTACCTGAGTTTTCGTATAAACACTCGTACCGCCTGAAACATCGTCTGTTATGTAACATATCCAATCAGGATGAAGTGTCTCAACTTGCTGTGTCTCGTACTCTTGCAGAGTTCCTACCCAATCGTATACAGGATTTGTTGCACCAGTATTGTTTTTATTGACTATACCGATTGCTTGAAGTTCACTAGATGAGTTCAGAGAGATTGTGGTATTGTCTAAATCAGGGGTTGATTTAATTGTGACTGAACTTAAAACAGTTCCCTGAGCATTTTCTAAAGATAAGGTCGTACCTGTATAGTCCAGTGATGATCCCGTAGTTTGTATGGTTGCATCAATTTGAGTTTGGAGATTGTTATCCTCGGTATCGACATAATTCTTATCGACTAATTGGTTTGAAGAACTGGCGGAACTCGGTATTTTACCCTCAATCGTAGACACACGAGAGGTTAATCCGCTTAATTCAGCTTGTGCCTGCCCTGCCCAATATTTCGCCGAGTTTCCAACAGGCTCGCTCGGGTCACCGATTGCCCACTGTTTAGCTAAGTTCGCAGAGCTTGAAGCACTTAGAGCGGAATTGCTTGCGCTTGTCTCGCTGGCTAAAGCGTTGCTTGCGCTTGTGGAAGCCTCTCCGGCTTTTGTTGTTGCAATCCCCGCTTGCGTGGTTGCTGTTGTTGCGGATTGGCTTGCGCTTTGCTCTGAGTTATAAGCAGACAATTCGCTTGTCTTAGCATTTGTCTCGCTTACAGATGCCCTGTTTGCACTTGCTGTTGCTGAGCTTGCCTGAACCGTTGCCGTTTGTGCCTGAGAGGTTGCAATCTGAGCTTGCTCTTCGGCAATATCAACCTGAGCATCAATTAAATCCTTTTTCTCAGTGTAATTATCGTTAAACTCATCCGTCTTTTCTTGAGCATTAGAATCAAAAGAGGCAATTTCTTCTTGAACTGCCTCTCCAATTTCTTTCTGTCCTGTTTTGATGTAATTTATCGCCTCGCCGACTTCAATTCTTGCACTTTCGCCGACAATCACATTTAACGGGGCACTCTCCTCGATGGTTATATTCAGGTTTGAATCTCTAAAAACAACCTGATACTCCCCATTGTCTAATTGAAGTTCCATTTATTCCCCCTGTGTAACTTGCGGTGTAATTGTAAAAGTAGCAACTTGATTAACATTTGCAGGAAAGATGGTATTGACACTTCCATCTGCACCGGTGATTTGAATGTCCGTCACATAATCCCCAACCGGAATACTTGTTTCTGTCGGAGAGAGCAAAAGTGCCATTTTACCATTTAGAACATCCACTGCTGTTCCGTTGAGCGTAAACACAACCGAATTGTTAGAATCCCGAACTTGCATTGTCATTGTAGCCCCTGTCAGATCCACAGGTTTGCACCCTTTTTTGACTTCAATATTAATCGGGTAACTGTCCCCTTGACGCACCTCTATTAAATTATTGATAATTCTTCCTGTCATGATTCTCTCCTCCTAATATTTTATAATGTAATTAACACAAACTGCAGGGGGTTGAACTGTTGATGAGTTACCATAAATAGTAGAATTATAAATTTTACCTGAAATACCTAAAGACGGCTCTACACCACTTGTTATTTGTCCCATGGTATAACCAGCACTTCCGCCTGTATCTCTGCTGCTTCCAACAAACGATGTTGCTGTGATGTTTGCATTGTTTCCCCCATTTTGGAACATAATATGTCTATGTTCGGGTAATCCTGCCGTTTTAACTGTACCTAACGCATTTGTCGAACTTGTACCTTGTAAAAACTTATCACTGAAATTGGGTAAATTAAAAGTCGTAGAACCATCTCCCACACCAAATGTTGTCCCAGTAACAGCAAACAATGCGGAATAAGTTGTTCTTGAGACGGCTTGACCGTTACACAGTAAAAAACCATTTGGAGCTGTCTCTCCCCCAAAGGATAAAATTGTTCCTGTTGGAATTAAACTCGGAGCTATTGCTGTTTGTAATGCATCAAGCTGAGACTTATTAACCGCATCTTTACTACTGACACCGTTGGCAACATTTTGCACTTTAAAATTACCGGCATCAAAATCATTTTGCATTGCTGATAAACCGTTTTTCAAAAAACATTGTGACAGTCCATCTGCAAAGTTATTGTCCTCCTCATCCATATGATCTGTTACAATTTCTATTCCATTAATTCTGTCATCTTCCCAATTATGAATGCGACTGAAATTTCCTTTACTATCAAAAGGCATTTTTATTTCTCCTTATTTTACAGCTAAATCATAGCGAATGTACAAATACCCGTCTTTATCTTTTATGACGGCTTCCGGTTTTAGTTTTTCTACGTCTTGTGCTATCAGCCCTATAAGCGGTGTTTTGTCATTCTTATAGTTGAAAATATAGACAGGTAGACCGTTAAACAATGTCCCGACTTGGTGGATATTTTCTTTAAACCTCTTATCTGAAGCTGCATAAATCGAAGCTGCCGTTTTAATCGTATTTTGCAAACGAGCTGCTTGATCAGAATCATATTGTCTTTGCAATTGATATTGATCAGCGAAAGCATTGTTCATTAAGCTATATTTTGTCTTAGCAATATCCATACTGCTTGGAGAATTGGAAATTAAAGATAAAATTTCACTGACCGGAAGCATTCTGGCATTGTTATTGAAATTAGCTGCTGAAATACTGTTACTCAATGAATTATTAAAAGCACTTTGACCGGCAGAAACACTGTTATATGCTGCCTGATTTAAGGCTTGATTTTGAGAATTTTGTAAGTCTGTCATGGCTCGTTGATAAGCCTCACTGCCGACTGCCAGTCCTTGATTTTGCAATCTGGTCTCTAAATCAGCTGTTTGATTGGCAAATTGCGGAGTTAATTTATCAAGATATGCATTATATGTTGCATTTTCCATCCTTTGACGAGCCTCATCAGAGCCATCGACCGAATAAATATAATCCGGTCTATTATTTAATGTCTGAGATAACTCGTATCCGGTTTGTGCCAGATTTTTATTGGTATTATCAACTGTTGTTGTATCAATTCCATTCAAATAATTCATCATGTACCAAGTAGCCGGATTGATTTGTGCACTTGATCCACTAAAACCTAAAGATTTTGACATATTTTTACTCCTTTATAAATATTTATTTTCTGTTTTTAATAAACTTAAAATGTAGCAATCTTTGCCATTCTCACGATAAGCACGTAAAACTCCTTCTTCTTTGAATCCCAAACGCTTTACAAACTTAAGACAATTTTGATTATCAGTATCGACTAATATATTGATACGTCGACACTGAAAAACGGCAAAAGCTATCCGCATAAATTCTTTAATAATATGACGTTTACACCATGTTTTATTATTGCTGAATATTGTCCATGTTACATCTTGCTGCGGGTGAATATCATGAAAAATCAGACCGGCTACAATCTTATCTTTTTGTAATATCCCAAATGTCATATATGCTTTGAGCCACGCTGTATCAAAGCCAAGATGTTGACAAACCCATTGGGTTATTATATCATTAGTATCCGGTACAACCTCAGTATAAACCTTGACCTTGCTCATATCTGATCCCCGTATCATACCATTCAATTAAGTTTCCTCTCGTTTTGGTTTTAAAAACAACACTGGCCTTAAAACCTACTGCAGAAACCGCTATCCACTGACTACGAATTCTGCCTTGTAAAGTTGCCCAATGTGTTCCTGATAAGTGGAGTAATGAACTCCATGAAGCTTCATTCCATTTGGTTTGTCCGTTATACCCGATATTGGTTTGATATACTCTATTCTGATTATTAAAATCCATATTCAGATAAATCACTAGCGCGTATTTATTTGATGACTTTGTCCGTGGATTTAAGAGTTGTATCCTTTTAAGATTATTACTCCCTAAATCTGAATAAGCCTGTTCTATGTGTCCGTAAATATGTACTCTATCATCTGTATAGCCTTCGTCAAACAAAAAAACACCATCTGCCGAACCAAAGTACATTCTTTCTTCATAATCTGCCCAACATAGTGCCGGTATTCCCGTAAAACGACACCAAGCACCGGTATTGGTATTGATGATATGTTGTTCAAAACTCTGGGCTGAAGGAACATTAAAAATCGCATATCCGCCACGATGATAAATAATTCCTTGCCAACCTTTTTTATTTTTATTGTGTCGGGTTCGCGCTAAGACCAGTGATCGAATTTTATCGCTAAATGCTACCAACGAGCTGTTTATTTTATCTAGCGGTAGGGCCTTGGAAAGCGGAATATACCCATCTTCAGAAATGATGACAATGTCTCCTTGATGCTGAACAGTGCAACGATATCCGATTGGTCGGCTCATTCGATAAATTCCTTTTAATCGCCAATCCGAAGCATCATTGGGATTACTGCCGGCGTAAACAGCTACTTCTCCTTCTGAGGTCAGAAAAACCGTTAAGTCATCAATTCCCTGTCCGGCATCTTGTGTCCATGAAGCAATGGTTATTAACTCCCCCCCATCTCTAAAAATTGTTGAAAGGTCTAACTTATAAAGTGTTCCCTGAACTTCTCCGACACCTGAAGTATACCAAGCATTTAATGATCCTTTTTCGGCAAAAAATAATCTTTGTTTAGAAACACATACATTAACCAGTTTCTGCGGAATTAAATCAGCCCCGCTGATTGGTAAGTCTTCAAAATGCGTTTCTGCATTTTCAATATAATAGGTTTGAGGTGTATCAACACCATTAACCAAAATAAGGCGATTTTTAAATTGACAGGATTGCCACCAATTTTCATGAAATCCTTTATCATAAATTATAATATCTTGCTTTGAAGTTATATCAAACATTTTCCCGCCGCCAAATGCCAATAACCTTTTTTCTAAAGGTAATTTGTAAGGAATAAGGCTGGTTATTTTTTCAGTTAATGTAACATATCTTTGATATCCCTTGCGCAACACAACCTTAGAATCAAGAGGAATATAATTATCCATGACAAGGGCATCTTCTATCGACATATTATCCAGACTATCACGCAAATTCAGACCTCCGGTCGGGGCTGGGATGTTAAAATTCTGTGATTTTGCGCTACGGCTAACAATTCTTTGTGGCATTGATAATAACTCCTATCTCTTCCTTTTGCTTAACTGAAGCAAGAGATATATCTCTTGTTGCTAAAGCAGTGCCAAATTTTGATTTTATTTCACGGATATATTCCAAATACTCTTCAGAATAATCCATACCATTGCGGCGATACCATCGCCAAATAATTCCTTTTTTTACAAGAAACTCATCAAAAATAGGAATATCCGTATTCTTGTTCAAAATCGTTTTTTCATTAAAACCGCAAAGCGCGTCATAAACAATATTTGCCGAACGATATTGAAAAATTATTTTAACATTTTCAGGCGGTTGAGATAAAAATTTAAACATTCCGTTTTGAATTTTGAATTTTAATTGTAATGATGAACAGTTAAAATACTTTTCTCGCATCCATTCTTCAGGAGTTATTGAGCCGATAACCTGCTCTGCAGAATTTTTGATATAGACCGTATTATTCAATAAACTATAAAAATCAGGGCAAAAATTTTCTATTGGATAATTACATATTCCTTTTGTGGTTATTAAACATCCTTCTTTTGTCAGTTCTTGCCAATCACCATAGCGCAATAAACTATCCAATGTATCTTTCGCTATACTTAAAAATACAGCCTCTTGCTGAGATATTCCAGAAAATAAATCTTCCGGACGTTGCACTGCAAGTAAGTCTGCTGATTCTTGACATATTTCTAAAATATTTTTCATGATTTTCTCCTTACCTGCTTTGAAAATGAAATATTTTTGAGCTTTTCAATTTGTTTTCTGAGGGCTGCTATTTGGGACAAATAATCATCTTCTTTTTTTTGCCAATCAGAGATTATTTTGTTATCTTTTGCTTGTAGTATGAATTTCTTTGCCAAATTTTGCTCTTGAGATAATCCCAATTTGGCGACCTTCTCAGCTTCCATTTTTGCCAAAGTTTCGACGGTATAAATGCCATGAACTTTCAAACTTTCAATTTCTGCAGCTGTTAAAAATGCAAATTGTTCGAGTGGTGTCCCCTCTTCCACTTGTTTTTTAGCAAGCTGATAACGTGCATATTCAATCGGAAACCTTTTTATTTTTTCTTCTGTCGCCGGTTGGTCAAAAATCTCACAGTTATTGTCTTTGATACGAATTTCTACAAAACAACGATTTTTGAAAATCGGCAATCCGTCCGGAGAAATTTCTCCGGTTTTGACGGCTTTGTCATAAAATCTGGCAATTACTCCTTCTTGCGGATTATGATTATGAATCATATTTTCAAATGTGTTGAAATCCATTTCCTTTTCCTTTATTAAAATGAAAAAGGAGCTGAAAAAATCAGCTCCTTTCTTGTATTTTGCTTTTATTATTCGCCATCTGCTGTTGTTGTCGTCGGGTTAATCAGTACGCCTTGCATACCGGCATTAGACATGGTTAAGTTACCGGCCCAACCGATAATTTTATACATTGCATCTTGATTAACGGCTAATCTTTCACCGCCAACAACTTCCATATTTCTTTCTTTGTGAGGACGCAAATAAATGTAATCACTGTTCAAGAAATACATTTTATTATCGGCACAATGACCGCCATCATAAATAACTTCCGTATTTTTGAACTTAATGTTTGTGAAACCTGCATCGGCCAATTTACTGTCGCTAAAGCGTTGCAGTGGTGTCAAGGCTTCTTCAAACATAGTATATAAATCCGAACCGGCAACAATAATATCCGGACGTTCATTACCGCGAGATAATTGCATATATAACTTATCCATATTTTTCAAAATTGTTGAAGAAGTCATGGCGGTATCCGGTGTTAAGGATTTGTTGCGCCAAAACTCATTTCCGGCAGTTGCACGGTTAATTCCACCAACTGTTCCGCTGGTCGGGTCATCAGCAACTAACAAAGCCAAACCGCCGATTTCTTTACCATTTGAACCGGTACCATCAGAATAAACAGCGACCGACATTTTGTTACACATGGTTTTACAAGCGTTTTCAATTCGTTTTTCCAACAAACTCATTACTTGCTCATGCCCTGCATTTTTGAGCAAATCTTCGCCTGAAACTGCAACCGGTACGGCACATAATTTCAAAGAATATTCTGCAGCCGTAAACAATTGTTTTGGTGTATAATTGATGGCATCGTAACCTGAATACCATGTTAAATCTCCCTCGCCGTATTCTAATTCTTCCAAGATTTTAGAACCACCGCTGATACTGCGAATATTTCCTTTTTCTTGCAAGCGATTTAACAAAGCATTATTTTTAGAAACGTTATCTGCCAAACTGCCGGTACGATTTTCTAAAGATGTTGTAAAAATCTCATCATAATTCAACATATATTTTTTTCCTTCCAAAAAAAGACCGGAAAAACAATTCCGGTCTTTGTTATCTAACAATTATCCTTCGAGTTTTTTATAGTTATGCTCGAGGATTTCTCTGGTTGTCATTTGAGAAAAATCAATTTTCTCCTGACCTCCCTTTGGGGCAAAAGAAGCCGATTTTGCTTTATCTGCTTCTTCTGCCAATGTCTGCAAACTTTCAGTTTCCTGCTTACTCAGCAGTTCTTCTCTGGTTTGCGGATTGATCCATAAAGCCTTTTCATAAGCGTTTTCGTAATCAAGAGCAACCCCGCTTTCAAGCAAAGCAAACATTTCATTTTTAACAATTTCAAAATAAGGATGAAGTAATCTACCTTCATCATCCTTTGCATTGGCAAAATTACTAATGATTAATTGTCTCATTTGCTTACTTTGAGTATCGAGAGCCGCCCATAAGGCTTTTTGGTTTTGTTCTAAATTTTGCAAGCATTGAATAACCTCCGGACGAACAACGTTTTCTTTATTGCCGAAAACAGATTTATCTATTCCGTATCTTTGTGCCAGAAAACCAACTGTTTCTTTAGGATGTTCTGATAATTCTTTATCAATAGATGCCATAAGTTCAATCCAAGACTTAGCATCTGCAATACCTTGCTGAGCCAGTCTTTTTTGCTCTTGCAAAAACATTTCATCGACCCAATGACGTACTTCTTCTGTCTTGGCAATTTTCTCAACCGTCGTTTCTTCTTCAGGTTGTGTTTGCGGAATTTCCTGTTCGGGAAGTTCCGTCGCAGGTTGTTCCGATATTATAAGTTTCTCTTCAAGAGATTCATCTTTCATTCCATACACTCCTTTTGTAATTATGAATTAAATCAGCAAAAATTGAGTCTCTCTCTTGTCTTTGCTGACGTTCTTTAACTTTAGCCATATAGCAGGAAGAATAATCCGATGCTAAGGCTGTTTTGTGCTCACGCATATAACGATCAATATCTGCCGCACAACAAGCAACTCGACCGTCAGGCAATACAATTTCTTCAGTCCATTGGCGGCTGATATTACTCATTTGTTTGCCTTTCTTGTTTTAATTGTAATTCCGCACGATTGATTAGAGCTTTTTCTTGTTCTGAAAAGGCTTTAATATCCAGTTCTCGACGCTTTAAATCATTTTTCTCTTGTTGGACTTCAGCTAAATTATTCTGAACATTTTGAGTCGGAAGATTATCCGGACGTTGTAAATCTTTGCTGATATTATTAAAGGTTTGTTCTAAAATCGTCTCGAACTGTCTTGCCTTGGGCATCGTAGCAATAACCGCTTCAATCATGCCACGATATAAAGGCAAAAGCAGAGGTTGTGTCGAAACAAGCGCAAATGCTTCTTTAATCATGGTATTGACCGTATTGATACTATCAATAGTTTTTTTGTGTTCTGCCTCCTGATTAAAAACAGCATCGCTTTCAACACGCAATACCATACCTCGTAATTTTTCAGTTTTCAGAAGCAATATAGCAGCACTGACATCTAACTGATTGCGCTGTTCATCTCCGCTCAGAAAATCAGCCAATGTTTTCTCGGAAAACTGCTCACAAATAATCTCTGCTTTAATACGAAATAAATCGGCAATAAAACGTTGCATATCATTTTGACGATCTTGGTTACGCAACGTTCCAAAATTGGTTTTTTGCACAACTGCCGTTGCTGTTTCAGCCGTATTGGCATTACCCCGCATAATATCTGAGACACCGGTGACATCATAAATACGTTTAATGATGTCTTCTCGCCGAACAGAAAGTTGTTCTAAGGCCTGAATGTATTGATCAATCGGAGCAAAATCGATAATACCGCGAATACCCCCATTATCTTTGAGTTTCTGAAAATCACTCACGGCCACCAAGGTTACATCTTTATTCAGAATATTATACAGTTCCGGAAAAGACTTATCATAGGCTCCGCTCACTTTTAAGGCTTGCATAACCAATTTCATTCTCTGCGTAATACCATTTAGTTCCTGCAACATTTCTTTAATCAGGCAATAGTCCGGCGTTGGAATAATACTGTCATTGGTTTGTGTGGCAAAAATCGGTTTCGGACAAGGGAAAAATCCGCTTAAATGTAGGGGATCATCAATTTCTTTAAGAAATTTATGCGGATAATCACGGCTAATCCAATAAACTTTTTTCAGTGGTTTATACCATACTTCATAAACACAAACTGTTTCATCAGGATTAACATTATCCTTAAATTCCTCGCCAAAATTTGATGTTATTTCACAACGTTTCAAAAATAATTTACGCCCGACCCATTTTACATCTTCCCAAATACCGACATTGTCGGTGTCACATAAAAAATGCTCGGGATTGATATATTCGGAAACAACTTTTTCTCCGATTTTAATAGAAATCAACTCATCGCTTCCATCCGGATTTTTAACCTCTTGAAACTCAGGTTGGTAACGCTCCCAAATAATACCGCAACCAGAGATAAGAAAATCATTACGGGCATATTTTATCACGCTGTCAAAATCAAACTGAGATAAATCCCACTGGAGGGCTTTTTCCATAATACGACAAGCCAAATTTTCGGTTATATTTGGCATTTTGGTAATGCGTTCAATATACGGCTCCGGTTGTTTGAAATACAAAAACGGTTTAAGCGTTTCTATTGACGACCAAAAGATATTATACCTGCCGTTGATGGAATAACGCGTTCTACTGTCTTTATAATACGCCCTTGTCTCTTTGACTAAATCATGGTAGGGGAAAAATTCTTTTTCTGCCTGACTTAATTTATCTAATAAGCTGTACGGGGTCAGCTCTTGAGTTATTTCGCTCATGTTTTTTGTTCTCCTCTCTCATCAATGAATAAAAAAAACCGCTATAAAAGCGGCTTTCTGATTTTTATTTTATCAATCTTTTATTTTTCCCAATAAGCTCCGTTCTCGAACCACGACCAAATCATCCTCAAGTGCCGGAAGCTCATCAAATACTTTAAATAAAACCTTATCCCCTATGTTAACGCTACGAACATCTTCGCCAACGCTCTCCACAACTCCGACCGTACGCGTTGGTATCGCATCATCAGTCAGCAGTATCCCGCCCGCGGTTTTATTTTTATGTTCATCCAATCTGATTAACACTCTGTCCATAATGGTTTGTAATTGTGCTACCATGTTGTTTGTCCTTTCTCATGTGCTGAATTAAAAATATCTTCAAACGTCAATTGATCTCTATGATAAATTTGCGGTTCACTACTCTCATAAACCGGTTCGGCAAAAGTTAATGCCAGAGCATCTGCCTTATCGGGGGAGCGTCCGAGACGTTTTTTGACCTCTTCTTTTTCTTCTAACTGCAAACGTCCTCTGCGATCATATTTTTTATTGATACCGGTTAATTCATCAAATAAATTTTCATCTGCCGGAAGTTGTACCTGTGGTTGAGATGCCAGCCAACTCTGCACACTGTCCCACATTTCGGCACGGCGGTTAAAATAGCGTTCTTCATTGATGGCCTTTTCGCCAAAATAAATACCTCTGATAATCTCACCAAATCCTCTATCTTTGAGAATATCATATACGCCGGCACCTTGTCCGCCGATATCCATAAAAATTCTTTGTGGTCGATAATCTTTAATAAATCCTGTCGCCAAATTTGCTACAGCCACATTATCTAATTTCTCGTAACTCAAAAATTTAAGGCATAGTCTTCCTTGGCGAAAACAAAATACCGTGCTGTCATCTCCAAAGCGAGCCACATCCAACCCAATCACCAAAGGAGATGAACTGGTCAGTATATTTTGCAGAAAGGATTTTCTGACCAGTTCAGAAGAAATCAGTTTGGTGTGTCCTTGTTTGATTGGTTCTCCCAACCAAATATGATGATAATCATCGAGACTGCGTTGATGACATTTTTCTGCCTGAATTTTGATTTCTTCCGGACAAAACGGATTATCACTATAATTGACTTTTCGTACTAATGTTCTGTCATCCGGATGAGAGGCTACCATGACCCAAAGAGGATCATTTTCCAGTTCTCGATTCATCGAAATCCAAATTTCTGATCCATCTTTGCGGATTGTCGGCTCTAAAATTTCCCACGATCGCTTAGAAATAGTTTGTGCCTCTTCTATCCAAGCAATGTCTACTCCCTCTAGTGATTTGATATGTTGGACATCTTGATCTCTCAGCCCTTTAAAAATAAACTTGCTTCCGGTCACACTGTTTTCAATACGATTTTCAAAAATTTGATAGTCATTCAATTCATAAAGTGCTATGCGATCACACAGCAATTTATAAACTGAATCTTTGATTGAGTCTTGAATTTCTCGCAGGCAGGCAATCAATAATTTTTGCTGTCGTCCTTTAATCAGCAGGCTATCGGCAAAAGCGTATGATTTTCCGCCGGCTCGTCCGCCGTAGTAAAACTTTATTCTTTTATGTTCCGTCAATAGCGGTGCAAACGGCTCTGCTATTTTAATAATATGATAGTTTTTGTTCTTTGTCATTTTTTACTCAATCACAAAAAAACCGCTCAAATGAGCGGTTAAGGTAATAGAATATTTATATCCAAGCGTTTTTATTATCTATTTAACTTATTTTCTGATGAATTTCTGTTTCTAAAAGATACACTCTCTCTTCCTAGTTTTAAGGAACGCTCTGAGGCATTTCGCATATCATTGAAAAGTCCTTTCAATCTTCCGATACGTTCTTCATCAATAATTTTTATTTTTGATGTTTTATTTTTATTAGTATCATAAATCGTCCAAGTCGGATTTTTATCAGAACTTGTCGTTATATACCGCCCTACCAACCTGTAACCATCTACGATATCCAAATTACAATGCGCATCATCTTCTCGATTTAATGTTCCGAGTAATTCATCTTTATTAGATAATAGTTCAACTTTCTTGCCATCTTGTGAAGCTTTCATTTTGGTACAACGTTTAAGTAAGTCTGTTTCTGGAAAAATTTTTGCATCTTTTTCTTCCTTGTCAATAATACCTCTGAGTTGTTTCAATTTGTCTTCTTTAATAAATACTGTCATGACACCCTCCTTAATGCAATAAATATATATTTATTATAATAGGTAATTATTTTTTTGTCAAGTATTTTAGTTCTTATTCACCAAACGGCTAAGTACATAGATAGTTGTTTTCCAGTAATAAAGATTTACTATTGTACCAGAAATTAAAATTACCCAAAAAATTATATTAGCTACTTGCTGTTTATTAATTTTTTTACTGATAAAATATTTGTGCCTATCTGTTTCATACAAAAACCCTAAAGCCAATATTGCTGCATAACCAATCATGATTAACCTTTTATATGGTATATCAAATAATTGAATATTCATCATAGATAATACAAACCATATTATCATAAGTATTGTTATAATAGCAGATGTAATTTTTTTTAATACACTCATCGACCTTCCTTCACACGATGCTATTTTATAATACTTTCAATATAAAGTAAATATTTTTAGAGTATATGATTTATTTTTTATCGTATATATTTTGTGCTCCTATGCTTACGCTTTCTCTTAATCCTGCTCTTGCGATTGGAGCCCAGGCTCTATTAGGTATTATGCTCCCTACTTTTTCTCCGATTTGATTGCCTACAGCTCCAACGACCATGTTTCCGAAAATTTCATCCGGATCATTTGTATTAACATTTCCATAACCACTTAGTATACCCGTACTGATAGGCCCCAAAACTTTATTTGCCGGACTAACAACTGCACCTGCAGCTTCCATACCGGTACTCAACCACGGCATTTCTCGACGAGCACCTTCCAACACTCGGCGACGGTAATCGCGCCCATTTATGTAACCACGTTTCATTGCACTCCATACATCTTCCTGGGGCGCTTGTATATTGAAACCTAAAGCTTGACCGGCTCGCATTCCTAAATTCGCCAATCCGTAGCCAAGAGCACTTGCACCACCCTCGTATTCATCATAATACCCTTGACTGACACCATTTAATGCTGATGTGGCTAATTGTTCTCCTGTATTTACATAATCAGTAAAACTATTTTGTTGCTTTTTGGCTTCCATAGCAGCAATTTGCTCATCTGTAATCCCTAAGCGTTGTTTATCTTCATCTGTTAATACTATCTCTTTATTCCAAATATCTGTCATTTTTCCTCTCTGGATATAAAAAACAGCCTGCGTATAAAAGCAGGCTGTCGCACTATTCTTCTTTTTTTTCATCGGTATCGGTAATAAACTGCACGAGTACCGGTTGAATTTTTATTTTTTCTTCTTCCCCCTCTTTTTTGTTCTTTTCACTTATAAGCCCTAAAATCTTTGCTTTTCCGATTGAGGCGGAAACCATAGCCGCAGAACTTTTGGTCTCAAGAGCTATTAGCCTTGCGGCTTCAAGCTCTTCGACCAACTGTTGTTTTGCGGCATCAATATCTGATTGTTTTTTCATCTTAACACCTCGAACAACGTTCTTCATCGCTATTGTACCTAAATAATTATCATAAACCGCTCTAAATGTCTATAGGGTCAAAATTCCAAAATGTTTCAAAGCGTTTCAAAACGTTCCATTACGTTTCAAAAACATACCTCAAACCCTTAGCCGGATTGAATGAACGGTCAATGTCGTTTTTTTCTCATTTGTCGGTAAATTGAGCGTTTCGCAAATATCTTTCAGCCCATTATTATAAATTCTGATTAAGCCACTGCGACTACGGTGTGTTCTGTCTGCAATGCGTTTCCATCCCATACCGCATGAGCGTAACCATATAATGCGGCGGTTTTCAAAACTTGTAAACTCAAGCCAAGAAAGAATATTTTCCATTATCGTTATTTCTTCAGGTAAAGGCATCAACCATATATCCCCCTCGTTTCTGAGGTCATCCTCATCCATGCAAAATTTTGGCCATGAGCAGTTATAGCCTTGCACCCGAACAGCGGGAAGACGCCGCATAATACCGGCGGCAAAAGCTAAATTCTCTTTAATTTCATCAATCGATATATTCATTTTCTAAAACCTCTATATAATTATGATACCCATTTTGTTTGCATTTTTCATAACAACACCGCAAATCACGCATATTTTTCTCTCCTTTCATATAAAGTAATATGCGGTAGCGCAGCCAAGGTTTAAGAAGTAATTCTTGTGCTAAATTCATAATTGCGATCTGATGCCAATATTCCTTATTAAGACAAGCTAAATCGCACCAAAAACAAAAATTTTCATATTCGCTCGTGTGCGGATTAAAAATAAAGTCAAAGGCTTGCCGGCAGGCCAACCGATTATTTAAAACGCCATATGGTGATGTCATGTCTTTCATATTTTGAATCATTATGGCAATGACCATTTTCTGACACCTTTTTGCTTCATCATCCATGTTTTTGTCCTCTTGTTATGAAACCCACAATAAAAAATAACATATAGTTATATATTGTCAATAACAATAAGTTATTTGATTATTTAACAAACCGTGATATACTTGCATTCATGATAGCAAAGCGTATGAAATCAGTTGTGGAAAACTCCGGCTTAAGTCAGACTGCTGTCGCGGAAAAGCTCGGAATCAGCCAACCAAGATTAAATCAGTACTTAAACGGGAAACGTGAGGCTGATTATGCTTTTGTGGCAAAATTTTGCCGTTTCTTTCAAGTCACACCTAATTACTTGTTTGAATTTGACGCAGACGATGTGACAGAAAAGGCTCTTGACTACTTTTCAAATATTATAAAGAATATTGAAAATTGGGCAGAGAATCATGATATTACTCTTTCTTTTGATGACAAAGCACATCTTGTAAGACTTATATATAAAAAGATTCATGATCTTCCTCAGGCTCAACAAGAGCTTAAAATTGATGATATCATGGATATATATACTTCTCTTCATCACAACTAAATTCTCGATTTTTTTCATTATAGAATATTGTTTTGTTTTCCTTTGTTGATAACAATAAGTTATTATTGAATCTTTTATATTATATCTTTATGTTATAATCGGGAGGAATGAAATGATTTATTCTAAAGAATTAAAACATAAGGCAGATATTCTATTTTGGATTTTTGAAGCTGAGCTTTTTCAAAATACGGGAAATTATCCGAGGCAAACAAATCTGGTTTTGGAATTTGCTGATTTTATTGAACATTCTACTCAAGAAGATTTGGAGCAATATATAACATTTACTTCTACTGCCGAATATACTCACTTAAGACAAATGATTTTGCAGGGAATTGATTTATGGCTTGATCCGGGACAAATAAAAACTTTGTTTTATACTTAGCGACGCCAAAAGTCCTTGGTAAACAAAACTAAAATCGTCAGTACATCAAGACGACCAACCAACATAGCCAAGCAACAAATTCCTTTTGCCATTGGTGTTAAAAATGCATAATTTCCTGCCGGCCCATTGATCGCAACAAACCCCGGTCCCGTATTGGTCATGCAGGCAGATGCAGAACTAAATGCCGTCACAAAATCTAAACCGCTTATGGCTAACAAAATCGTAAAGCCGGTCAAACAAACTAAGTACGCACTTAGAAAAATAAATATCGATGATACTAAAGAATTTTCAATATTATAATTGCCAAGTTTTATCGGAATCACCCGATTAGGCTCTGTTGCACCGATCAGTGATTTACGCAAAAAGGCGTAAAAAACCTGCCAACGAAAAATCTTTATCGACCCTGAAGTCGATCCCGTGCATCCTCCGGTAAACATGAATATTAAAAAGAATGTTCCACTCCATGCGCCCCACTGTAAATAGTCTGTTGATGAGAAACCACTGGTAGTCACGATTGAGACAACATTAAACACAGCGTAACGCAATGCCTGCAATATATTCATATTATTTTTAAAGAGTAAAAATAATGTCACAGCTATCGTATAAACGGCAATAATTTTAAAAAACGTTATTACTTGAATATTGCGTGAGTTATGAAAATCTCGACTTTGCCATAACACAATATAAAAAGTCATTGGTAAAGAACTTAGCAACATAAAAATAACGGCAATCATTTCAATTGATACACTATTAAAAGCACCAAATGAAGCATTTTTAGTTGAAAAGCCACCGGTTGATGTCGTTGTTAAACCATGGTTAATCGCATCGAACCAGTCCATCCCGGCTCCCTTAAAGCTGATGATACATGCTGCAAGCAAAAAAAGGTACAATATGATAATTCTTTTAGCAATATAGCTGAACTTTGGCATAAATTTATCATCAGAATCAGAATTTTCTCGCTGAAAAATCTGCATACCTCCAATGCCTAAATAAGGTAATAAAGCGACCGCAAAAATGACAATTCCAATTCCCCCCAAGCCATTAAGCATCGACCGCCACAGCAAAACAGGATATGGAGTTTCTTCAATATTTTGCAGTACTGTGCCTCCGGCTGAGGTTAAGCCGGACATTGCTTCAAAAAATGCATCTATAAAATGAGGAAATACGCCACTCATTTTTAATGGAATAGCCGCAATAAAAACTAAGCATACCCAACTGATAACCGTAATTAAATACCCCTGTCTTAAGCTGATTTTCGTAATCGGCATCCGATTTGTCAGAAAAAGCATGATTCCAATAAACAAACTAATGGCTGCTGAAGAGATAAACGGAGACCATTGTTTATGCGTTAAATAGATATCATATCCTGCCGGAATGAGCATTGCTAGCCCCAAAATACTCATCAGGTAGCCGGCTATCATCAGAATTGGTTGCCACATTTTTCCCTCTAATTATAAAGCAACGTTCTTGGTATACCCCTTAGTAATTAAATCTATATTCAAATTAACGTCTTCGTCATAACAAATTCCGGTAGCAATATCCTGATCGGTATACGCAATTATCCCACATTTAATTTCCTTACCATCTATTTTATCTTTAAGATACTGCGTTGCGCTTACTCCTCTGGCGGTCATCGGGTGAACATAAATTCCATACAACATAATATATTGTCCGTTTATTTCTATTTCATTAGAATCATGAACTTTGGCAATTCCATAAACCTCATGCGGATAATCAACATATTTTAATAAAGCAACCTTTTTATCTTGAGGATATGCATATAATTTTTCATTTTCAGGCATTCTGGTTCCTGCAGGAAAAACAACTTCAGTCTCATCCGGAATAAAATCTGACGGATGAACCGTTTTTTCCTCTGCTTTAGATTTTTCAGGTTCTTGAGGTTTTTCCTGAGCCTCTTCTTTAGTCTCTTCTGTCGGCTGTTCGCCGCGTAAAACTTCTAATATATTCGGAGCATTGTCATCTTGCAGTTCAGGAACTGTAAATTCAGACGGCGTCACCGGTGCCGGTGCTGCTTCTTCCGGATGAAACTTAAATTCTCCGGGGGTAACTTCCGGTTGACGGCTTCCCCACCAAACCAACACTTTATTATACAGGCTGACAATTTGCGTTGCATACCATTTGTGGACACTAATCGGTTTTACACCCCGAAATGTCGGTGCTAAAAACAGTACCAAAATAATCAACAATGTGATTATCGGGCGACGTAACGGAAACAAAATGAACCTTCCTAAACGGTGAAAAAACTTTGCCCATCCGTGTAAAGGATAAACTCCATCATCTTTTCTACTATGTCTTTTTAACAGCATTATTGTCCACTTCCATATTTAGTTTTTAACTCTTCAACCTTCTCCGGCGTTATTCGCTCAAATAAAGTCTCGCCAATGGTGAACTTCTGTCCGGCCTTTAAGGCATTAATTTCTGTCTTTATATCATAATTCTTTAGTAATAAACCTTCTGTTGTCATATTGAATTTTGCCATAATTTTTTCAGCGGTTTCCGGCATAATCGGCGCACTCAATGTTGCAAAAATACGAATTAAATTCAGGCAAATTCTTAAAATGGTTGCAGCACGTTCTTGATTTTCTTTAATAACGACCCATGGTTCAGTTGCTGAAATATAATTATTCCCCTCAACCCATATTGCACGCAACTCGTTCAAGGCTTTTCTGAATTCCATCTCTTTTAAGTATTTGAGATAGTTATCGACTTTCTCTTGCAAATTGGCAATCAGCTCTACATCTACAGTTTGCAATTCTCCTCCGGCAGGAACTTCCTCTCCTAATTTTGAGGCTGTCATTTTCATCACGCGAGAAACAAAATTTCCTAAAACACCGTTCAAGTCTTTGTTAACAACGCCGGCGAAACTATCAAAGCTAAATGACGAATCGGATGCTTCCGGGGCATTTGACATCAGCCAATAACGCCAGTAATCTGCAGGAAATTCCTCAATTGCATCCTCAGCAAAAATCCCGCGATGCTCTGACTTGGAGAACTTCCCTCCCTCAAATGTCAAGTAACTCATTCCTTTAAGATAATCTACCTTCGTCCAGTTTTCTCTGGTTCCCAGCAAGGTCGCCGGAAAAGAAATAGAGTGGAAAGGAACATTGTCTTTGCCCATAAACTCGACATAGTACACGTCTTTAGCATCTAGCCACCAAGAGCACCAATCTCTTTCCTGAGGTTTTTCATCTGCCCATTGTTTAGAAATACCAATGTAGCCAATCGGGGCATCAAACCACACATAAAAGACTTTATCGTCATAACCCTCTCGAGGGACAGAAAATCCCCATTTTAAGTCTCGGGTAATACAACGCTCCTGCAGTCCTTCTTTGAGCCATTTCTGGGCGATAGAATACGCGACATCAGGCCAGTACGGCTCTTTGGTTTTAACCCATTCCGATAACTCTTTTTCCAGTTCAGGAAGTTTTAAGAACAAATGTTTGGTCTCCCGAACCTCCAGATTGGTCGAACCGGAAATAGTTGAACGCGGATTTATCAGCTCTGTCGGCTCCAAAACTCTTGTACAATTTTCGCACTGATCGCCACGCGCTTTATCATATCCGCAATGCGGGCATGTTCCGGTGATATATCTGTCCGGCAAAAAGCGGTTATCGTCTATCGAAAAAACTTGTTTAATAGTCTTTTCTTCAATAAAGCCGTTTTTATCAAGCTGATTAAAAATATGATTAACTATTTCTTCGTTCTGCGGAGTACTGGTGCGACCGAAAAAGTCAAATGACAGATTAAACTTCTCGTAAACTGCCTTGTGGCGATTGTGGTATTTGGTGCAATATTCTTCAACCGGCATATTCTCTTTAGCAGCACCAACTTCAGATGGTGTCCCGTGTTCATCCGTACCACAAATATACAAAACCTCATTGCCCATCATTCGTTGATAACGTGCATAGACATCGGACGGTAAAAGGCAACCGACCATGTGTCCCAAATGTGGGATACCATTAACATAGGGTAATGCTGACGTTATTAGGATTCTGGACATATTCTTAGATTCTCCATGTTTGTTGACAATAGATTCAGAGTGATTGTAACCTATTTTGTTTATATCTCAAGCATTTTTGTGGTTATAAACAAAAATAATCAGGATTAAATTGGGTTCCTATCCAGACATTTTTTGATTGTTATCAGACAGCCTTCTATGTTTTGTAGAACATCATTGTTCCATAATCTTAAAACCACATAGCCTCTTGTTTTCAGATAATTATCTCTGTCAACATCTGATTTACTTTCATGGTGTTGTCCACCATCAACTTCAATTATCATTTTTTTCTCCGCACACATAAAGTCCACAATGTAACGATTATCAAAGACATACTGCCTTGTAAATTTATAACCCAACTGCCGATTTCTCAAATATTGCCATAATTTTTTCTCTGCCTCTGTATAGGTTGTTTTTCGCATTTGTTTTGCAAATTGTTGCAAATCTTTCCTTCTTTGCATTGTTTTTCTTTCTTTAAATTTGCCCTGAAAATTTAGAGAAATATATAACCTTCCCTGAATTTTTAGGGAAGGTAGAAATTCTTGATGATATGGAGGTATATTACCGACCATATCATTATAGAATTTCAGGATGAGTTTAACTCTCTCCATATTGAATATTCGTTAATTTTTTAGTTTTTAAACTCACCCCTTATCCCCTCTCTAAAAATTTAGAGAGGGGAACTAAAAACCCCTACGATGACTCATACGTTCATCATAGGGGTTTAAGTTTAGATTGACGGGGCAGCTCGAATGCTTTAGTCGCCATTCGTCAACTTAGCTGCAGCCGACGTGACGAGGAAGAATCTCCCTCATATCCGCCGGTTTACCGTCTTCACTCGACAAACGAGTCCAGTTTGCCCATGTGATTTCTTTGAGTTCGGCATTCTTACGCCGATTTTCCTCCCGAACATCTTCAGGAACACTCTCATCACAAGGGAATTTTTCACCATTTGCCCATTCATCGAGTTGCGGTCCGAGGATATCTCCTCCAAATTGACCGAGAAGGTCGGAATGCTTGCGAAGTAAAGCCCACCCGTAACGTGAGACATAATTCTTCGCCAACATTCGTGTAAACCACCCCCAGTCAACAAAACCGTCAGTCAACAGCTTGTCAACATAGTTGTAGGTAAACACTTTTAGTTCTCGGTCTTGAATTTTTAGACCTTCAATCAGAAGGTCGCCCAATTCATTTCGATACTCGTTATACTCCTTATAAGTCGGAGCAAGACGAGTGAAAGCGAGATGATAAGGGATTTTAAGCTGTTCTTTTAATGCTTCTTTTTTCTTCCCCTTTTCAACGTTGTCTTTCCGAAATGCTCTTATTTCCGCAGCCAGATAACGAAGATACTCCTTCGTCTCATCATAGTTGCGGGAATAACTTTTTCCGAACTTTGTGACATGAGCCTCATAACTCGGAAAAAATTGGCGCACTTCCTCTCTCGAGGTCCTTTTTGCCTTTTCTCCGGCACGTTGTGCTCGGATTTTGGCAATCTCTTCATCGCTTGCGGTCACCACGCCTTGCTCTCGCAAGACAGACAGTTCCGCCAAACTTTTTTCTTTCTTTGCCATCGGAGTGTTAGAATTTAACGGTTCGAATGGCAGCCGTTGCCGGCTTGATGGAGAGGGCATTCTCTTGTGGTTTCAAGACAGCCAAGACACGCTCACCGTCTTTCTTGTTTGCCCACATTGAATACAGAACATCCGGCTTTTGCGGGTCTCCACTCGGAAATTCTTTTCTCACTGCCCGCTGACCATCGGTCAAATGACCATCCTCCATTCTGGGTGCCTTAAAAATCGTGACACCATACTCGGAAGCCAAGCCAAGTATTTTGACTGTAGCGGCTTCTTGTTTCGGACTGGTCGTAATGACTTTTGTTCCACTCTCACTCTTAGCTTTTGATTTTTTTCCCATTTTAAAATAAATTAAGGGATTAAGCGCATACACTAAACCTGTGGCATATAGAAAAAAGTATGCACGACGAAAATTGATAATATATCCACAGTAATTTGTTTAGCCTTTCTAATATAACCTACTTGACAAAAGGATTCAAGTTTTTTTTGGTAATAAAATAAAAAAAATAATTAATTTGTAAAAAAAGTATTATATCATAGCTGAAAATTTGCTGTTTTTTCAAAGGATAATAAAATGAAATTTTTAGGTAAATTGATTATTGTTGTTGCCATTATCGCGGCGATTTTTTTATTTTTTAGAAGTAAAAGTTCAACAACAACCGCTTATGTTACTCAGAAAGCTCGCTATACAGATATTTTAGAAAAAGTAACGGCAACCGGTCAGATTAACCCGATTTCGACGGTTAATATCGGCTCTCAGGTCTCTGGGACAATCTCCGAGATTTATGTTGATTACAACTCCGTCGTTAAAAAAGATCAATTGTTAGCACAGATTGATCCTGCCATGTTTCAGGCAACCGTTGATAAAAGCCGTGCAAACTTAGAAGTGGCTAAGGCACAGGTTAAAGTCAGTGAAAACAATATTATCTATTACAAAAAAGATTTAGAACGTAAGAAAAAACTTAATGCCTCACAATATACTTCCGTTAAAGATTTGGATTTGGCGGAAAAAGAATATAAAAATGCCCTCGCTCAACTTGATTTACAAAAAGCAACCGTTCAGCAAGCCGAGGCGCAACTCGAATCGGCTGAAACAGAATTACGGTATACGCGAATCGTCTCTCCGATTGATGGAATTGTGGTTTCTAAAGAAGTGGAAGTCGGACAGACCGTTGCTGCCAGTTTCCAAACTCCTACCCTATTTTATGTTGCGGAAGATTTAGAAAAAATGCAAATTGAAACCTCTGTTGTCGAAGCCGATATTGCTAAGGTCAATGTCGGACAAAAGGTTGAATTCAGTGTGGACAGTTTTCCTGATGAAATTTTTGAAGGGGTTGTTACACAGGTTCGCAACAAGGCTATCACAACCTCAAATGTTGTCACTTATCAAGTTATTATCGAGGTCAACAACAAAGATTTGAAACTCAAACCGGGGATGACCGCTAATGTTGAAATTATTACGGCAGACAAAAAAGGTGTTCTGACTGTCCCCAACAAGGCTCTGCGTTTTTATGTTACAGACGAAGATGGTAAGATTCAACGCTATAAAGATAAAGGTGTTTGGGTGCTTAAGAACGGAAAACCGGAGCGTATTGCCGTTTCTGTCGGTATTTCTGATGATGAAAATACTGAAATCAAAGGAGAGACACTTAAAGATGGCGATAATGTGATTGTTGAACAAGGTAATATGGAAGAAAAAGTCCGTGCCATGAGAATGAGGATGCCGCGCTAATGCCTTTAATTCAACTCAAAAACATCTGTAAGAGTTATCCTTTGGGTGACGGCGAACTCCCTATTCTCAAAAATATCAACCTAAAAATTGATAATGGTGAGTTTGTTGCCATTATGGGACCATCCGGTTCAGGAAAATCAACCTTAATGAACATTTTGGGATGTTTGGATAAACCCAGCTCAGGGCAATACATTTTGAATGGGCAGAACGTTGAAAAACTCTCTTCTGACGAGCTGGCTGATATTCGCAATCAGACAATCGGCTTTGTGTTTCAGGGATTTAACCTGCTCTCTCGAACTTCCGCCATTGAAAATGTTGAACTTCCCATGGTTTATAGCGGAGTTGAAAAAAATGAACGTCATCACAAAGCAGAAAAAGCTCTGATTGATGTCGGCTTGAAAGAGCGCATGTATCATCAGCCAAATCAACTCTCCGGCGGTCAGCAACAACGTGTAGCAATTGCTCGCGCCATTGTTAATGAGGCACCGATTATTTTTGCAGATGAACCGACCGGTAATTTAGATACTAAGATGAGTGTCGAAATCATGCATCTGTTTCAACAACTTAATCGCGATTTAGGGCGCACAATTATTCTTGTTACCCACGAAGAAGATATCGCGCGATTTGCTGATCGTATTATTCATATTGTTGATGGTGAAATCAGTATAGATGAAAAGGTAAAACACTAAGATGTCAAAACGTCGCATGGATACTTCTGTTATTTTCAATATTGCCATTCGTGCCATCCGAGCCAATAAAATGCGCTCTATTCTTACAAGCCTTGGTATTATTATCGGGGTTGCTGCAGTCATTATTATGTTGGCTATCGGTAATGGTGCGCAGCAATCAATTCAAAATGAAATGAAGTCCATGGGGGCTAATATTATGATGATTCGCTCGGGGGTTGCAACTTCCGGCGGTGTCCGCGGCGGTTTCGGCTCACAACCGACCATGCGTGCCAGCGACGGCAATGCCATTGAAGAAAAAATCAGCAAAATAAAACTTGCCGCCCCCGTTTTAAACGAAGCCTCGCAAATTATTCATGGCAATGCCAACTGGTCAACCAGTATTACCGGTACAGACAATCGCTATTTTGAAATTAAAGAATGGTCTTTGGATTATGGGCGGTCTTTTGTTGATACGGACATTAAAAATGCCTCAAAAGTTGCCGTATTAGGGCAAACAGTGGTTAATGAATTATTCGGTGATGTTGACCCGTTAAACAAAACCATCAGGATTAAAGGTGTGCCGTTTGTGGTTATCGGGGTTTTAGAAAAACGCGGCGAAAATGGTATGGGGCAAGACCAAGATGATGCGGTTTTCATCCCGATTTCAACAGCGCAAAAAAAGTTAATGGGCATTACCATTCCGGATCAGGTCAATATGGTCATGCTACAGGCTATTGATTCGCAAAGTACTTACACTTTGCAAGACGAAATCAAAGCTCTCCTTCGCCAACGTCATAATCTCAGTGCCAATAAAGATGATGACTTTATTATTATGAATCTGACACAAATGATGGAAATGATGGAAAGCTCAACCAAGGTCTTGACAATATTATTGGGCTCAATTGCTTCTATATCTTTATTAGTCGGCGGAATCGGGATTATGAATATTATGTTGGTTTCTGTTACAGAGCGCACCAGAGAAATCGGTATTCGTATGGCAATCGGTGCACGCTCTTGGGATATTCGGCGGCAATTTTTAATGGAATCGCTCGTCTTGTCATTAATCGGTGGATTAATCGGGGTTATTATCGGAATCGGCGGCTCTTATTTGGTTGGCGTATTTACCTCAATGAAAGCTGTTTTATCACTCTTTTATATCGTATTACCTTTTTCTTTTGCCGGTTTTGTCGGGTTATTCTTTGGGTATTTTCCGGCTTACAAAGCCTCCTTGCTCAACCCGATTAATGCTTTGAGATATGAGTAAAAAGACTTAGTCTGCTGCGTTACCATTTAATCCACGGGCAATATTCATGTTAATATTGATTAACACATTTAGCCCTTCAGGAGAAGGTTTGCCTAATAAGTCTAAAGTACGTTTAAAAACAAATGTTGCTAATTGTAAAATATTTTTACGAATATCTGCCGGTTGCGGGCAATCTTGCTCTTGCATAGCACTGGCAATAACCGTCCATAATAAACGGTTTTTATCTAAGACATCCGATAAATTTTGTTTTTCTGTTTCCCAATTTTCTTTAATTTTATTTAAGGCAGAGGCCATATTGATAAAAGCACGGATTTCCAATTCTTTTTGGTTTAATCCTTCTTTTTGCGCCATATCATAATTACCGGCATATCCTTGAGCTTGTGGTGTCATTTTTTATCCTCTATAATTTGTCTTTATAAAATATTTTTTAACACAATTTGGTTAATATATTCTTATAAACTTTTAAAGAGGACATTACCATGGTTAAATTTTTAAGGTCATTTTGCTTAGCTGGTCTGTTATTTTTGATGTGTGCTCAAGCCTTTGCATTGGTAGAAGAGAAACAAGGCGGCTTAAAAACGCACGAACGCCTGTGGGTGACCTCTTTTTTAAACTACCCGCCATTCGGGCAGATTAACAAATATGGTGATGGAATTGATACGGCTTTTCAGCCCTTGCTTGATTTGATTAAATCTGAAGCTAAAATCGGTATTGAATATGCCGTTCAGGATACATATTCTAAGCGAATGTTTGGTGTTGTTAACGGTGATATTGACCTTGTATTAGGTGCTTATTATGACTCTGAGGAATATCTTGGAATGGATATGATTTATCCATCATTACTCAACAATCCTTTAGTTGTTGTCACCATGCCTTATAAATCTTTAAATATCAAGACTCGTGATGATTTGAAAAACCTTAAAGGGGCGATGGACAGTCGCGAACGCCTTGCAGATTATGTCTCAAAAGACTTAAAAAATTATCAAATAGAAAAATTTGACACTTCCGAAAAATTATATGAACAACTTTTTGTCGGAAATGTCGATTATATTTTGACAAGCCGTTATTATGGAGCCTTAGAACAAGCTAAGCTCGGTATTAGGGATATGGTGTTAATGTCTAAACAAGCCTTATGGGACATGCCTCTGTTTATCGGTGTTTCTAAAGTTACGGTTAAAAGTGATTATATCACAAAAACCATTAAAAAGGTTTTGAAACCCCATCAGGAAGAAATTAAATCGGCTATAGAACAACGCGTTATTGAAGAAATCCGCCGTGCAGATGAAGCCTCTGACGGGGTCGTTCCGCCCTCTTTTGTAAAATAGTTGTATGCAGTTTGCATCTCATGATTGACCTTGTCTTTTGTCTTTGTTATTGTTATTTATAAATCAATAAGAAATTTTAATAAGGTTATCATGGTTCTTTTAGTACAACATTCTGTTTCTCCGGTTTCGCGCAAGATTCGTGTGATGATGAGCGAAAAGAAGATGTTGTTTGTCTTAAAGGAGGAAGAGCCTTGGAATTTATCTCAGGAATGTTATAAACTAAATCCGGCAGGAGAGCTTCCTATCTTTATTTATGACGGGAATGTTCTGTGCGGTAATCAAGCTATTTGTGAATTTTTAGAAGAAACATCTCGAGATTATAAACTACTTCCCTCTCTGTCAAAAGAACGCGCTGAGGTCAGAAGATTGACAGAATGGTTTGATTATAAGTTTTATCATGAAGTATATCGCAATATTGTTTGTGAAAAAGTACATAAACGTTTTGCTCATGGCACAACACCTGATTCAAAAATTTTGAATATCGGCTTTAATAATTTGAATTTTCATATGGAGTATCTTGACTGGTTGACCGAGCAAAATAATTATCTCGCAGGCGATAATTTTTCTTTGGCTGATATTTCCGCTGCCGTTAATTTATCTATTCTTGATTATTTAGGAGATGTGCCGTGGAATGATTATAAAAATACCAAGCTGTGGTATTCTAAAATCAAATCTCGTCCCAGCTTCAAGGATATTTTAAAAGATAGTATTCGCGGCATTTTGCCGGCACGTTCTTATGCTGATTTGGATTTTTAAGATGAAAAAAGGGTTGCACATTATTTTATTAACACTAACGCTTTCGAGTTGCGGATATTTCTTAGAAAGTAACGGTAAGGGACAAATTATTTATCATTGGGAACGCCCCAAGACCGGAATTGAAAAATTTTCTCGTGACCATTCCGAATGTATGAGAATTGCAGAGGGTCTGCATATGCCTGATTTTCGCACATGGTTTTTCTCAGAAGAAACAAAATTGGATTTACGCGCGAATTGGCATGATGAAAAAGGGATTTGGGCAAGCTATGTCGCTTACCCCGGAGCACAACCGGTTCTTGTTCGTTCTTTAAGAGATAATTCCGGTTCTAATCCGAGAAAATATCGTCTTTGCATGGAAGACAGAGGATACACTCACCGGCATGATAATATTCCTACTGTGACGAATATTTATCTTTATAAGCCTCAACGTATGCTGCAAGATGTTCCATTTTCGAAAGATTTATTCTAAAAAAATCCCTCGCGGCACGGTGGCGGCGGGGGATTAAAATTTCAGACATCAGTATGCACTACATCAACTTTTTTTGGGTAGTAAAGCGATACCTAAGACACACAACAGTAACAGCCCAAGAAGAATAACACCGGTAGTTGAATTGGTGTGGTATAATTCCTCAATCTGCTCAGCTGTCTGCCTACCGGTAACGGCTTGCACTCCGGTTTTACGCGGCGAAGTGAACACGGTAACCAACATTCCCTCAACCGGCTCAACGTTCTGCGTTTTGCCATATGAACGCGGATTGCGGTCAAGAATAGTCACAGTGGCAACGGTGTATTGAGTTGAGTCAACAACCACAAACCAAGTGCCGCTTTTTGCCTCATATTGCAGATTGCCGGTGCCGATAATTTTCGGCTCAATCGGCTCGCTGTCAAAAGCAGAGCAACCAGTTAATGCTACGCTGAGCGCGGCAATTAACGCAAAGACTAACTTTTTCATACGCTTTTATTGTTTTAAGTTTTAGCAAGTTTTACCAGAATATGAAAATCACGGAGAAACTTATCGAACTTGACCTTTTGTTTTCGACCGGCTTTAGCTGATGAAATCAACTCCGGTGCATAAGGCAATAAAACTTCGACTTTGCTCCTGCCGTCCATGACTGTTCCTCTGAAATAATCCTCGTTCATAAAACGAACATGACCTTTGATTCTCATTTTATAGGTTTTATCCACATCAAGTGCGGTATAAATGCTATAACCTGCCCAAGTCATCAGAATCCAAGCATACACAAAGAGATAGCCGATAATGGCGAGTGTCCAACCGTCATGAGGCGGTGTTTGCAGATTGTCGTAAATAATATACGCGGTTACTGCAACAAGTTCGGTTATGAAAAAGCCGTTAAGCACCTTTTTGTTGAGGTGTCCCCAAGGTACTTGAAGAGCACAACCGGCAAACGCGTGTATCAGGCACAACAGGCCTAAGATAACACGACCTTCAATGTAATGTTCCATACGCAATAATATTTAGTTTGATTAATAATTCTTTTGTTACAATTATAGATTTTCTAGCCGCCACCTTAAATAAAAAATATGTCAGAGTCAAACAAAAAAAATCTCCAATGTCATGCCTCGATTCCGACAGGAATCGTCAGGGCATCTTCCGCTTTTTTATTTAATTTGAAGATCCCTTGACCGAACCTTGCAGTTCGGAGGGATGACTTTAAAATAAAAAAATCCCTCGCGACCTGTTAGGGTGGCGGGGGAATTTTTATGATGAAAAAATTTTCTTTTAAGGCTTGCGTTTTATCAAAGACACTACCCATAAAATACAACAGGCGGCAAATACCAATAAAAACCATCCCTGTATTAGTAATAATGCCCTCTCAAAACCAAAGCAAATCACGGCCATCCCGATTATCCAAACAAAGATAACGGAAATTGCCAGCATTGATTTATTGTGGTACTGACGTTGCAACTCAGCTTTTTGGAGTAACTTTTGTTTATCTCTTATTGCTGTGTTTTGCTGAAAGATTTCGGGATGTTGCTTACCGAAACGCCAGATACGATATGTGAGTACCAACAAAATCGAAATAATAGTCAATGTCCATACTTGAATATAAGGCAGAACATTGCTCAATAATACTTCTTGTTTCATAAGCTTTTAATTTAGTTTTACTTTTGACACTTTCCTTTAAAACGCCCCATATAGCGGAGTTTTGCAGGAACATTGCCGCCATGATAATCTCCGGTGTTATCAAAGCCGATAATCCAGCCGCAACCTTTCATGTAGGAACTATCAGCCAGATAAGAACCTTCCAATATAGGTTTATTCATTTCTCTTAAATAGAGATTCAGCCGGTCAACAACCTTAGAAACGCGACCACAACAAAAATGCTCATCAAGCAGACGACTTTCGTCGACATCTTTATCGGTGTGCTTTTTGTTTTCAACTTCCTCAAGTTCAAGATATTCCGGCTCATCTTTGAAAGGGAAAATTCCAATCGGTTGTCCAAGAGCCCTTTTAGAGAAGGGAAGACGGACTTTCTGACCATCCACCACACACAGCACATCAAACTCATCATACTCATCAAGATTGGATTTATTTAAGTGCTTTTCCTTAAATGACTGAATATCCGCCTCGAGCTGTCTGATGTCCGGAAGTGATTTTTCAACTAACACAGCTCCGACAAAACTGTCACAATCTGCCAAACTATCCTGTCCGTTTGCAAAGTTAAGACAATAGTTCATCATCTTATCGGCTTTTTCATCACCTGAAGTATAAAGATACTTTTTTCTCTGCAACAAAGGTTCTCCGCATTCATAAAGATTTTGGTTAATCTCCTTGAATTTGGCATAAATTTGTTCAATTTCATCTTTGTTGGGAAAACGTCCTTCATACTGCTTTGCCATTTCGCGAATATCATCAGGAAAGTTTGATGTAAACAGAATGCTTCGGAGCAAAATCAGATTG
>JAFUXF010000033.1 GCA_017477185.1 Alphaproteobacteria bacterium | reverse complement strand
TCTATTATTATAATAATGAACGTTATCAGTGGAACTTAAACAAAATGACACCGGCTCAATGCCGATGCCATTTGTTAACTACCTCCTGATGAACTTACCTCGGGACTTTTTTTTACTGTCCAAACTTTGGGGGACAGTTCATCACTTGGAGGTTTTATAACAACGATAAAGTTCATCAAGTTTCTTTCTTCTCTCTTCACAAAGAGAATACTGATGCATTAAGCGATAATACATCTTTTCCTTAAGATGTTTCCGCTTAATTTCTTCTGCAACATGAACTTTATCAAGTTCTAACTTTCGCTTTAAAAGATGATTATAAACCAACACAAACAAAATCGGCTCAATCAACTTAGGATTTTCGAATTGATTTTTTTCGTCGTCCTTATCTTCAACACCGCACAAAAAATCTTTAATTCTCTGCTTAGTGTCATCCGGCAAAGGCAAAGGAACATCAATTTTTTGCTGATAATAATCATCTGCAAACAAAGGCTCCGGCTCTTCCGTTTTATAAGGGTTAAAAGAGATTATAATTCTATGCTTTTTAAGCCACTTGGTCTCTTCTTCGTTCGTAGGAATACAAACATTACACCTATCAAAGCCGTTAGGAGCATCTAAGCGGATTTCCTCATCTCCCAACTTAACCGAAAAGGAATAAGTTAAGATATGGCTCGGAAAACCGTTGTCTTGCTGAGCACTGACATCAAATCGTGCTTTTCCCAAAGATCCAAATTCGCTTTTTTTACAAAACAGCTTAAACGATCCCTCATCAATGACTAAGTTGTCCCAATCAAGAAAAGCAACACTTTGTTTTTTAAGGATTTTTCTTCGCTGCTCAAGCTCATTTTCAACCAGCTTCAGCAAGCTTTTAGCTCGTTTATCTTGCGAAGCAAGTACCTTATTTTCATAAATTTCAAGTCCGCCCAAAACCATATCCGGTGTCGGCGCACCTTCTAAAAGATTTAGACGGAGAAAGTTGTAACGAAAATTAGAAAGTTCCTCATCAGAAACTGCTTTTACAATACTCTGATAATCGTCTTTTTTAAGACCATGCTCTTTGGCTACACCAACCAGCCAACCCTGAATTTTCGGATCATAACCATATAAAACGCTATGAATCCAGTTTAATAATTTCTGTTTCATATAATAATAGATTAAAAATAAATAACTGCCGACCATATTATCAATATTTCCATTAAAATCAAGCCATTATTTCCCATTTATACAAAAACAAAACCCTCCTTCATAACATATTGACAAATAACAAAACTTCTGATATCCTACAGTTAGACAAAACATCTAACAAAGGAGACAGATATGACTGATTACAAACAAACAGAAGAGACCATCAATGACATTCTCTCTGCTCGTGACTGTATGGCTGTTGCAAAACTTCCAATTAGGGAAATGGTAACCAAATGTGTTCCTGGTAAAAAATATCTTTGTACTGATACAGGTGTTGAATCTGTTGCTAAAGAAGGTGAAGCACTTATTACCAGAACCTATGAAGACGGAAGCAAAGATACTTATAAAAATAAAAAAGGTCCTAAATATCAATTTGAAGGTGGTAAATCCTGGGACGACCTTCAACCTGGTGAATCTGCTTTTGGTATGTTAAAAGATGGTCCAGAATATGACCGATTTGCTATATTAGCAAAACCTGAAGACACAGTTGATGCCGTATGGGATGAAACACAGAAAGTTACAAGACCAAATGCGTATGTTACAGTTATCTACGCTGATAGAAAATTTGATATTTCATCAGAAGATACAAAATATGACAGTAAGCAAGTTGTTATGAATAATAATGCCGGAGATATTCATCCGATTGATATTCAAAGAAAAGATAAAGACGGACACCCTGTTGTCATCGGCGAACTTCCATTAACTGCAACCCCAAAAGCAAGAGAAGCAGAATTGAGGGAATATGTTGCTAAAAATTATAATGGTGAAATGCCAAAACATCTATTGCCAATTATCAGAAATATCAATGCGGAAAAAAATGCCGGATTATCAAACGCAATGATACATAGCAAAGGTAATGAAGGAAAATAAATAAACAACAGCAATCTTGTTATAAATATTTATGTAGATACTCAGATATTGAAACTAGCAATAAGTGTTGGGAGTAAAAAACGCTGCAATGTATTGATAGTCCAATATCTGAGTTTTTAACTAGTACCATACTTTACTCAAGTACAACCCTTCTGCCGGTGCCGTTACACCGGCTTTTTTACGGTCTTTTGCTTCTAAGATTTTTTGCACATCATCAATTTGCAAATGTCCGTCACCAACCATTTTAAGCGTTCCGACAAAGTTTCGCACTTGATGATGCAAAAAAGACTTCGCTTCAACTTCAAAAATAATTTCCTCGCCTTTTTGGATAATATCAAGTTTATCAAGAGTCTTTATCGGTGATTTTGCCTGACATGCCGCTGCTCGAAAAGAAGTAAAATCATGTTTACCCAACAAACATTTCGACGCTTGCCTCATTTTTTCAATATCTAACGGCACAGGTACCCACCAAACTCTATTCTTCAATAAAACACTCGGTGCACGACGGTTTAAAATCCTATATATATACCCTCGCCCTTGTGCCGAAAATCGTGCATGGAAATCATCGCTTACTTTTTCAGCGGTAATAATACTGACAGGTGCCTCTAAATCTCGCAAATTAGCATTAAGAGCTTCTCTTAATTTCCATTCTTCAATATCCAGATTCAAATCAAAATGAGCGACCTGAGCCAAAGCATGAACACCTGCATCCGTCCGCCCTGCCCCCCAAACTAATGCACCATTATCAATATTCTCAGTCACAAAACGACCAAAAGCTTGTTTAATAGCTGTTTCCAAAAAACCTTGCGCACTATTCCCGTCAGGTTGCCACTGCCAACCTAATAAATCTGTACCCTCATACTCTATTGTTATTTTATAGCGCATTATTTTTACTCATACCAAAATGGAGCGATTCTCTCGCTCCATTTTATAATAAACTTTCATTTGTGCAACTTTATTCAGCAGCCAAAGCCAATTTCTCTGCCGGAATAATCGTTGAAGCAAAGCCCAACTTATTTTGAATCTGCCATACAACACGCAAAGCATTAAGCGCATCTTCACCACTGACACGCGGTTGAGTTTTGCCGTTAACGCAGTCAATAAAGTGAGCCAACTCAGCTTGTAAAGGTTGATTTGTCGGAATAAACAATTGTTCAACACTCCCTTTCAAGCCATAATGCATCCATTCCGGAATCTCTTCTTGATTAACATAAGGCATACGCCCTTGTGAATGAACATTGATACTTTGGTTAATAAAATCCATATCAATATAGTTTGTATCTGTCGTAACGGTTAAAGTACGAACACGCGCTTGTGTAATACGACTTGCCGTTAAATTAGCGGTTGCTCCGTTAGCAAATTCTAACAAAGCTGAGATATAATCCTTTCCGCCATTGACAGAAGCAGCATGAACTTTTACAACCGGCGACTTAACTAAAGACTGGATAACTTCAACATCATGAATCATCAAGTCCATAGCCACATCAACATCCGTAATACGTCCCGAAGCTGCCGACATTCTCTGTGCAGTAATTGAACGAATCTTTGAAGTGTCAGATAAAATCTTAGACATCTGTTCAACCGCCGGATTATAACGCTCAACGTGACCAACCAATAAAACAACATTGTTTTTCTTGGCGGCACTAATTAAACGTTGACATTCTTCTTCAGTAGTAGCCAAAGGTTTTTCTATTAAACAATGAATTCCTTTATTCAAAAAGAATTCACCGACCTCTGCATGCGCAACAGAGGTTGTCACAACACTGACTGCATCAACATTTGCAGCTGCTTCTTGCAAAGAAGTAAAAGCTTTTATACCAAATGTTTCTGCCGCTGCTTTAGCAGAATCAGGAAAAACATCATAAACACCGACCAAATCAACCCCATGAAGTGTTTTATACATCTTCAAGTGATTTTTACCCATCATGCCGGCACCTATAACCGCAACTCTGATATTACTCATTTTAGACCTCAATAGTTATTGACTAACTCGATTTAATCAAATTTGACCTAATTACTAGTTAATTTGTCTTGAAAAGTCACTTAAAAAGATGTTACAAATTGTTACAAAAGGGAGAAATATTTTGAAGATTCTTTTCAAAAACACTTATTTTTTAGCCTTTGCGTTATTGCTTAACTCCTGTGTGGCAAATAACCAACCTGTTGATAATTCGCAACCTTCTTCAAAAGTTAATCACTCCGTTTCTTATGAAGCACCCAAAGGGCGTTTAACTCCTGAGATGAGTATTTCTCGTGCAATAAAATATAATATTGATAATCTCAAAAAACAGATTACACCAACTTTTATAGGTAAAGATGCTAGTTACAATCTTTCTAAAAATCTGCAAAAAATACAGGAAAATGAGCATTCTGAATTAGCTAAATCATTAAAAGAACTTGATTTTGCTATTCTTTACACCTCATTGAACATCTCTTCTTCTCCACAAGAAAAAGGTAATAACATCTTAATCCAAGCAACCGCCCAAAATATCACTTTAGCGACATTAAAAGCTCATGAAGCAGCTTATTACAGCCACAAAAAACTTTTTGAATATAACCGCCTGAAACGTCAATACCAAAATCAAATAGCATCAATCATCAAGAAAAAACAAAATATCTCTCCGGAAGAAATTGAATACCAAAGACAACTTGAAGAAAATATTGATAAACTCAGTAATTATATTCTCTCTGCCGAGCAAAACATAAACGATTTTTATCTTTTAACTAAAATAGAAAAAAGCAAAACAGTTCCTGAGGGACGAAATTTTTATGAAAAAAATATTCTCTTACCGCAATACAATGCGGAAAATTATATCAAAACAGCTTTTGAAAAAAGAGAAGATATCAGCTTTTTTACTCCCCACTCTTTTGAAGAAATTTCATTAGTCTTGGCTGATCAAGATATTGACTTTACACCTCCGGTCAGTGGTTTTTATATTCCTGACACTGCTTTTGAACAAAAATTAAGTATTAACGGTAGTAAACAAGCCTCACAGCTTTTGAAAGCCTTTCAAGACTACCAAAAATCAGGGCATAAAAAACAACTTTCAACCCTTAGCGAAGAATTTTATAAAGCTGTTTATTGGCAAATTCAAATAGCTTACCAACTGGCTAAACATATTTCTGCAGATTATGATGTCCAATTAAGAAATATTCAACAACTTAAAAATAATCTCAGAAAACTTGAAAAAACAACAAAAGCAACACCGCAACAACGTTTGGATTTATTAAAAATTCGAATGGATATTCTTGAAAATGAAAATATTGCCGACCAAATTTTTACAGAAAGAACAATGACAGCTGTTGCTCTGCAATTCTATAGCGGCTTATTACAAGTTAAGCCCGAAGATTTAAATCAAAATACAGACTATATTGCAACTGTTTTACTCAAAAATTTTCAAAATAAACCATCCTCATCCATAATTCATAAACCTTCATACGAAAAATCCATCTCTCAAGAGTGGGCTCATGGTAATGATTGGCTTGAAGAGCTAATGTCTGCACAACAAAAACCTGTTCCGACACAACTCATGAGTAAACAAAAAAATAAGGATTATAACCAAAATTCAACCATGATTCTGGGGTCTTTTCTTGACACATTGAGTGCTGATAAAGAATGGATTGAGATGAAAAAACTATGTCCTGAACTTGAGCAATATACCCCGACATACGAAAAAACTTCTGCTGCCGGCATTACTTTATTTCGCTTAATTGTCAAATACCCGACCGGAGGATTCAAAAACGTTTGTATCTGTTTAAGAAACCATAATAAAGAATGTTTTTTACAAGATTAATTCTTGCCAAAAACAATTTACTATTATATAATCAATTTTATTGAAAATATGGTAAACCAAATGTCTGACGACCTGCAATTAGAAACAAAATTAGAGCTGAAAAAAGCAAAAATAATGGAGCAAAAACATAAATTTGCTCAAGAAAAATCTGATGTCAGCTGGTCAGCCGTTGCGGTTCCTGAAAAAAATAATTCAATTTCTGACATCATCCCACAAATTTGGACGCCGAGTAGCAAAAATTCTATAGATTTTCAGGGAAAAAATCTTGAAAATGGTAATTTTGCCGGAGAAAATTTAGAAAACGCTCGTTTTTCAGGAGCTAACTTAAGAGGAATCAATTTATCCGGAGCTAATTTACGGGGAGTTGATTTAAGCGGAGCTGATTTAACCGGTGCCAACCTTGAAGGTGCTGATTTAACCGGTGCCAACCTTAATGGTGCTAAACTTATAGGAACCAATCTGAAAAAAGCAAAATTACATGATGTTATCATTGAAGGGGCTGATTTAACAGACGCCATTTTCCTTGAAATAGACATTGATAATTTAACTCTTGAAAATCTGCAAGAACTTATCGAATATTTAGCAAAATATTACCCTCATAAATTAAATTTAACCAAGATAAACTTAACCTTATTGGACCTGAGCCGAATTGATTTAAGTCAAGTCAATTTAAGAGGAGTTGATTTTACCGGCGTTGATTTTACCGGTGTTAATATTATGGAACTTGATTTAAGCGAATGTATTATTACACCGGAACAAATAGCGCAAGCACTTGGTCGTGTTCCAAGTCCGGAAGAACTTAAAAAAATTCTTGCACCAAAACCTAAAAAGAAAAAAAATAATTTTAAGGGTATTGATTTAACAGATTTCTTTTTTGATAATGGCATTCCTGCAGGTATATGGTTTACAGGTAAAGACAAAGGTCTTTCTTTTGAGCAAATTTTCGGGGCTGTTAAACGATTTACAAATGCATTTAAAAAAGATGAAAAAGAGCATTTCGAGCCTGTTGCCAAAACCAAAGAAGACTCTTCAGCCAATGATGAACTGCGCCGAATTATTGAAGAAAACAAAAAATTAACATTAGAAGAAAAGAAAAAAGAATCCGGTACAATAGGGCTTCAGCCCAAAGAAATTGAGCAAGATAAAAAAATTGTCAAACAACGAATTGATAATATGATGCTCCGTCAACGGGGTGATAATTCCAGAGGATAAAAATGGAAGAAACCTTATTTTCTGCAAATATAAAAAGACCTCTGGCTGATCGTTTGCGTCCTAAAACCTTAGAAGAAGTTGTTGGTCAAGACCATCTTGTTGGTGAAAATTCTCCTTTAGGACGTATGTTAAAAAGCAAAAAAATAAGTTCTTTTATTTTATGGGGGCCACCCGGTTGCGGTAAAACAACCATTGCTCGTCTGATGGCTGAGCACACAAACCTTTATTTTGAGCAAATATCTGCTGTTTTTTCCGGTGTTGCTGACTTAAAACGTGTTTTTCAATATGCTCAAGATCGTCGCTCTAATCAAGGAAAAGGGACTTTACTTTTTGTTGATGAAATACATCGCTTTAATAAATCACAACAAGATGGTTTTTTACCCTATGTTGAAGATGGAACAATCATTTTAGTCGGTGCTACAACAGAAAATCCATCATTTGAGCTTAACGCTGCTTTACTCTCACGTTGTCAGGTTTTTGTACTAAATCGCCTGAGTGAAGAAAATTTTGAAGAATTATTACAACGTGCCGAAAAAGAAACCGGTAAAAAACTCCCTATTGACGACGAAGCACGAGAATTTATGAAATCAATTGCTGATGGAGACGGAAGATATATTCTTAATTTGGCAGAAAGTATTTGGTCTTATGCGCATGAAGGAGAAATTTTTACCAAAGATAATATTATGAATATCATTCAGTCACGCGCCCCTGTTTATGATAAAGGACGTGATGGTCATTATAATCTGATATCTGCCGTTCATAAATCTTTAAGAGGTTCAGATGTTGACGCAGCATTATATTGGGTTGCCCGAATGATAACATCAGGTGAAGACCCTAAATATATATTACGTCGTTTAACTCGTTTTGCAATTGAAGATGTCTCTTTAGCAGACCCTAATGCCGTTACACAAGCAATAGCTTGTTGGGAAACTTATGAAAGACTTGGGTCGCCGGAAGGAGATTTAGCTGTTATGCAATTAACAGCTTATCTTGCAACAGCCCCTAAATCTGTCGGTGTTTATAAAGCAATGCATGCAGCTTTTAATTTAGCTAAAAAAACAGGATCATTAATGCCACCTAAAAATATTTTAAATGCCCCGACAAAATTAATGAAACAATTAGGTTACAGTGATGGTTATGAATATGATCCTGATTGTGAAGACGGTTTTTCCGGAGCTAATTACTTTCCTGATGGTATAAAAAGAACAAAACTTTACTACCCCGTTGATAGAGGCTTTGAACGTGAAATTAAAAAACGTATTGATTATTTTGATAAACTAAGAGCAGAAAAACAAGCTATAAAAAAGAAATCTCTATAAATTTGACTTTTATTTTTTTCTTTGTTATATAGATTTTCAATTAAAAATAATTAACACATTATTATATGAAAAAAGCATTTTTTTTAGTAATTATAGCTCTCTTTAGTTTAACAGCTTGTAACACTATTCCTCAAAAACCGGAGATAATAGAGCTTAATCAGGGAGAAACCGTTATTTCGGCTGGTGTCAGAGGAGAAAATATTTATTATCTTACCACCGACACAACAGGTACCAAAAAACTCTACTGCAAATATCCTAATCAAACAAAAGAATATATATTTGTAGAAAAGTAATCTAAAGAAGACAGCTCATTGCTGTCTTTTTTTTAGTTATAAATACATATTACACTTGTTCTTTCAGCCAAACAGCCTCTTTCAGATTCTTCTCCATAAAGGTCAAATGTTCTTTTTCTTCCTCTTCAGAAAGAGCAAAAACGCGCGGCTTACGATATTTTCTTTCTATTTGACTTTCATCAATAAATTGCGTTGTTTGAACTTGCTTTTTTTGCTCTCCGCCAAGCATTGTCGGCTCTTGTCCGCCCAACAATTCAAGATAAACTTTAGCCAATAAATCAGCATCAAGTAAAGCACCATGCAGGGTACGCGCACTGTTATCAACATTAAATCTTTTGCATAATGCATCTAAGTTATTTCTTTGTCCGGGAAATAATTTACGAGCAATTTCAAGAGTATCTATAACTCGTTCATTACCGTATGTTATCCGTCCTAATTCTTTTTGTTCAAAATTGATAAATTTCATATCAAAAGGCGCATTATGAGCCACTAGAACAGCATCACCGACAAATTCTATCCACTCATCAACCTGCTCGGCAAAAGTCGGATAATCTTTTAATTTATCATAACTTAAGCCATGAACCTTAAAGGCATCATCAGGAACCTCTCTCTGTGGATTAATATAACGATGAAAGGTCACCCCTGTCGGAATATGATTAATAAGTTCAACAGCACCTATTTCAACTAATTTATCACCCGTTTCAGGATCCATACCTGTTGTTTCAGTATCAAAAACAATCTCTCTAACCATATTATTTAAGTTCCTTTAAAATTTTTCTAGCTTTATTTTCCAGTACTTCTAAACTGCAATCAGTATCAACCACTATATCTGAAATCTGGCATTTAATACCATTATTCATTTGTAAATGGTATATTTTATAAAAATCATCTTCAGTAATATTATCTCTTTTCATGACACGCTGTTTTTGTATATTAGGATCAACAGTTACACAAATAACTTTTTCACAAAATCTATTCCATCCTTTTTCAAACAGTAAAACAGCATCAATAAATAAAATACCTTGCTTTTTAGACATCTCATTTATTTTATCAATAAATAATTTTTGTAAAAAAGGCTCTACTAAATCTTCTAATTTTAACAGTTCTTTTTGATTAGAAAAAACGATTTCTCTTAACAATCTTTTATCAACAGCATTATTTTTAAAAACGCGAGGAAATATACTCTTCAACTGCAATAAAAAGTTCTCATTTTTATAAATTAAAGCAACTGATTGATCAGCATCAAACACTTCATATCCCATATTCTTAAAAATAGTGGATAATGTCGTTTTACCACACCCGATTGCTCCTGTAATACCTATAATTTTCATATTTTAACCTCTCTTCAAAAGGTTAGCGTATTTATCCACATTTCATTAACTTTTTGTGCATAAAAAAGGCTGTTACTAAAGGTTATAACAAATAATACTCATTTTGTAAAATTTATTATCACAACATACCCACAATCTAAAAATATATCACAGGCAGGTATAATTTTTTTATCTGTAAAACTTTTTATTTATGCTTTGTCTTAATTATTAACGATTCCTTAACAACCTCAATTCGAGTCCCAAAAAACTTATAAACAACCTAACTTTTGAGGATAAATATGTGCATAAAAAGTTATCCCCATAAAACACAGGAATATACAAACAACAACAAAATTTTTTAAATTTAAAAAGTAGAAAGAATAAATGTGCATAAAACAACTTTTTTGCCTTACAATAATAATTGACATTAAACAATTTAAATCTTATAAGCAAAACATAAATACATTCTATATTTATATCACTTCCCTTTATATCAATCAAACAAATAAGGTAATTTATGAATTTAAAAGAACTTAAGCAAAAGTCTCCGACTGCTTTATTAAAGCAAGCAGAAGACCTTGGAATTGAAGATGCTTCTTCTATGCGCAAACAGGATTTAATGTTTGCTATTCTCAAACAATTAACGGATGGTGATGATACAGCCATTTGCGGTGAAGGTACTATTGAAGTTATGCCTGACGGATTTGGTTTTTTACGTTCTGCCGAATCAAACTATTTAGCCGGTCCTGATGATATTTATGTCTCTCCGGCACAGGTTAAAAAATTCGGTCTCCGTACCGGAGATACGGTAGAAGGCGAAATCAGAGCCCCTAAAGACAATGAGCGTTATTTTGCATTAACAAAAATCAATACAATTAACTTTGATGATCCTGAAAAATCAAAATTACGTGTTAATTTTGATAACCTGACCCCGTTGTATCCGACAGAAAAACTTAATTTTGATATTATTTGCGGAGAAAAAGATTATACCTGCCGTGTGATAGACTTAATTTCACCGCAAGGAAAAGGTCAACGCGGACTGATTGTTGCGCCTCCGAGAACCGGTAAAACCGTTATGTTGCAAAATATTGCTCATGCGATAGCTGTTAATCATCCGGAAGCTTATTTGATGGTTTTATTGATTGATGAACGTCCTGAGGAAGTGACGGATATGACACGTTCCGTCAAAGGCGAAGTCATTTCTTCAACCTTCGATGAACCGGCAGCTCGTCACGTTCAAGTAGCAGAAATGGTTATTGAAAAAGCCAAACGCTTGGTTGAGAGCAAAAAAGATGTTATTATCTTACTTGACTCAATAACCCGCCTTGGTCGTGCTTATAACACCGTTATTCCGTCATCAGGTAAAGTTTTAACCGGTGGTGTTGATGCAAATGCCTTGCAACGTCCGAAACGTATCTTAGGTGCTGCGCGTAATGTTGAAGAAGGCGGTTCTTTAACCATTATTGCTACAGCCTTGATTGATACCGGTTCGCGTATGGATGAAGTTATTTTTGAAGAGTTTAAAGGAACAGGTAACTCAGAAATTATCTTGGATAGAAAATTAACCGATAAACGCCTGTTCCCGACCATTGATATTACTCGTTCCGGAACACGTAAAGAAGAGCTTTTGGTAGATAAAGCAACATTGTCTAAAATGTGGGTTTTACGTCGTGTTTTAATGCAAATGGGAATGACTGACGGTATGGAATTCCTGCTTGATAAACTACAGCACAGTAAAGATAACCAAGACTTCTTTGATACCATGAACAGTTAAAAACAAGCCTCTCGAAAGAGAGGTTTTTTTATTGCAATTTAGATATTTTTATTTATCATTGTTTTTGTAAGCAAGAGTTTTGCTTATGGAGCTCAACACTCCTTTCAGTAAAATAACTCCTTCTATTGAAGAGGGAGCCTATGAATATATTGAATAAATAGGGCTGTCTACTGAACAGTGTTGAACTCCCTCGCCTTTTTTATA
>JAFUXF010000032.1 GCA_017477185.1 Alphaproteobacteria bacterium | reverse complement strand
TAAGGATAAAAAAATGGCAGATTTAACATTTGATGCAAAATTGCGTGAAAAAGCAGGTAAGGGGGCAGCACGTGCATGTCGTCGTGAGGGCCGTATTCCTGCCGTTATTTATGGTGGAAAACAAGAACCGGTTATGATCAGTTTGGATCCTGTTCAGGTTGAGAAAGCTTTGGACATGGTCGGCTTTTATGATGCAGATATCGAAATTGTTGTCGGTAGCAAAAAATATAAAGTCGTTTGCCAAGATGTGCAGTTCCATCCGGTTAGTGATGCTCCTTTACATCTGGATTTTTTGCGTCGCTAAAAATGTGCAAAATGGCTTTTTAGGGCAGATTTTGCGAGTAGAAAAAATGCTCATGTACCTCTTTGTACACTCCGCTTTTTTCTCTCTTAAATCTTACTAAAAAGGTCATTTATCACATTTTATTTGGTTATCAGAAAGGGGCGGTAGCCCCTTTTTTTATAAAGGAATCGCTATGTTTTTAATTGTCGGTTTAGGAAATCCGGGAGCAGAATATGATGGGACACGGCACAATGCCGGATTTATGGTTGCAGATGCTATTGCAGATGCATATCATTTTTCTGCATTTAAATCTAAATTTGACGGATTAATTGCAGAAGGGATGATTGATGGCGAAAAATGTTTGTTGCTTAAACCGCAAACATATATGAATTTGTCAGGGAACTCGGTTATTAAAGCCGCTTCTTTTTATAAAATTTTACCGGCGCAAATAATTGTTATTCATGATGATATGGATTTACAATCTAACCAAATTAAAGCAAAAATCGGAGGTGGGGCCGGTGGACATAATGGGTTGAAGTCTATCGACTCTCATATCGGTAATGGCTATAATCGTATTCGGCTTGGTGTCGGGCATCCGAAAGGTGTGGGTGAAGATGTCGTTAATCATGTCTTATCGCGTTTTTCTAAGGCAGATGCTGAGTTATTACAGCACCGAATTGAGATTATTATTAAGTATCTTCCGATATTACTCAAAAAAGGGGTGGCTGATTTTTCAAATAAAATCGGTATGGAAAAAATAAGTTGATTTTTATTTGCGTTTTTCAGGATTGCCGCGTATTAAAATTTTTTTGAGTTGAATGTTATTGAGTGTTCTAAACTCGTCAAGTGCGGCCGTTATAACAGCTCCTAGAATCACGACAGCCCATGCCAAATATATCCAAACCAAAAAGATTGGAATAATGGCGAGTGCGCCGTATAAAATGCGGTAAGTCGCACTTTTGAGAATAATATATGTAAATGATTTTCGGAGAAAACTAAAGATAATGACGGCAATCGTCCCCCCTACAAATGCACTGCTGACACTGACTTTTTTGTTAGGGACGAAGATATAAATCAGCATTAATAGAATCAGCGTAATCATGGATGGTGTCATTATCAGCAAAAATTTATTGTCAACCAAATTTTCCGGCATGAATTTTTGTAAGGTATACAAGTAACCACGCATTGAGAACGCCGTTGCAAAGAGAATTGGTCCTAAGGTAATCACTGTCCAATAAAGGGTGATTTTAGTCGTTAAGCGGCGCGGGCGCGTTACTTTGAAAATAAAGTTTAAGCTGTTTTCAATGGTGGCAAGCATAAGAATCGAGGTAATCGCTAATCCGGCAACGCCGACGGCTGTTACTTTACCTGCAATATCCGGTATTTCAGCAAAATAGTGGCTAAATTCGCTTTCAGCCGTTGGAACAAGAACTGAAGCCAAAAAGTCTTTAACAGGTTCTTTGATGTTTTCAAATACCGGAAAAAAAGAAAAGATTGATACCATGATGACGCATAGCGGAACAATGGCAATTAAAGAGGTATAACTTAAGGAGGAGGCAACGCGTAGAATCATATCATTTTGTGCGCGTTTAGTGGCAAACTTAATGAACTGAACAGTAGAGTGGCAGGCTGCTTTTATCTGCTCTAATAAGTGGTTGCTTAACTCCGATAAATTATACATACGCACCTCTCAAAAAAAAGAGTTTACATTCCGCTTAAAATTATATAAATATTCTAGCGTATTTCAATCATTAAAAGATTTTATTTAATAATCATTTAAGACTAAAGGAAAATAAAATGACTTCTTGTACACCGCTGATGGCTGGTAAAAAAGGTTTGATTATGGGATTGGCTAACGATCACTCCATTGCGTGGGGTATCGCTCAAGCACTTAACTCTCAAGGCGCACAGATTGCTTTTTCATATCAAAATGAAGCATTGGAAAAGCGCGTTCGTCCGCTGGCAGAACAGTTGGCATTTGAGCCGACATTGATTCAATGTGACGTAACAAATTCTGAAAGTTTGGAAAATTGTTTTAGGACCTTGGGTGAAAAATGGGGAAAGATTGATTTTGTTGTTCATGCAATTGCTTTTTCTGATAAAAATGAATTAAAAGGTCGTACGATTGACACAACATTGGCTAACTTTACGAATACTATGCATATTTCTTGTTATTCGTTTATTGAGACTTGTCGTTGTGCTTCCGAATATATGCCTGATGGCGGTGCGTTATTGACATTAACCTATTTGGGTGGTGAGAGAACTTTGCCGAACTATAATATTATGGGTGTGGCAAAGGCAGCACTGGATGCGGCAGTTCGTTATGCCGCTGTTGACCTTGGTCCGCAAAATATTCGTGTTAATGCGATTTCTGCCGGTCCGATTAAGACATTAGCTGCTTCCGGAATTGGAGATTTTAGAAAAATTTTGCGGTGGAATGAATTGAATGCCCCATTGCAACGGAATGTTACACAGGAAGAAGTCGGTAATATGGCTTTGGCTTTATTGTCGCCTTTAGGGGCTGCTGTGACTGGTGAGGTTGTACATGTTGATGCCGGTTATAATGTGACAGGTATGGTTGCTATTAAAAATGCTCATGAATCCGGAGCTGTTTTACAAGATTTCTAATTTATCTTGTTTAATTTGTTAAGCGCGGAATTTCCGCGCTTTTTTGTTGCTTTTTTTTGTATTTATTTTATTATTATCTCTGCAAACGGGTGTTCCGTTTGTGGAGCGTCGAAACTTCTTAATCATAGAAAACTCCTTCGCAAGAGGGAGCCTGTGAATATATTGAATAAACAGGGCTGATCTATGACAGTTTCGAACTCCCTCGCCGTAAGGAATTATGGCGAGTTTTTTGTTTTTTATCAACAAAAATAAGGAGTTCAAAAAAATGGCAAAATATACGAAAAGATTAGTCAGAAAAATATGCGTTCAATTACGCATTATTCGAGAGAATAAAAATATTCCTTTTCAGAAAGTTCTTGCAGATTTAGATATGAAAGAGCAAGCCTTAAAACAAATAGAAATGGATTTTGTCGGTAGTTTGAATAATTGCTACCGCCTTATGGAATATTATGGTTATCAAATAAAACTTATGCCGAGTGAATAATAAAACACTCTGTTCCATAAAACATATTAAAAACACTTCATACAAAGCATTGCTACGCAATCTGTTCTGTGGATACCGGATATGCCAAGTCCCGTAGGGCTTGGCTTCCGGTATGACAAGGGAAGAAAAATACTATTCTTTATGGAACAGAGTGTAATAAAAAAAGCGCGGAAATTCCGCGCTTTTTTTAGTCAAACAGGAGCATTTCGCCTCTCAGTTTGCTCTTCATCAGTAGCCTTGCCTCATCTTTGGTAAAAGGAGGCTGAATGTTTTGCGGGGCGATAATGAGGACACTATCGTTCTTCAAAAGCAGGTAGGCGACACTTGCTGATGCTCCGCCGAAACCTTGAAGGTGTGTGCCGACAGTGAGTAATGTGGTTACAATGTCGGAGTTCTCATAATCAATCTCACCTTGAGATTGTTCAATTAAAGAGGGAAGTTTTTGTTCTTCCAATGTTGGTGTGACTTTTTTAGTGCAACTCACGCAAAGAAGAATTGCACAAACCAGAATAATTTTTTTCATAAGCTTTAATTTAATTTGTTAATAATAAAAAAGATGAAAAGTATCATATTCTTTTCATCTTTGTTGTCAATCATGAAAATTAACGTTAATTATCTCCAATTCTTAAGGCTTCAATAAAGGCTGATTGCGGCACTTCAACTTTACCGAATTGGCGCATTCTCTGTTTACCTTTCTTTTGTTTATCGAGTAATTTGCGTTTACGGGTGACGTCACCGCCATAGCATTTTGCCGTTACATCTTTACGCAAAGCCGAAATGGTTTCCCGAGCGACAATACGTCCGCCGATAGCAGCTTGAATCGGAATTTTAAACAAGTGTCTCGGAATTAAATCTTTTAAGCGTTCGCAAATCTGTCTTCCTCGTGCTTCAGCCTCTAAACGGTGGCAGAGAAAAGCAAGAGCATCAACAGGCTCTTCATTAATCAGAATTTGCACTTTGACTAAATCGGAGGCGGCATAACCCGTAATCTCATAGTCAAAACTTGCATAACCGCTGGTGATGGATTTGAGGCGGTCATAAAAATCAAACACAATCTCATTAAGCGGAATTTTATAAACAACCATGGCGCGATTGCCGACATAGGTTAATTCTTCCTGCTCGCCTCGGCGTTCATTGCAGAGTTTCAAAACAGCGCCGAGATAAGTGTCCGGTACCATAATGGTTGCTTTGACCCATGGTTCTTCAATAGATTGAATGGTTGTAATCTCCGGCATATCGGCAGGATTGTGCAACATTATCTGTGTGCCGTTCGTCAGATTGATTTTATAAGCGACTGATGGGGCGGTCGTGATTAAATCCAAATCAAACTCGCGGTTCAATCTCTCCTGAATAATTTCCATATGCAAGAGCCCTAAGAAGCCGCAGCGGAATCCTAAACCTAAAGCCGCAGAATTTTCATTTTGATAATCAATACTGGCATCATTAAGTTTTAGTTTTGCCAGAGCGTCTTTAAGGTTATCGTATTGGCTGCTGTCAACCGGAAAAATCGAACAGAAAACGACAGGTACAGATGGTTTAAACCCTTGCAAAGGAGCATCGCATGGAGCTTTGTTATCCGTTATGGTATCTCCGATATGGCAATCGCTGACGCTTTTAATGCTGGCGGTGATAAAACCGACCTCTCCGGGGTAAAGGGCATCAACATCTTGCATTTTCGGAGTGAAAATGCCGACTTTATCTATTTGATAGGTCATATTATTCGACATCATGCGTATTTGTTGCTTTTTTTTCAAAACACCATCATGAATGCGCACTAAAATAATGACGCCCAAGTACGAATCGTACCAACTGTCAATCAACAAGGCTTTGAGGGGGGCATTTTGTTCACCTTGGGGAGCCGGTAAATATTTGATAATGCCTTCAAGCAGGTCATCTATTCCCAGACCGCTTTTGCCTGATGTTTCAACAGCATTTGATGTGTCTAAGCCGATAACATCTTCAATTTGTTGCTTGACTTTTTCCGGCTCGGCAGAAGGTAAATCAATTTTATTGAGAACAGGTAAAATCTCATGGTCATTATCAAGAGCTAAATAGACGTTGGCTAAGGTTTGAGCCTCAACACCTTGTGTGGCGTCAACTACTAAAACAGAGCCCTCGCAAGAAGCAAGTGACCGTGAAACCTCATAAGAAAAGTCAACGTGTCCGGGGGTGTCAATAAGATTTAATTGGTAGGTTTTTCCGTCTTTTGCCGTATAGTTTAAGCGAACGGTTTGCGCCTTAATCGTAATACCGCGTTCACGCTCGATATCCATCGAATCTAAAACTTGTTCTTGCATTTCGCGTTGCTGTAAGCCTCCACAACGTTCGATAATGCGGTCGGCGAGCGTCGATTTTCCATGGTCAATATGGGCGATAATGGCGAAATTGCGGATTAAACTTAAATCTGTTGTCATCTTTTACCTATTTAAATTTTTGATTTGCCTTATACATACAAGATAATTTAGGTTTACGCAATATTTTATTGCGTCTATTAAAAAAAACAGGTATAATACTCTCCATAAGTTTTATTATTAGGGAGAAAGCAGATGAAAAAATTTATTGATATTGATTTCGGATCAAGCCGTTATGATGAATTGGTGCAATTGCGATATAAAATTCTGCTTGAGCCTTTGGGGTTGAAATTTTTAGATTCTTTCCGAGATAAAGAAGTCGGCTTTTTGCATATCGGTTGTGTCGAGGATTTGGATGACAAATTAGTTGGCGGGTTGGTTTTAGCACCGGTCAATGATGAAGATGTTCGGATGATGCAAGTTGCTGTCGACACACGTTATCAGGGAGAAGGAATTGGACGAGAGTTAGTGCGCTATGCCGAAAAACGAGCGAAAGCGTCAGGTTTTTCAAAAATTATTATGCATGCAATGCTCTCTGTCGTTAATTTTTATGAACGAATCGGATATACCCAAGAGGGCGATATCTTTGAAGAAAACGGAATTACTTTTGCCAAGATGGTCAAGAAAATATAGGAGTCTTAATTTTCGTGGAAGAAAATAGTAAACAGCTACTACAACGGCTTTGTCATTTATATCTGGTTAATCGCATGGATGATGCCAGATGTTTGATTGTACAGACGGCAAAAATTACGGCAGAAGAACGTGCTGCCATTCCTCAAGGGGAAATGGGAAAATTTATTATGCAGAATCGTCAGAATCCGCTCCTGCATAAAATGGTTGAGATTGAACGTGCGTTCTATGTTTCCGGCAAAGTTTTAGAGCGGGGTAAAAAAAATTTAGATCCCGATAATAATGCAGATTCTGAAGATGCTTTATTTGCGGCTGAAAAGCTAGGGCAAATTATGACATATGCTCATCCGCAAGAACAAATTTATCTCAAATATCGTCAGGCTGATTGCTATTACCATTCTGATTTAACAGATAATGAGCAAGATAATAGGAAACGTTACAATCTTTATAAAGAAATTATTGAGAATTATCCTTTGGCGGAAGGTAAAGAATATGATTTTTTAGAAAAATGGGTAGGGTTAGTTGGTCATTTGAATATTGAAAATGCCGCAAAGTATGAAGCTATAAAATCAGCACAGAAAAGAAATCCGGTGCAAACAAAAGGTCGATATGCTCCTCTTTTAAGGTCGTTATCAGAGGCTTATTTTTCTGCTAAAATGAATATTGCAAAAAGTTCTAATCTATCATTTGATGATAGGTTAAATGCTGCTAAACAGGCTAAAAAAGCGATAGAAGATATTGATGTTTCTGAGAATGTTATGACTCAATATCGAGACAATCCAAGGAAACTTCAGGAAGAGCGGGATAGGCATAAGCACGGATATACTTTGGCCGTGCTTGGTCAGATAAAAAAAATTTATAAAGAAAATGGTCGTTCGTCGGATGCTGATGCTGTATCCCGACAAATAGGAAAAGAGCAAAATACTTTTTATCAAAAATATCCGTGGCGAAAAATTAAAAATGGTCGCGGTGGTAAAGGTGACTAGAGATATTTAAGTCTGTCAAGTGCACCTTGTAAAATGTAGGCGGCGGCAGAGGCGTCTAGCTTTTGTTTTCGTTTGGAACGTGACATATCAACTTCGTTGATTAAAAATTTTTCCATGGCAGAAGATGATAATCTTTCATCCCAAAACATATATGGTAAAGGAATTTCTTTTGCAAGTTTTTCGGCAAAAGAACGGACTTCTTTTGCTGTCTCTCCTTCTTCACCATTCATTTGTAACGGAAGTCCGTAAACAATTGCTTTGACTTCTTTATCGTTAATGATTTTTTTGATGGCGGCAATATCTTTATGCCAATTTTCGCGAATAATGATAGAGTGGGCGGTGGCAATATTTTGTAATAAATCAGATACTGCGACACCAAGACGTTTTACACCAAAATCAAAACCTATAATTGCGCTATAAGGTGACAAATGTTGCTTAAATTCAGTTATATCCATAAAATCTTCCTTTTGGGGTAAGGTTACTCTAAAAAAAATGTCTGTCAATTATTATTTTATAAGTGATTTTTAATAAAAAGTATTTATACTACAGCAAAATGTGTTTTTTTATTGAGGTCAGTATGAAAAAAATTAAATATCTTTGTGTTTTGTTTTTGGCATTATTGGTAACACCTGCTAAGGCGGAACTGCAAATTGATGTAAATGGAGCTATGCGGGATCCGATGCCGATAGCTTTTCCTGAAATTGCTCATGATGGTTTTTGGATCGGGCAGCAGGCTTCCAAAATTCGTGATGTGGTTATTGCTGATTTAGAGCGTTCAGGTTTGTTTAGCATTATTCCTGAAAAAAGTTATATTCAAGACCTTAAAGATATCAATGAACAACCTGCGTTTGTGGACTGGAAGGCCATCAATGCACAGGCTCTTATACAAAGTGCTATTTCTGAGCCAGACCCGAATCATTGGAAAGTCGATTTTCGGTTGTGGGATGTGCTTGCCGAAAATCAACTTGACGGTCGTTCTTTTACCACGACAAAAGCAAATTGGCGTCGTATCGCCCATATTATTGCCGATGCTATTTATGAACGTTTAACCGGTGAAAAAGGGTATTTTGATACTCGTGTGGTTTATGTTTCTGAAACGGGAGCTTCAACGAATCGAATTAAACGGTTGGCCATTATGGATCAAGATGGTGAAAATCATCGATTTTTGACATCTTCCTCTTCTATGGCATTGACACCACGTTTTTCACCTAATATGCAAAAGGTGGTCTATATGTCTTATGCCGGTGAAACACCGAGTGTATATATTTTAGATATCGAATCCGGACGGCAGCAGCTGCTTGGTAATTTCCCAGGAATGACATTTGCTCCACGTTTCTCTCCGGATGGTAAGAAGGTTGTTTTCAGTTACGAAAATGGCGGCAAAAGCAATATTTATGAAATGGATTTAGCAACTCGAAGAAAAAAACAACTGACATATGGTAGTGCAATTGATACCTCACCAAGTTATTCTCCTGATGGTACGCAAATTGTCTTTAACTCAGACAGAGCCGGTAGTCAGCAACTTTATGTTATGAATGCTGACGGATCTGATATTAAGAGAATCACTTATAGTGGTGGTCGTTATGCAACGCCGGTATGGTCGCCGCGCGGTGACTATATTGCTTTTACTAAAATGGCTGGCGGTCAATTCTATATCGGTGTCATGTTCCCTGACGGTACAGGTGAGCGTTTGCTCGCCAGCGGTTGGCTGGTAGAAGGTCCGACATGGTCTCCGAATGGTCGTGTATTGATGTACTTCCGTCAAGAACCGGGAACATCACGGAGTAATGCGCCGGTTAAATTGTATTCAATTGATTTGACCGGATACAATGAGAGAATGATGGTAACTCCGGGGGAGGGGTCGGATCCGGCATGGTCCCCTCTACTTCCGTAAAACACGCTCTTTGGGTAACTAGTGCAGATTTTACTTAATTAGCTCGGTTACGTACCTCTATGTACGCGCCCGTCGCTAATTAATCAAAATCCTACTATTTACCGCAAATATCGTGTTTTCTTGAGTTGGGTGTTGTTGTTTGTGCGTTGTTTCGAAAAAAATTATCCTCTTTTTTGTCATTCCGGTGCTTGACACCGGAATCTAATATTGAAGGTATCTTTATTAATTTATTTTGATTCCTTTAATATTGGATACCCGAATCAAGTTCGGGTATGACAAGGGAAAGAGAGTATTAAAAAAACGGTGGAAGGATAACCCCTCCGCCGTTTCTTATATTTTACCCAGTTATGAACGATTGGAAATCATGGCTGATGTAACCCAGTACTTGACTTCCCCAGAGAGGTTCTGGAGTTTCGTTGTAGTACTGATCAGCTAAGATTCTCATCGGCACTGCCAAAACAACGTCGGCGAAGAACAGGACAATTACCATGCACAGAATGGCATTTATCACTAAGCTTACACCTCTGTTATTTTTGTAATTGATACGAGTTAAAATACATGCTGTTGCAAATAATGCAAAGCATAGCCAACACATGTTGGCAAAACTGATTAAAGTTTCCATAATCTAAAATTTTTTTTAAGTTATTATTATTTATTTATTTTCTTAATTTTATGTACCACACTTCATAATAGACAGACAAATAGAGAATATTATAAAGTGATGATAGTGATACAATTTAAGAAAGGAATAACTCTAACTTAAAAATATAAAACTATGAAAACTCTTTATAATAATAAACATCTTTTATCGTATCTAGAATAATATATGATACATTATTAATGTACCATATTTTTCGGTCTGAAGCAACAAAAATCGTACATAGGCATTTTTTCCTTTTATGTGACAACTCGCAAAGAAACTTTTGCTCGTTGCCGCCAGTCCCATTTGTTCTCATAGTGCCTATTGGCGCACGAGAACATCCACTGGTCATCCCCGACTTGATCGGGGATCTACAGCAATATAGCTACTTTACTGTGGCTGCCCGATTAGATCGGGCATGACGGGAGAAAAAATAAAAAAACATCCCGTTAAGGTAGTTAACGGGATGTTTGAGAAAATCAAAAAAATGTTTATTTTGTAAAATACATTTTCATCTTACTGAGCAAAGTTGTTGGTGCTTCATTGCTGTTTTGATCCAGAAATTTATTAAGCGGGGTACAAATATTTTCCATAATATATGCCAGTGCTTGATTGTTTTCCAAAGTTTTTAGCATCTTATCTTGAGATATTTTAATGGTGGTTTGTGTTCCCAAAAATTTTTCCTCATCAGCTGAAGTATCATACAAGCTGTAAAAATTATAATTGATTAATTGTGGACGACCATTAACCGCAAAAGCAAATTTATAGCCAAAGTTACCTTGAATATTGTAATAATTGTCAAACAAGGCGTTCTGATTAACAGCGTGGACAAGCATCGGTGCATATTTCGGACAATCCGGACCAATTAAATCTGCTTCATTTGAGTTTTCAAGAGCATATTTTAAAGACTCGCGGTCTTCTGCCATAAGAGGATTTTGTGAAAGTTCTTGTAGCAGCAAATTTTTAATCAAGGCTGTTCGAGGTGGAACTTGTGATTGTAAAATCTGAGCGTTACTTGTGTGATAAAAAACAGCCGCGCCACTTAATAGTCCGACCAGTGCTGATATTTTTAGTATTTTCATCATTCCTCCACATAAAAATCAATACCGACATTAGATATTTATCCTTGATAATTGTCAAGGATGAAACTCTTCAGGATTATTTTAGCTCATTATTTATGAAAATAAATTTAAAATTAAAGGATGGTGTAAAAATATAAATAAGTTGTTATTTTATTGTGGAGATGTCATATTTTTTTTGACGGGATGAAAAAAACAAGCTAAATACTTAATGTGATTAATTTAATTATTGAGAGTGAAATGTCAGGAAAAACAAAACGTATTTTGAAGAAGATTTTATCGTGGTCAGGGTTGTTCTTTTTTGGATTAGCTGCTTATATGCTTTATTTGCAACTATCCAAGTATGAGTGGATTGATATTGAAAATGCATTACTGGCAATTCCTGCAAAAAATTTGTGGTATGCCTGTGCCGCTTCATTTTTTGGTTATGTCGCTTTGTCTTCATATGATTTTTTGGCTCTGAAATATATTAAGAAAAAATTGGCAGCGTGGAAATGGATATTTGTCGGATTTATCGGATTTTCCGTCAGTAATAATGCCGGTCATGCCATCGTTTCCGGCGGTGCTATTCGCTATCGGCTGTATACGCGTTGGCGGTTTCATGGGACAGACATTATTAAGATGATTACTTTTTCCGGTTTTACTTATTTGGTGGCTTGTTTCTTTTTAATTATTTGTGGATATTTGATGACGCCGGATCATGCTTTTGGTGACGGGTCTGTTTCTAAAATGACAACATCAGTTACAGCCTTGGTTTCTCTGATTGGTTTGGTTTTGTATTTCTGGGCATCTATTTATTATAAAAAGCCTTTTGTTATAAAGGGGGTTGATTTGACAATGCCCTCTCCAAAAATGGCATTGGCTCAGGTTATTATCGGCGGAGCTGACATTTTAATGGCGTCATTGGTTTTGTATTTTGCGTTGATTGCTTTTGTTGATATTCCGTTTGTCACCTTTATCGGGGTGTTTATTATTGCTCAGGTTTTGGGTGTTTTCAGTCAGGTTCCCGGTGGGTTAGGTGTTTTTGAGACGTTGTTTATGTATATTATTCCGGGAGAGCATAATCAGGCTCTTTTGTTTGGGGCATTAATTGCATATCGCATTATTTATTATCTGCTCCCCTTATTGGTTTCTGCGGTTGCTTTAGTTTCTTATGAAGTTGGATTAAATTTTGTAAAAAAAACTAAAAAAACTCGCCGGACGGTGCCCCTAAAAAAGAATTGATTTGGTACTGCAAATTATCGCTAAAACTTGTCTGGTCTGAGGTTTGATAATTAAGGTTATTAATTTTTTTCCAGCCGAATTGTGCGCCATCATCAACTTTGACGAGAACAACTTCTAACGGTTGGTTAAGTTGGTAGGTTTGTATAAAGTTGTATTCACTGTCATTGCCATAGTCAATCACAAATAAGTTGTAGTCATTTTGATAATAGCGGTTATATACATCTTCAATCAGAGCAATTGTTTCCGGACAGTTTTGGCAGGTCATATTGACGTCATTGTAGAATACATAGATAATTGATTTTTCCGGTTGTGGGTAAGCAGCATCAAAGTACTCAGGCATTGACATCTCCGGATTAAATTCTCCCTGATAACTTAATTCGGCATGCAAGGGCATAATGATAGCAAGTCCTAACAGAAGCCCCCATAGTGCTTTCTGCATTTTATTTCTCCTTTAAAGGTTTTAATCTAAAGAGGAGCACAGGCTGTTTTTAACCATTCTTTTTCAGGTGATGTCAGATGAGGTGATATTGTTGCAAAAACCTCTTGATGATATGTATTGAGCCATGATATTTCCTCTGCGCTTAACAGATATTTATTGATGGCTCGTAAATCAATAGGTACTAGGGTTAAATTTTTAAATTTGAGAAATCCTTTATATTGTGCCGGACAAATTTCTACTAGATTTTCAATACGGATTCCATATTGATTTTCAAGATAATATCCCGGTTCAATCGAGGTAATTTGTCTGCTGCTGAAAGGTAATGAACATGAAGCGGAGATATACTGAGGTCCTTCGTGGACATTTAAGAAGCATCCGACGCCATGTCCTGTGCCATGATTATAGTTTTTACCTTCTTGCCATAATGGTTGACGAGCAATAGCATCCAATCTTGCGCCGGTTGTATTTTGAGGAAAAACAGTCTTGCTCAGAGCAATATGAGATTTGAGGACAAGGGTATAATCTTCACACATTTGAGGAGGAATTACTCCCAATGGAATCGTACGAGTAATGTCTGTTGTGCCTTCAAGATACTGAGCACCGCTGTCGAGCAGCAATAGGGTGTTTGCTTCGAGTTTTTTATTGGTTTTGGAAGAAGGAGCATAATGGACAATTGCTCCGTTGCTGCCGGCGGCCGCTATGGTGGCAAAACTTTCGCTCACAAAATGTGGTTGTTTGGTCCGAAATTCATGAAGTTTTTCAACAATATCCAATTCGGTCTTTCCTTGCCAATTATTATCCAGCCAATATAAAAATTTGCATAGTGCAATGCCGTCATAAAGATGGGCAGTTCGGATGTTTTTTAATTCACATATGTTTTTAATGGCTTTTTGTTGCTGCAAAATATCGGGTTTGTTTATCAGTTGAATGTGATATTCTTCCGCTAAAGTATAAATAGCTGATGATGTGTTTGAATAATCAGCTCCAATTGTTTTCTTGCGGAATTTTTTGAACCGATCCGGTAAGTCGTCTAAAGATAAAAAAGGTAAGTTTATTTTTTCATCTTTGTTTTTATGCGGTACGGAAAAGATCCAAACATGACAATGGGTGTCAATCAATGCCATAGCTCGAAAGACAGGCGTATTTGATAATGCATCGGAACGTAAATTTAAGAGCCAAGATATACTATCGGCAGAAGAAATGAAAAAAGCATCAAACCCTTGGTCTTTGATATATTGTGCAAATGAAACAACTTTTTCTTCACGACTTTGACCGCAATACGCCAAATCATATGCGTATATTGTCGGTGTTTCAGAGGAGAGCATTGTCGGAACAAAATCAGCGTCTGCAATCATTTTTAAAGTGGAAAAATGCGCAATTTCTGTGATGCTCCAACACCACGGATTGTAACCTATTTTTTTGCCGGACATATGTTGCTGTAACCAATTTTGTATTGAGATATGTGTCGTGCAGATGACTTCAATAGCATGTTTTTGGGTTTGTGCCGGAGCTTGTAGTTCATAACGCCCGTCTACGAACAAATAATTCTTATCTTCTGTTATTAGTATTGTACCGGCAGATCCCGTAAAATCTGTCAGTTGTTGAATGATGTTTTCATCATCACGAATGTCTTGTTCCAAAAATAAATTATTGCGACTAATTAAGAAACCATCATATTTTGCTTTTTTTAATTTTTTTTGTAAATCTAAGAGTGTCATTCTGCTTTCTCCAGTAGGGCGGCGCGCCAATTATCAAGTTTATAGATTTGTTTTAATTTGAGCCCTAATTTTGTATGTTCACTGATAACCCATTCTTCTTGGTCTTCAACAAAACCTGATAAAATGCAATATCCGCCTTGTTTTAAATTTTGGTATAAATCAGGGGCCATACTGATTAAAGGACGCGCTAAAATGTTTGCTAAAATCAAATCATAGGGAGTGTTGCTTTTAACCAAGTCAGATTGATAACCGTCACTTACGGCAACAGATATATATTGTTGTAAATGATTATCAATGGTATTTTGCCGCGTGACCGAAACAGCTTCTTCATCAATATCAACGGCAGTAATTTGGCAGTTGTTTTGCCATAATTTGGCGGCTGCTAAAGATAAAATACCTGATCCTGTTCCGACATCAAGAATGTTAATTTTTTGAGGATGAGGTAATTTGTTATAATCACTGATCGCCTGCAAACAGCTTTTGGTTGTTTGGTGTTCTGAGCCAAAAGCTGTAGCGGCGTAAATGCGAAGATTTAATCTTCCATCATCAGGGATATTTTTTTCGTGTATGCCGTAAATGGTAAATTCGGCAACATTTACCGGTGCAAATTTGATAATGTTTTCTTTGAGCCAATTTCGGCTTTCTAGAAACTCAGTTGTATGCGGGGGGAGCGTAATATTGAATTGTTTTGCAGCTTGCTCCAAGTCGTTTTTATCAAAGTGAGAATCTTTATAGCCGACATATTCTTCTAAACCATCATCTGTGTAATTAACGGCGACGACATCAAAGTATTCATCAAAAAATTCTGATGTGATGTTATTAATATTTTCTTGCGGTTTGAATTTTATCAGCCAGCAGCTACCGGATTGTGTCATGCTTTTTCCTTATAATAACTTATAATCTGTTGTTTACTCTTGCAGTGTTTGTTGTATAGTAATAGAAAATCATTAATAAGACATTTAAGCAAAGAGATTTGTGATGAGAAAATTGACGATATTTATCGGTAGCTTATTACTTGCAGCTTGTAATATCCATATAGGGGGAGATAGTTTTTGGCCGGAGCGTAATGAATGGGTAGAAAGTCTCTCGACATTGCCGATTACTTTTTATGATTCAGATTTTAAGGTGGTCAAAACAGAATTGGTGACGCAAAGAAATTTTCCTGCAAATAAAGTTTTATCGGCTGCTGTCGGGTATAGCGTGGTTGATGATAAAACGTCTCGAAGAATTTTTTATGCAAAAGAGGTTCTGCAACCTAATGAAGATGGTGGTTTGATGTCTGTTGCTGCGCCGATTTTGTATAAAAAATCGCAGCAAGTTGATTTGCTCGGGGAAGTTGAGATTGATGGTGCGCGTTATGCCCTTATTCCGACGGGAGAGAAAGATATTGTTGCGCTTGTGAATGATCATGGTGATTTTTATGGACGAATCGGGAAAATTAAGGATGATCGTTTGGTATTGCTGACTTCTTCTTTTACCCCTTATCCAGAGAATTTTAAGATGGAGCCGATGACGGCTACTAAGGTTGTTATGACAACACCGGTTAAAGGGTACGATATTAAATATGGCGGGATTAAGGGAGATTATATTTCCTTTATTTACTATCGCTATGATGCTCCGAGTAATGATGGTTTGCATGATAGCGGCGAGTTTGAAGTTATATCCTACCCTAAGCAAAAAGGCTTAATTAATATTCGCGGGGTTAAACTCAGAATTATCAATATTCGTAAGGATGTTCTGGAGTATATGATTCTTGAAAAGTAACCGCTAAAATTCTTGATTTTCTCAAAAAAGTGCGATAATAAAAAAAAGATTTTTTGATAAGTTTTAGGAGATAATACATGTCTGGACACTCCCAGTTTAAGAATATTATGTATCGCAAAGGCGCTCAAGATGCTAAAAAAGCACGCGTTTTTGCTAAACTTGCTCGTGATATTACCATTGCTGCTAAAAGCGGCATGCCCGAGCCTGATAAAAACCCGCGTCTGCGTTTAGCCATTCAAGCTGCCAGAGCCGAAAGTATGCCTAAAGACAATATCGAGCGCGCTATTGCAAAAGCAAGCCAAACAGCCGGTGGCGCAGACTATGTTTCAATGCGCTATGAAGGGTTTGGTCCGGGTAAAGTTGCCGTTATTGTTGAGGCAATGACCGATAATAAAAACCGCACAGCCGGCAACGTCCGCACCATTTTCGGGAAACGCGGCGGTGTAATGGGTGAGACCGGTTCGGTTACATTCAATTTTGAGCGTATCGGTTTTATTCAATATCCCTTAGCAACTGCTGATGCTGATAAAATGTTTGAGTCAGCTTTAGAGGCCGGTGCTAATGATGTCGCAACCGATGACGAACATCATGATATCGAAACTTTACCTGATGATTTGAACACAGTTACCGAGGCTTTAGAAAAAGTTTTCGGAACTCCTTCTGCCTCTCGTTTAGAGTGGAAACCGACGGTTACCACCGAAATCACGGACGAAGAGACCGCGCGTAAATTGCTCGATTTCATTGATGCTTTAGAAGACGATGATGATGTCCAAAAAGTATATCACAATGCTGAGATTAGTGATGATCTGATGGAAAAACTGGCTCAGTAAAATATGCAAAAGGAACTTCATACTTGTTATTTTTTCGCTTATGTACTTCTTTTGTGCACTGCGCTCAAAAATAACTTCGTAGCAAGTCCCTTTATCATATTTTAATTTTGGTAGAGTTATTTTGAGGGGCTTGTCAGCCCCTCAATGTTTAGAAGGAAGTAAAAATGCGGATTTTAGGATTAGACCCGAGCTTATCATCAACCGGTTGGGGAGTCATTGAGGTAGAAAATAATCGCTTAAAATATGTGGCGGACGGTTTTATTAAAACCGATCCTAAATTGCCGCTTCCGGAACGTTTAACAATCATTCACAAAACTTTGGCACAAGTGATTGAAACTTATCACCCTGATGAAGCAGCGATTGAGCAAGTTTTTTTGAACGATAACCCCACCTCGACCATCAAACTCGGTATGGCGCGCGGAGTCGTCATTATGGCTCCGGCACTTTACGGCATTCCCGTTACGGAATATGAACCAACTAAAGTTAAAAAAGCCGTGGTCGGAGTCGGAAGAGCCGAAAAATCTCAGGTTGAAACCATGGTCAAAGTTCTGCTCCCCGGTTGTAAACCCAAAAATAACGACTCGTCAGATGCGCTGGCAATGGCAATTTGCCACTTTAATATGCGTAGCAGTTATTTAGGGAAATAAAAATCCTATTCTTCCTCCCCTTAAGACTAAGGGGAGGTTAGGTAGGGTGTCATATCTTATGTAAAATACCCCTCTTAATCTCCCCTCAAACAGGGGAGAAATAAAAAGATGAATTTATCTTTTTATCGTGTTTTAAAAAAACAGCTTGCATTGTTGGACAAAAAATGGTATATTCTTGGTTAGTAAACTTATTTATTAATTTATTAAAAATATATCATTATGGAAGTTAAGATTAAAAACAAGAGTCAAGAGTGGAAAAGTGCTATCGCCTGCGAGTGTGTAAACTTTTTGCCTAGTGGAGAGAGTGCTGAAGATCTGCCTGTTTTCGAACAATTAAAACTCATCTTTGATGATGAGGTGGGACAGGAGACAGATGAGACGTTTCGCCGCCGCGTGGTTAAGGAGTATAATCTCCATGTGACAGTGGAAAAGGGTGATCTTCCACATTTGAGCCCAACAGTCAAGGATGCGTTGGAACTCTGTGAAGAGATTGCAAAGAAGCTGCCCAATGACTTCATGCAAGACTTGAATATTAAGTCCATTAAGAAGTCAAAGTATGGGTTCGCCAAGAGAGGCGAACAGGCTGTCTTCCAAGTGTTCCACAACTGTAACGCCGCAATAATCGAGTTGCAAGTGCGTACAGAGACAGAAAGAGAAGAGGAACTAGTGTACTGGAGCAAGGACAAGTTGTTCTTGCTATCGTTCGTCCCAGAGTTGGACGAGGAGCACAGTATCTCCATGGCACAAAACCACTTGTTCTCACTCTAGAAGAAATTTAGTCCCGACCGAAAGGTTGGGATTTTTTTATTTCAAAAATCTTGACAAAAAGGTTGCGTCATCACCAAAAATATGATACAAATGTTTTCGACAGATATCATTAACATTTATTAACTAAAAAACAAAAATATGGCAAAAAAGACTTGTTATGAGCGTTTTGTCGAGCTGGTGCTCGCAAACGCAGAGTTCTTGAACACCAATGAACTGATTGAGCGCGGTCACTCGCAGTCAGAAATCGCAGCATTCCACAACTACGCTGCATTTATCAAGATTCTGCTCGCTAATTACGGCGGAACATTGAACGAGAAGAAGGAATTTATGCGTCACTACGCCAAGTGGTGCCGTTTCGGTTTCTCCCACAACTGGGAGGCTCTGAAAAAGTGGGCTGCCGTCATCGGGTATCCGGAAGACAAGCTTTCACGAGACCAATTCCCTCTGCAGATGCCCATGTGGCGACTGACTTATGATGAGATTTGTCTCATTAAGAAGGCGGAGCAGATGGGACGTGGCGAACGAGTGGTGCTGGAGTACGAAGACCAGTACGAAGAGAAGACAGCTTGCTGTTATCCCTACAAGCGTATTCCCTACCGAGAGTGCGGGCGCAAGGATATCTTCGTGGTATTCTCCGGTCATCAGGAGACCGGCACCAAGGCTGTCGAGGCGGTGTACTACTATGTGCATCGCTACCACCAATTACCGGAAGGCGTGATTTTCCTCGGGCTTGAGGATAATCAGAACTTGACGGATTTCAGCCCCAGGTTTGACTTCCGCAAGAGCAGCGAGTACCGTATGTACATGCGGCAGGCAATCGCTCTCGGACTTCCAAAGGACTGGTTGCGCAAGTTCATGATGACACCTCGCGACACCGACACGGCCCAGAACATTCAGTTACTCATCGAGACACTGAATAAGTACGGACAGGACAATGTGAACCTCATCTTCATCTCCTACCCCGTGTACCAGATGCGCGTGATGAGTGAGTTTACATTCGGTCTCGCCCAGAGCAAGGAAGCACCGAACTGCTACGTTCGCATTGCTGACATTGCCCCCAAAAAAGAGGACGGAACCTTGCGGGAACAGCGTCTCCTGAGCTATGATAAGCCGGAATTTCAACTTCTGGACTTGTCTCTGGCAAACGGAGTTGCTCGTCTTTTCCGTGAGCATGGCAAAACACGCTTTGCTCTGCCGGACTATGATGAATATCCGGAGGAGTTCAAGCCGCTTGCGCCACTCGGGTTAGGGTACAGCTATCCCAATGTTGTGCATGAGTTGTGCGGTATCGACGAGACCGATGCCGGCATTCTCAAAATCATGAGGACTCTGATGCTTGACGCCCATGACGAGGGCATCAGCGGTCAGGTGCAAGACGCACAACAGGCTGTCTTGACGACTCAGATGGAGCATCTTTTGTGGAGAAAGGGTTTCACTGATCCGGTGCTCATGAAGAAGACACGACTGATGAGTGAGGAGCAGTTTCTTGAAGTCGTCGGCTAGTTTTTTTATCCCCTTTGTGCTTAGGTGCGCGAAGGGGATTTTTTGTGCTTATAACAAGGGAAATTTTGTTGTCAGAGCGGAAGAACATAAGTAATATTAAACTAAAATATCGAAAATCTCTTGACGGTTGCTTATGCAATCGAGGGATGACATTTATATTTGAGGAAAATATGATAGCAAAATTACGAGGGGTTGTTGATACAATCGGGGATGATTATTGTATTATAGATGTTAATGGAGTGGGGTATCTGGTTTATGCTTCCTCTAAGACGTTGTCACGACTGAATAAAGACAATCAATTTTCGTTATTAATAGAAACTGTTGTGCGTGAAGATAGTATTTCTTTGTTTGGTTTTTATGATGCGTGGGAAAAGGAGTGGTTTTTAACATTGACCAAAGTGCAAGGGGTTGGGGCAAAAGTTTGTTTGAGTATTTTATCGGCTTTAACTCCGTCGCAGTTGGCACAGGCTGTTTCGGCACAAGATAAAGCATCATTTACGCGTGCCAGCGGAGTCGGTCCAAAGTTGGCAGCACGTTTGGTCACAGAGCTAAAGGATAAGATAGTGACAATTCCAACAGAGTTGACAACCAGAAATGATTTGCAACAGACAGCATCGGCGGCAGAAACGCCGGAGGAAGAGACGGAGGCTTATGAAGATGCTCTTGCCGGACGAATCGATAATCCGATGAAGTTAGATGATGCGATTTCAGCCTTGGTGAATTTGGGATATCAGCGATTAGAGGCTTATCAGGCTGTTAATAAAGCAAATGCTTCTGAGCCGGATGCTGATGTGGCAAAATTAATTCGTTTAGCTCTAAGAGAATTTGCGCCGAAGGAATAAAAATGGTAAAAGAAGAACGTTTGGTTAGTCCTAAAAAGCAAGAGGAAGATGAGAAAGCCGTTAATGCGCCGATTAATTTGCGTCCGCAAAGCTTAGATGATTTTGTCGGGCAAAAGGCGGTTTGTGAAAACTTAAAAGTTTTTATTGAAGCGGCAAAACAACGAGGGGATGCTCTTGACCATGTGTTGTTGTTTGGTCCTCCGGGACTGGGTAAAACAACGTTGGCTTCCATTGTTGCCAAAGAACTCGGAGTTGGTTTTCGGGCAACTTCGGCACCAATGATTTCAAAGTCGGGCGATTTGGCGGCAATTTTAACGAATTTAGAGCCGAATGATGTGTTGTTTATTGATGAAATTCACCGCCTTAATCCGGCGATTGAGGAAGTTCTCTATTCGGCGATGGAAGATTTTCAACTTGATTTGATTATCGGGGAAGGACCATCGGCGCGTTCGGTGCGAATCGACTTACAGCCATTCACGCTTGTGGGGGCGACAACACGTTCCGGCTTGTTGACAACACCGCTGCGTGAGCGTTTCGGAATTCCGCTTCGATTAGATTTTTATTCACCAGAAGAGTTAAAAAAGATTGTTGTTCGCGGTGCAAATTTGCTCGGTATGCCGATTTCGGAAACCGGTGCATTGGAAATTGCAAAGCGTTCACGCGGAACACCGCGTGTGGCAGGACGATTACTCCGCCGTGTGCGCGACTTTGGCATGGTGGCTAATGCTCAAGAAGTGGATAATGTAATTGCTGATAAAGCCTTGAAAAAACTCGATGTTGATGACTACGGATTGGATGCGTTTGATAGACGCTATTTGAAATGTATTGCGGTTAATTACGGTGGGGGGCCGGTTGGTATTGATACATTGGCAGCGGCATTGTCGGAAGAGCGAGATACTTTAGAGGAAGTATTAGAGCCGTTTTTAATGAAACTCGGATTTTTGCAACGCACGCCGCGCGGTCGTGTGATTTCGGATTTAGGCTGTGATTACCTCGGAATGCCGCGTTTTAAGGCAACACCGTCTTCTAAGCAGTTTGATTTGTTGGAAATTATTGAAAGTGAGCAAGTATAATGTATGATGTTAAAGCCGCGCAAGGGCAATTTTTTGATAAAGTTTTTGTGCTTCCTATACGGATTTATTATGAGGATACCGATGCCGGCGGAATCGTTTATTATGCTAATTATTTACGCTTTGCGGAAAGAGCCAGAACAGAATATATCCGTGCTTTAGGATGTATGCAGAGTGAGGCTTTAGAAGAGGAAAAGTGCGGTTTTACAGTGCGCCATGTTGAGATTGACTATAAAAGACCGGCTAAACTTGATGACGAATTGGTTATTACTTGTGAACTACGCGAGGTTAAAGGAGCAACGGCCATCATGTATCAAGAAGTTTTGCGCGGTGATGAAGTGTTGGCGACGATTGATGTTAAGGTTGCATATATCAATCTGATAAAATTACGTCCGATTCGTATTCCGGAATGGCTCGTCAATTTAGCATAATTTTTGCTTGCTATTTTTACAAATTTTGTATATCCTCCATTCAATTCACCCATTATTATTAACTTATTAAAAAAATATATTGTATGGAGAAGCGATTTGAATCCGGAGATGGGTTGGCCATCCTTGCGTATCTGAGTGAGCAATTGAAGGCGGAAACGCCGTATGTTGGTGGCAATTTTATTTATTTCAGGCTAAATCACTCGGTGCCTGATGGTGATGTTATCGGTCATACGGAGATTATGCATCGGCGGTATCAGTGTTTTTTTGAGAGGAGCGATTTGCTCTTATTGTATGAGTTGCCGTTGGTTGAGAATGCTTTAGTCTATTGTGTTTATGGTGCCGGTTTTTGGCGTGAAGCATTGGCGCAACGATTTGGCGGTTTTATGGTGGGTAACTATTGGTTGCTGAACAATGAAACAAGGTCATATTATGGCTACACCACGGAAGAGCTTCCTACAGCTCAGGACATTATTGATTTTCTGAAATCTATGCAAAAGTAAAAAAGTGCCCTATCTTTAGTGATAGGGCACTTTTTTAGCCCAAAAAAAAGATTGAGGCTAAAAAGTGATTGCAAAAATTTTTCAGATGTGATATTATCATAATAGATTCTACTGTTAGTTATATTAAAGGAGACTATTATGAAAAAGATATCCTATTTATGCTCAACTTGTTT
>JAFUXF010000031.1 GCA_017477185.1 Alphaproteobacteria bacterium | reverse complement strand
TTCAGCTCAACAATTCGCTTCGGTCACTCGTTTTCTAAGTTTGCTTCGTTGCGCTGTCGCTTCTCGCTCACATAAGAAAACTTCGTCTGTCGTTAAAAATTGCTCGTTTGAGAGCAATTTTTTTTCTCCAGCCCGGAGCGCGCCACTTCAAAAAGCACCGTTAAGGTGCTTTTTTTGTATTGCGTGGGCGATTATTCTTGCTCGTAAGTTTCGCTTTTCAGCTCAACAATTCGCTTCAGTCACTCGTTTTCTAAGTTTGCTTCGTTGCGCTGTCGCTTCTCGCTCACATAAGAAAACTTCGTCTGTCGTTAAAAATTGCTCGTTTGAGAGCAATTTTTTTCCTCCAGCCCGGAGCGCGCCACTTCAAAAAGCACCGTTAAGGTGCTTTTTTTGTTTTTTCATATAAATAAAACAGAAGTGTGGATAAGTCTGTAGAGAAATGCTTTAATGTTTTAAAATCAAAAAAATATAGTGTAAAGTGTCTGCGTTTAGTGTGTAATTCTTTGAATAAATGAGGAACAGAATGCCTGATAATACCCCAAAAAAATCTGCTGAAGTTAAAATTCCGCAATTTCTGGCAGAACAAAATGCATCTATACAGGCTGAAAATGAGCGGATTAATCGTAAAACCGGCGATATTTATAAACTTTTGCTGGGAATTAGTGCTGTCTGGGTACTAATTGTTTTGATTTATATTACACAATTTTTCGGGTGGTCTAATCTGTTTTTAATGATGCCGGATGAATTTGGTGGCTTTCTGGCAGGAATTACCTTACCTTTAGCTGTTATATGGATGGTTATTGCCTATATTGATCGCGGCGCAAGTTTCAAAAAAGAAGCGCATTTACTTCGTGCGTATATGAACCAACTGGTTTATCCTGAAGATGGTGCGGCGCAAACGACTAAAGCTATGGCTGATGCTATTCGGGAGCAGGTGGTTGAATTACAACAGGCAACAAAGCAAGCTACCGACGAAACCAATAAAATTAAAAATGAACTTGGACAACATGTGACCGACTTTTCAAAATTGGTCGAAATTCTACAAGGTTATTCCGGAACCACAATGAAAGAATTAAATGAAGGTGTTCGTTTGATGTCAGAAGGGTTGGACTATATTAATAATAAAATAAATACAGCCACCTCAGATATTGAAAACCGGATGGAAACCTTATCAACAACTGCAGCAAACATAAAATCAGAAATGGGAGATGTAACAACCTCTTTAGTTAAACAATTGGATGATATTCAACAAGTTTCTGCTGAATTAAATAATGTATATAGCAACAATAGCCAGATTGTATCTCTTAACAGTGAGCTTGTTTCCAATTGTTCAACGAAACTCAATAATGATTTTATGACAATTAACGAATTTGTAACCGAGCAGAGTAATCGTTTAGAGGAGGTTACCTCGCAGATAACAAATAATTATCAGGCACTTTATCAGCAGTTGGCTAATAAAGCAATTTCAGTAGAGCAGTCTTTTACGACACAAGTTCAGCAAATTTCAAATTATATTAAAAGCTTGGATGATACTTCTTTACTGGCAGCTGATAAATTCAGTGAATTTCGTGTTAATTTAAGCAAAGAAATTGATAATATTGTCAATAGAGCGCAAACTTTAACAGATAGCGTTGAATTGCAAGTACAAAATTTGACTACTGTTTCAGAGGCTATTAAACAAAATATCTCCCAAACAGAAGAACATATAGATGAACGTATTCAAAATTTAAAACAAACGACCCTATCGGCAACAGAAGAAATAGGTCAAGCAACAGATTCATTTGATGAAAAAATAAATGATTTACAAGAGTTACAATTCAAAGCTGCAGAACAAACACGCAATTTATGTGAAGAGTTGCGTGAACAAAACACATCTTTATCTGCGACAGCCCAGAATACACAATTAGTGGTTCGCCAAATGAGTGAACAATTGTTAGAAAATATTGTGTCGGCAAAAACTTCAGGAGATTCTTTAATTGCGAAGGTGCAAGATACTGAAAATCAAATAAATCGTCAGAATCAAAATTTGCAGGAAATTTATGCTTCTATTGAAAATCAGGCTCGGCTAAACTCTGCGGCAATTGAGCAACAGCATAAATTACTAGAAACAACCTTAAATAAAATAGAAAGCGGCAAAACGGCACTTAAGGGAAATATGGAAGAGTTATTGCAAATTGCCAATACCATTGGTGATGAAACTATTGCCAGTGTTAAACAAGTCGGGCAGGAAATGGATAACAATTTGCAAAAATCGAATTTAATTATTGAACAGGCTGATAAATTAACGCAGCAAATGCAACACCAGTCAAAAAGTTTAGAAGAGGCTTCTGATCAGGTCGTTGCAAAATTGACTGATTGCTCTGCTCAAATGGAAGGCAATCGCAATATGCTGAACAATCTTGTTCAAGATGTTACACTAAAATCCCAAGAGATATCTTCGCTTTTAGATAAACAGGTCGAGTCAATAATCACGGCAACTGATGATAACACACAACGCCATAATAAATTGCTAGAATTATTCAACCAACAATCTTCAATTCTGAATAATACGGCCACCAATACAATTCAGTATGTAACAGATGTTGTACAAACGCTGGATGAAAAAGCGGAAACGCTCAATTTATTATTCAAAAATCAACAATCGGAATTTGTTTTTGTGAGTGATAAATTAGCATCAGAAACAGATATAATTGCAAATAATTTGAAAAAACAAATCAATCTGTTGGAACAAGGAAGTGAACGTGTTTTCAATCGGATGGCAGGCTTTGAGAGTGAGTTTTCTCATAAGGCTGATTTATTGACAACCACCTCTAACCAAACCATGGATAAAGTGGCAAATATTACGGAAGTTTTAAATCATCAAAATCAAGAAATTGAACAATCGATTGCAACTATGTCCCAAAAAATGCAAAAAGTTGGCGAAGAAGTTAATAAATATTTGACTGATTTGAAAACAGAGTTAGAAACCCTTACGGAAAGCAGTGCTGCAGCAGGTAATGAAATTATGACATCTTGTAATAAACTCCAAGATAGTCGACAGGCATTATTAACTGATAGTAAGGCTGTTGCGCAAATGATGGATGGACAAGCAAAAATTTTGAATAATACCATTTCTGATATTCAGGCAAAATCTGAAGATATTGCTTTGAAATTTAATAAACAAAAAGATGATATCAATGATGTTATGAACGTTATTTCCACACAAACCAGATTAGGAGAGGCGTCTTTAGCTCAGCAGTATAAATATTTATCAGAAACGGCAACAGATATTAATATCAAAATGAAAGAAATTGAGCAAAGTTTCCAAAAAAACACTTCTAATGTATTAGAAGACAGCGGAAAATTAGCATTTGAAATTAACACCTTAAGCGACAGACTCATTAAAGCCGGTGAAGATATTAAAAAGACGACCAAGCAATCTGTTAATGATTTAACGGTTGTTGGTAATTCGTTGAGCAACATGACGGATGATTTAGTTGCCAGTGCAACCACCATTAATAAAAAAGTGGATGGAATGGTCAATAATTATCAAAGTTATATTGCTAACTTCAACACTGTAACGGCTGAGGCAAGCAGTGGTATTGTAGAAGTCAATGATATGATTTCTCAACAAAATGATAAAATGATAAAAATTTCGGAAGATACCAAAAATTTGGTTAATGGGTTCAATGCGGTACTGAGCGAAGCCTCTAATCAACTTTCTAAAAGGGCCAGCAATGCATACGAACAAATCAAAAACGTTAGTGCTCAAATGAAAGAATTAGGGTTACAACTGGAAGACTCAACTCAATTAACAGTTAAACACATGGATAATGCCGGAACAAAAATGAGAGCAAATATCAACGAGATAGCAGCAAATGCTGAACGTATTTCCAATGATATTCGTTCTTCAGGTGAAGTTTTTCTAAAACAGTCAGAAGTTTTGTTAGGCACAACTAATGATACCATCAATAAGGTCAATGAGGCAATGACGGCCTTAAAAGACGGGTCTGATAATTTAACCATAAAGGGTAAAATGTGGTTAGAGCAGACTGATCAATTTACCAAAGTTTTTGAAAAACAATCGGCAATTATTGATACAACAGCTCTAAAAGCGACCGAAAATTTCCGAAAATTAGAAAATAAGTACCAAGAAGTTCAAACGGACAGTTTCTTAAAAGATGCCGCTGTCTTGTTTGAAAGAATGGAAACGGTTGCGATTGATATTAACCGTATTTTTAATCCAACCACGGAAGAGGAAATTTGGAAAAAATATTATCAAGGGGATAGTGCCGCCTTTGTGCGCTATTTATCAAAAGTAATGACTAAAAATCAAATTGGGGCAATCCGCAAAGAATATGAAGAAAACCCTGATTTCCGTAGCTTAGTCAACCGCTATGTTGCTGATTTTGAAATGTTAATCAGTAAAGCCAAAGGTAATGAGAGAGCAGGCGTATTGCTTTCGGTGATTTCCGGATCTGATGTTGGTAAGGTTTATTATGTTATAGCCAAAGCGTTAGATAAACTAAATTAAGGTAAGATAAATGAAAACATTGGTGACACTGCATGATTTAACAGGACAAATCCAAAATTATGTACGCCGCATAAAAGCACGCCAATCGGTAGCTCAATCAATAATATTTGAAGAAAATCATATTTCTTTGCCACAATCGCAAGAAATAAGAAGCAATATCAATAAATTAGACGGAGGAAATAAATTCAATATTCAAACCATGGTCAATAGTGAAAAAGCTCATTCGACGTCGGCTGAGTATGCGGCAGAGGCCTATACACATCTGGCTCATTTGGATAATAAAAATAAAGTAGTTATTGATTTTATGCATAAAAACAACCGTAATTATGATATAGATGTATGAAGAAATTAGAATTTAACAGTCGTGTTTTTTTAGCTCCGATGGCCGGTATTACCGATAAACCAATGCGGCGTTTAGTCTCGGAATTTGGTGAGGGAAATATTGTTTCTGAGATGGCTGCGGTTAATGCTATTCAGTGGCGCAATCCTAAAACATATCGTTTAATTGATGTGAGGGATGAGCCGTATCCTGTGATTGTGCAATTAGTTGGCGGAGATCCTGATTTATTTGCGGATGCGGTCAAAATGGCAGAAGATTTAGGAGCTTTTTCGATTGATATTAATATGGGGTGTCCGGTTAAAAAGATTGTGAATAATCAATCCGGTTCTTATTTAATGAAAGATCTGAAATTAGCTTCTCGTATTATAGAAACAGCCGTTAAAAACACTAGATTAAATGTAAGTGTCAAATTTCGGGCAGGGTGGGATAAATCTCATATCAATGCTGTTGAATTTGCCAAAATGTGTGAGGACAGCGGAGCTGCTTATGTCACTGTACATGGGCGAACACGAAGCGAATTTTATTCTGGTCAGGCAGATTGGAATATCATCAGGCAGGTTAAAGCAAATGTAAAAATTCCGGTCATTGGTAATGGAGATATCACAACACCACAACAAGCTAAAGAACGATTAACTCAAACTGGGGTTGATGGGGTTATGATTGCACGAGGTGTTTTAGGTAGTCCGTGGCTTATTGCCCACACGCATCACTATTTGGAAACAGGAGAGCAATGTCCGCCCCCTACAATTTCAATCATTAAACAAGTATTGTTAAAACATTTGCAATATTTAATTGAGTATTATGGAGAAAGTATGGCATTACAAATTTCCAGAAAATATGTTTGCTGGTATTGTAAGGGGTTAAGAGAAGCAAAAAAATTTCGAGAAATATATATGCATATATGTAATTATCAACAGGCCTATCAAGCAATTAATAATTATTTTGATGAATGTGCTATACAGGAGGATGAGTGATGAAAATTATTGTCTGTGGTGCAGGGAATGTAGGGAAAAGCATTGTCAGTTACTTGGTTTTGGGTAACAATGATATTGTCGTCATTGACAATGATGCCAACAATTTAAATGCTTTGGCTAAAGAATTTGATGTTCAACCCATACTGGGAAACGCTTCTCATCCGGAAATTCTAGAACGAGCAGATGCTGAACATACTGATGTCTTGGTTGCTGTGACCGGTAGTGATGAAGTCAATATGGTCGCTTGTGAAGTAGGGGCCGCCTTGTTCAATATTCCCAAAAAAATTGCACGGGTTGACAGCCAAGATTTTTTGAACCCTTTATGGGAAGGCCTGTTTCAAGATAAACATATTCCGATTGATATCGTTATATCGCCTTCATACGCGATTGCAGAAGAAATATTATCATTATTAAAATTTCCTGGTATGTCATTTGTAAAGCCGCTATTACAAAAAAAAGTTTACTTATTCGCCTTCCGCTGTACTACTGATAGTAACGTTATCGGATTAACGGTCAAAGGTTTTGAAGAGTATATTCCGCAAACGGATATGCGCGTAATGAGCGTGGTCAAGGAAAATAAAATTTTTATTCCGACAAATGTTTATACTTTTCAGCAAGGAGATTTAATTTATTTTCTGTGTACGCAAGAGAATGCAGAAACAATTATCCATGGTTTAAATATGGAAAAAAGTACAATAGAAAAGGTTTTAATGTTTGGAGGTAATGATATTTCTCGTTACTTAGCATCTGAATTACAAAAAGATGATGCAATTATCAGCAGTCGAATTATTGAAGAGCATCCGGAAACGGCTCAGTGGTTAGCAAAGCAACTAGCGGCAACAGCAGTTATAAATGGTGATTTAATGAGTAATGTTATTTTAGAAGAGGCCGGATTAGACAGCTGTGATGCAGCCATTGCAGTATTACCGCATGATAAAGATAACTTATTAGTTACTTTACTAGCCAAACAACACCATGTTCCGTTGTGCATATCCTTAGCTAATGCTTCATTTAATGATAGCTTTGAGAATAATTTGCATGACAATTTGACTGTTGATGGTTCGGCAGTAATTATCTCAAGTATGTTAAAAGATTTGCGTAAAGCCAGAATCCGTGACGCCTATTCTTTAGGAAGAGGTTTAGGAGAAATTTGGGAGGTTGTGATTGGTCAGGAAAATCCTAATGCCGATCAGAAAATAAAAGACATCAATTGGCCGCCAAGTTGCCGTATCGGTTTAATTAGCAGACAAGGTAAATTGATTTTTCCTCATGACGATACGATTTTGCAAACAGATGATGTTTTAATTATCTATGTAAGTGGCGGCGGCATCAAAAAAGCAGAAAAATTATTTGCTTAAAGTTATTTTAATAATCTATAATTATGCTTATATATTGAAAAAATAATAAACAAGAAAAGGATAAAATAATGTCTCAAAATGTACAAACAACCTTTTTGCAGGAATTAAAAGATAAAGAAATTTCCGTAACCGTCTTTTTAGTAAATGGAGTTAAATTACAAGGAATCATCACTTGGTTTGATGATAGTACTATTTTATTACGTCGTGACGGCTTTACTCAATTGATTTATAAACATTCGGTATCAACGGTTATGCCGAGCCAACCTGTAGATATTAAAGTTGACTGAGTTTCAAATAGATGTGCCGGTTAAAGCAAAAGCCGGTGTTATTTTTCCGAATTTTAGTAAATCAGAAATCCGATTATCTCCACAAGCACGTTTAGAAGAGGCGTGCGGTTTGGCACTGGCAATTAACTTAGATGTATTGTATAAAGAAATTATCAATTTAAAGGCTGTTAAGCCGTCTTCTTTTTTAGGAGGCGGTGTTATTGAACGTCTTAAACCGGTTATTGCAGATAATAAACTGGATTTATTGATTATCGATGGCACATTGAGTCCTATTCAGCAACGCAATTTAGAAAACGCTCTAAAAATTAAGGTAATAGATAGGACTGCTTTGATTTTGGAGATTTTTGGCGAGCGTGCCAACACCAAAGAAGGGACATTACAAGTCGAACTGGCACATTTGAGCTATCAACGCTCTCGGTTGGTTCGAAGTTGGACACACTTAGAGCGTCAACGAGGCGGTGCCGGTTTTTTAGGCGGACCGGGGGAAACACAAATAGAGTTAGACCGCCGTATTATTGATGATAAAATCACCAAAATCAAAAAAGAACTGGAAAAAGTCAAAAAGACCAGAACCTTGCAACGACATGCTCGTCAAAAGATTCCATATCCGGTCATAGCACTTGTCGGTTATACCAATGCCGGCAAGTCAAGTTGGTTTAACGCGTTAACGCAAGCCAATGTTTTTGCAAAAGATTTATTATTTGCGACACTTGATCCAACCATGCGCCGTGTCAAACTACCATCGGGCAGGGAGGTTATTTTATCAGATACGGTTGGCTTTATTTCAGACTTGCCGCATGAATTGATTATGGCGTTTCGAGCAACTTTAGAGGAGGTATTAGAGGCTGATATAATCGTCCATGTCCGCGATATTGCTAATGCCGACACCCAAGAGCAAAAAAAAGATGTGTTAGATGTCTTGGCAAACTTGGGGCTGAAAGATATTCGCGAAAAAGACAATTATATTGAGCTTTTGAATAAAGCGGATTTATTGGATGAGGGTAGTAAACAACGTATCCGTAACCACTTATTACAACGCAAAAACAAAGTCCTGACTTCGGCGGTAACAGGCGAGGGCAGAGAACAATTTTTGCAGCTAATAGATGAAAAATTATCGGCTGGAAATCTGCAAAAAAACATCACCATTTCCGCTGCCTCAGGCGATATTTTAGCCTGGTTGCACAGCAATGCCAGAATTATTACTCAAACACCGATAGAAGATAAAATCAAAATCTCTGTGCAAATTTCAAAATCTAAATGGCAACAGTTGGAAAATAGGTTAAAAACATATTGAAAAATAAATGAAAGAATATACATCTCTCCAGAAAAAGGAGAAACATCATGAAAAAATCTGTTTTAGGTTTTATAGCTTTATTACTTTCATCTTGCGCCAGTTCCCCTGATTACAGCGAAAGTTTACAGGTTTGGATTGGTGCTAACCAACAAAGCCTGACTAATGCTTGGGGAAATCCGGCAACCATCAATTATTTAACAGCGAATCAACAACTTTTGACATATTTTCAAATCTCTCCGAACGGCGAAGAGTTTTGTAGGACAACATTCACAGTTACGGATGGTAGTGTTACGGATTTTGAGTTTGAAGGAGACAATTGCCAAGTTTCTGCAGAAATGTGAATAATTGGTGCGTTACCATAAAATCCTCTTGCTATTTAAGCTCTAAGTATGCTACATTCGTCAGCAATATTATAACAATAAAGGAATAAGCTGATGGCAATTGATACAGAGACGGTTAGGAGGATTGCATTTCTCTCCCGACTGAAGGTAGAAGATGACAAGATCGCGGCAACCGAAGCCGAATTTAATAAGATTTTACAATGGATTGAACAATTAAATGAAGTTGAGACCGACGGCATAGAGCCTCTTGTCTCGGTTAATGAAAACAATATCACCTGCCGTGATGATATCGTAACCACCGGCAATCACTCGAAGGAAGTCTTGGCGAACGCGCCGCAAGCTGCTTACGGTTATTTTACCGTTCCAAAGGTTATTGAATAGAGGAGGGTAAAATGACGGATTTGCATAAACTAACATTAACAGACACCCTTGAGGGATTGAAAAATAAGCAATTTTCCGCGACGGAAGTTGCTCAAAGCTATATTAAAGCTATGGAAGATAATCGCCACCTGAATGCCTATGTTTTAGAGACACCTGAAATTGCACTCCGACAAGCCGAGGAATCAGATGCGCGCTATGCCAATGGCACTAATAAAGCCTTAGACGGTATTCCGATGGGAATTAAAGATTTGTTCTGTACGAAAGGGATCAGAACAACGGCTTGTTCTCATATTTTAGATAATTTTATCCCGCAATATGAATCGACCGTTACCCAAAACTTGCTCAATGCCGGTATCAGCATTTTAGGCAAACTCAATATGGATGAATTTGCTATGGGCGGTAGTAATGAAACGAGTTTCTTCGGTCCGGCAATTAACCCTTATAAGGCAGATAATTCAGATGCCGATTTGGTTGCCGGCGGGTCTTCCGGCGGTTCGGCAGCGGCTGTCTCTGCCAATATGTGCGCCGCAGCAACCGGAACGGATACCGGCGGATCCATTCGCCAACCGTCAGCCTTATGCGGGGTTACCGGAATTAAACCGACTTACGGGCGTTGCTCTCGCTATGGTATTATTGCTTTTGCCTCTTCTTTAGACCAAGCCGGTCCGATTGCCAAAAGCGTTAAAGACTGCGCTTTGTTACTCAATGTGATGGCTGGGCATGATGACAAAGATTCGACTTCTGCAAATATATCTGTTCCGGACTTTACACAATTTATCGGTCAAGATATTAAAGGCTTAAAAATCGGTATTCCGCAAGAATATCGTCCGGACGGCTTAAATAATGAGATTTCAAAGCTTTGGGATAATGGTATTGCAATGCTGAAAGCCCGTGGTGCAGAGATTGTCAACATTTCTCTACCGCATACTAAATATGCTTTAGCCGCATATTACATTATTGCACCGGCTGAGGCCTCTTCTAACTTGGCGCGTTATGACGGGGTTCGTTATGGTTTGCGTGTTGAAGGAAACGGCTTGGATGAAATGTATATCAATACCCGTTCAGCCGGATTTGGTAAAGAAGTTAAACGCCGTATTATGATCGGAACGTATGTCTTGTCAGCCGGATACTATGATGCATATTATCTCAAAGCGCAAAAAGTCCGTCGCCTCATCAGAAATGACTTTATCGAAGCCTTTAAAAAATGCGATATGATTTTAACCCCGACCTCACCGACACCGGCTTTCCCGATTGGTGATAAATCAATGCAGGATAACCCGATTAATATGTATTTGAATGATGTATTTACGGTTTCGGTTAACCTTGCCGGTTTACCGGGGATGAATATTCCTATGGGTTTGTCGGCACATGGCTTACCTTTGGGATTACAGTTAATTGGACAGGCTTTTGATGAAGCTAGAATATTCCAAGTTGCAGAAACATTGGAACAAGATGCCGCATTTAAGAGGAAATAAGAAAATGTCAGAATATATTATCACAACCGAAAAAGGAAAATGGGAAGTTATTTGCGGTCTTGAAATTCACTGCCAAATTATCTCTAATTCTAAGATGTACAGCGGGGCTTCAACCGTTTTCGGGGCAGATCCGAATGAACATGTTTCTTTTGTTGATGCCGGAATGCCGGGCATGTTGCCGACTTTGAATAAACAATGCGTTCACCAAGCTGTTAAAACCGGATTGGGGCTAAATGCTAAAATTAACAAATATTCAGCTTTTTCCCGCAAAAATTACTTTTATGCCGACCTGCCGCAAGGCTACCAAATCACTCAATTCCAATATCCGTTGGTTGGCGAAGGTAAGGTAACGGTTGATTTAAGCGATGGCACGACCAAGGAAATCGGCATAGAAAGAATCCATATCGAACAAGATGCCGGTAAATCAATCCATGACCTGGATCCGAAACGCTCGTTTATTGATTTGAACAGAGCAGGGGTCGGTTTAATGGAAATTGTCACCAAACCGGATTTCCGTTCACCGGAGGAAGCCGGAGAATTTTTGAAAAAATTGCGTTCAATTGTCCGTTATTTAGGCACTTGTGACGGTAATATGGATGAAGGCTCAATGCGTTGTGATGTCAATGTCTCCGTTCGTCCTTATGGCTCAAATGAACTTCGCACCCGTTGTGAGATGAAAAATGTCAACTCTGTGAAGTTCGTTATGCAAGCCATTGAAAACGAAGCTAAAAGACACGTTGAAGTTTATGAATCCGGTGGGCAGATTGCCCAAGAGACACGCCAGTTTGATCCGGTCACGGGACAAACCAAAGTTATGCGTAAAAAAGAGTTTGCGCATGATTATCGTTATTTTCCGGAACCGGATTTGTTGCCATTAGTTTTGACTGATGAGTACATTGACAGTGTCAAAAAAGAAATGTGCGAATTACCTGATGCTAAAAAAGCACGTTATGTCGAGCAACTCGGACTAACCCCGTATGATGCAAAAGTTATTTGTGAAAACAAAGAAGTAGCTGACTTTTTTGAAATTGCCGCTCAAGGCAGAGATGCTAAAAAAGTGGCTAACTGGTTGATGGGCGACTTCTTTGCCATGCTCAAAGAAAAGCATTTAGAACTCAAAGACTCTCCGATTAGCGCCGAACATTTAGGTAAACTTGTCGACTTGATTAGCAAGGAAGTCATTTCCGGCAAAATTGCCAAAGATGTGTTTGTGATTATGGCTGATACCGGCAAAGATCCTGAGCAAATTGTTGAGGAAAAAGGCTTAAAACAAGTTACCGACACCGGCGCAATCGAGGCAATTATTGATAATGTGATTGCAAGTAATCCGGATAATTTGGCAGCCTATAAAGGTGGCAAAACCAATTTGCTGGGCTGGTTCGTCGGTCAGGTAATTAAACAATCTCAAGGCAAGGCAAACCCCGCGATTGTTAATAAATTACTTAAAGAAAAGCTGGATAAATAATTGTTTTTATTATACTAATAAATCCTCCTTACAAATTGTTACTCCCTTATCTGGGGAGCGGTTAGGAAAGGTAGATTATTGTTTTCGTTCTTGACAAGCAAACAATAATTTCATACTCTTATACCGCATTAGTTGATGACTGTTGTGAGGTCTGAAAACCTCTACATAGACGTTTGTGCAAAACGAAAGTTTGCACGCTTTCCGGTTATGACCGGAAGGTGGCAAAATAACCAATATGTCGCACTATCTCTATGTATAGTTTTCAGCTTCCGGTCGCCTCCCATCAAGGCGATTTTTTTTATGAAAGGAAGTTATGAAATGTCATGTAATCAGGAAATCAGAAAACAATTAGCGCAAGAGTTTGTGAAATTGCGTGAGAGGCGAGGGATTACGTTAGAGAAATTATTACAAAATCCAAAGCTAACCCATTATGCGCTAAGATGCATAGAAAATGACAAGTCTATCAGTTGGCGGCAATGCAATCGTTTATTTAAGTATTTTCGTTGTCGGGTTGAGGTTAGGTTATTTGATAGTGATTAATCCGGCTCGTATTACTTTTTTCATCAGAGTAGACATCGGATAAGCGGAAAGTTTATCAATCGGCACAAAAAAGCCATCACAATTAACATTATCTGTTTGTAAAACCATAATATTTAATGTTAATTTGAAGTGTGTAAACACATGCACAACTTGTTTTTGGGTGTTTTTTGCCTTATTAAATAACTTTTCTTCACTCCACGGAAATTCATAAAGACCGGAGAGCAAGCCTTTTTCTGTCCTTAAACGAAGATAAATTTCGCCTTTTGTGTTTTTGATTAGGTAGACAAAGCCGACTTTTTCTTTTTTAGGGAGTTTTTTGCGCTGAGGTATATTCTCCACATCTTCCCGCCCGCAAGACAAGCAGTCATCATGCCAAGGGCAGAGCAGACATTGCGGATTTTTCGGGGTACAAATTGTCGCCCCCAAATCCATAATCGCCGAGGCATAGTCCGCCGGACACTTCGTGTCTGTTAGCTTTTGGGCTTTTTCTCTGATTAACTCTTGAATTTCATCTAAAGGAGAGGTGAGGGCATAGAGCCGACAAATAATTCGCATCACATTACCATCAATCACTGTCTCCGGCTTATTAAAGGCCAAAGCCAAAAAGCTCGATGCCGTATAAGCCCCGATACCTTTTAATTTTAAGACTTCATCACGCGTTTGCGGAAATTTCCCGGCAGAAACAATCATTTGAGCTGTCTGATGCAGAGACTTTGCTCGTGTGTAATAGCCTAAGCCTTGCCAATATTGATAAACATCTTCCTGTGTTGCTTGAGCCAAACTCTCAATAGTCGGAAAACGCTCCATAAATCGCTCAAAATAAGGAATGACGGTTTTAACAGTTGTTTGCTGCAACATAAATTCAGAAACCAGAATCACATAAGGGTCAGGGTGCGCTCCGCCTTTAAGCCGCCACGGCAAATCCCGTCCGTGTTCATCATACCATTTTAAGAGTTTATGCGCTAAAGAAACCATTATTTAATATCCACAATTCAGTTACTAAAAGAGCTCCTTTAAGGAGCTCTTTTAGTAACTGGCGGAGTGTACAGGACTCGAACCTGTGCATCGCTATTCACGATGACGGATTAGCAATCCGCTGCATTACCACTCTGCCAACACTCCAACTCATGGTACGCCGATATATGTATATTATCTTTTTGCTTCAGTCAATATTTTTTTTAGATTCTAAACAATATTTTTGACTCCCAAAAATAAGTGTAAAACTCTTAATAGAAATTGTAAATGTAGGCTTTTCTGATATTCTTAGAATGGTATATTAGGATACAAGATGTATATAGGAAAAAAGAAGATATTTTTCGGCAAAAGTTGCATAGCATTATATGCGACCAGTCTTTTTATGTCTTCAAGCCAAGCAGCAATTCCTGTTTCTAATTTTAATGCTCTCTATAATGCTGCTTCAAATCGAAAAGTTGATATTATTTCTCGAGCAATTGCCCGCGGCATGGATATCGATAGCACAGACTATAACGGAAATACCGGGTTATGCCAAGCCATTCGCCGTAATGATGTAACAGCATATCGTGTTTTTTTACATTTTGGGGCTAATCCTAATCATTCATGTATTTTAAGAATTCCTAGATCACAATACAGTTATTTTGTATCCTCAATACATCAATACCAAGCAGGAGATTACTCAGCTTCAGCTCGTTACGCTAAAGGTTCACTATATTCTCACAATGCTCAACCATACCGCAATGTTTATCAATCAAAATCATGGTTATCATCTCCCATAACATGGACAATCGGAGGATTAGCTTTAATCGGCGGTGGAATAGCTCTTGCCGGAGGAGGAGGTGGTGGTAAACATAAAATTCCTTATATCGCTTCATCCGGTAGTGGAAGCGGCGGAGGAGGTGGAGGTGGTCAAGATATTGATTTTGACTTTTCTCAACTCCACGGTGTTGGCGGTACGCCCGTGCGTAACAAAAATAATATAACTCGAACAGTTTCAGAACAATCGGAGAGTGAACAAAGCTCTTTATGGGCAATCTATGCTTCAGAAAATAAGGATATTATTAATACCGGTAATATTAATGTTTATAGTGGCACAGATAGCCTAAATACTGAGCATTGGGGTGGGATTTATGCTAAAAACGGGTATATTTTCAATGCCGGTGTAATTACGGTAGAGTCTGATAATTATTATGCCGCCGGTTTAATGGCTTGTGTCGTTAACAGTTATAATCCGGCAAATACCGCCTGTTTCGTAAATGCCGATAATGATAGCAGCGGAGATATTTATAATCAGGGGAAAATTAACGTAACCGCCAATCAAAGTTCGGGAATTTTTACCAGCGGAAAAGGAAAAGTGACAAATACCGGTGAAATAAATATGAACGGTCGTGATGACAGCGGTATCTTTGTTTATGGTAGTTCTGACGGGGTGGTTAATGACGGAACAATTACTCTTGTCGGTCAGGGAACTGATTATTTGGCCGGAAGTATGAACGGCATCTGGGTTGCCGAAACCGCAGATATAACGAATAATAATAAAATCAAAATTACAAATACAGAATATACCGCCAATGGTATGTATAGTAAAGACGGTACAATTACCAATAATGGCGAAATTGAAATTGAAAGCAGCGGTGTTGGTCTTAAGACACATAATGGTACCTTGCAAAATAAGGGAAAGATTTCCATTATCAACACCAACTCTAATGATGCGTATGGTATGAAAATTGACAATACCGGAACATCTACAAATACAGGAGAGATAAATATCGTCGGTTCCGGATATGGTATGTATATGACAGAAGGCACCCAAACTAATGAGGCAGAAGGTGTAATTACCTTAAATTACAGCACCGGTTACGCTATGGGAGGAAATGGAACAAGTACCAATAAGGGTAAGATTATCTCATCCGGTGGTGGCATGGTTGGTAATAATGTTATCAATAACAACATCATCAATAGTAACAGTACCGGCTTAAACACGACAAATAAGGCTTTAAACACAGGAACGATTTCGTCATATGGTCTGGGAATGTTTAGTGATACGACCGGAAGTGAATTAACAAACACGGGAACCATCGAGAGCGGAACAGGAGTAAGTAACAAGGAAGGGACAACCTCAAACAGCGGAACCATTAAAACAACAGGAAAAGGTATCACCCATGTAAAAGGCGATATTACCAATAGCGGCACAATCACGACGCAATTCGGCGAAATTATTGATACGGCTGAAAGTAATGTTACCAACACGGCCGATGCTGTTATGTCAACTCAAAATAGTGTAGGGATCTCCGCCATAAATAAAACCATTCAAATAGATGAAGATACAGAGCAAATTTATAGTGCTAACCTCAACGTAAATAATGCCGGTACCGTTCAACTCCAAAATGGAGGAATTGCCATTCTGACCGAAGGAGATAATGATAATGCAGCCAAATTAACCGTTGATAACAGTGGATCAATTTTGATTGATAACAAAAGTTATACAGGAAAAATAGCCGCTATTTCTTCAATAACAGAAAACAGTGAATCCACTATTACAAATAATGGAGAAATTACAATCAATAATTATGAAAGCGGATATAATAATTCGATTACCGGAATAGAAATTGCTAAAGGCACAATTACCAATAACGGTACTTTGACGATTACCAACAGTTATTTTGATGAAGAAGAATCAAATTCTTCAAACAAACCTGTTATTGGGATAAAAATTAACGAGGGAGAGGCGGTTAATAATAATAAAATTATCATAAATTCCAACAATGCTATCGGCATGCTTGCCGAATATATTGCGGATGACGGAGAAGAAGTTGGCGATGATGAGGTTAAAGTCAAAGCAATTAATCGTGGCACAATTGAAATGAATGGCACAAATAATATTGCAATGTATGCTCAAAACAAAGGAGCAGTTGTCACAAATGCCGGTACAATTGTTATCAAAAAGCCTAATTTAACCGATATTTATCAAAAATATGGTGATACCGCTTATGATGAAACGGATGATTGTAACGCATTTATATGCCTAGCCAATGGCGGTACCTACATTAACTCTGGAGTAGTAACCAGTAATCGCAGTTTGAACTTTAATAAGATCAATGGTAAAACGTTATTATCTTTAGGTAGCCGTATTTCAGCCCCCTCTATATCCGGAACGGTTTATACCAATTATGATTTGGTAACCGATAGTTTTGAAGATACATACGTTACGGATGATGATAGTTTTGAAGGGGATACCGACAATCTAGAAATTATATCCTTATCTCCGATGTTTACCGCCAGTTTATTAAGAAGTCCGACAGCTCCACTACGCAGTTCTATTCAGTTACAGCGTCGGAGTTTTTATGAATTTACGAAAAACAGTTCAGCCGCTCAGTATTTGGAAATGAATTATCAGCAAAAAAACAACCTCGCTTTATTTGATAAACTCAAAACGACAGAAAACACTGATATGTTAAGTCAGAAAATTGATGAAAACTTAGGCTTAAAACTGTTTCCGAATTTTGCTAAACAAGATGTTGATACCATACGGCTCATTAACAGTGATATATCAGAGCGGATTTTAGCTAATACCAATACAGATGATATACGCACAATGATTGGTTTTGATACGCATTATCGCCGACAAGACAAAACGGCCGATCAATATGGGTTTGACGATAGAATCCAATCTGTCTATGGTGTCTTTGATAAAAAATACACGGCAGATTTACGGCTTGGTTTAGGCTTAAATTATGTTAAATCCGATAGCAAATATGACAGCAATAATAAAAGAAAAAACAATTTATTACAAGCATTTGCACCATTTATTTACCATGATGCTTTATATCAGTTTATGAGCACACCGCATTTGGGCATATTGTGGGGAAATTACCATCGTCATACAGACGATGCAAGCTATCGTGGCAACACTAAAGAAGTTTATTATGGTATAACCAACGAATTAAGAAGAGATATTGCCCTCGAAAAATTCATTTTAGAACCAACAGCTGAGCTTAATATAGCCGGATTGTATATAGATGATATTCATGATAATATGTTGAAAATCAAAGGCCATAATGAATTTTCAGCAGAAGTTGGTATTGGCTTATATTTGAAAAAAATGTATACTTTTGATAATCATAGCAGTTTAAGTTTTAGAGCAGGGGGAAGCACATATCTGGAATTGTTAAACCCATATCGACAATTACATGGTTCATTAGCCGGAATGAGCGGTAAATATCGCTTTAATCGTACAGCACACTCAAGAGCACGTTCTGTTTTCAAAACCTCCGTGAAATATCAGAAAGAGCAGATGAATTTAATCGGAGAATTAAATAAATATATAGAAGATGCAGATGGTTATGAAGTAAATTTAAGAATGCAATATGATTTATAAAGCCATACAAGAGCGTTATTTGCATAAATAACGCTCTTTTTTTGTGCAGAATTACAACTTGACAAGCAATAAAAGTCTATGTTAAAAGAATCGCATAAAATTATTATTGTCTTTATTTATTAATCCTAAAAAATAACTACTATGCTTCAAATGAATGTAGAACAGGCGCGCCAAAATGCGCAACAAAAGCATCGGGAAGAGTTTCTTCGTATGGTGCAAGATTTTTCACCAGTCGTAGATGCAACTCTTAAGCAGGTTCAATCTCGAGAAGAGGGGTATCAAGAATTAACAGCTCAAGACATTCGCATTTTGCAATTGCGTTTCTTTGCATTTCAGCAAGATAGTCGGGTTAGAGCCGTTATGCAACACAATGCTATCATGAACAAATAGCTGTTTTAGGTCTCATCTGCAAAGATGAGGCTTTTTTTGTGTTGTTCAACAAATACGTCTTATGAGAAAGGATATTCTTCACTTCTCATCTTGGCTATTTTTTTATAAATCTGATACAACTAAAAGAGAAGAGTGCGCCAAAACTTGATATAAAAAATGCCCTCTATTTCCCCCACATAAATTTGTCGCATAATGTATATTATGTATAATATTATATGTATTTTAGCTATAACTATATGAATTATCATAAATATATACAATAAAATAAATGTCGCATATTATATATATCACCACAACCTTAATTATTGCTTAAAGCATGCTTGCTGCAACCAATTTTCTTGTATAATCGTTAAGTGGACAATTCAAAATTTTTACCGCTGAATTTTCTTCAACAATTTTTCCGTTTTTCATAACAGCAATTCTGTCGGACATCATTTGAATCGCGTGCATATCATGTGAAATAAAAATATAACTTAAATTTTTTTCTTGTTGCAACCTCTGTAATAATTCAAGAATTTGTTTTTGTACGGTAACATCTAATGCTGATGTCGGCTCATCTAAAATCAATATTTCAGGTTTAACAGCCAAGGCGCGTGCAATAGCAATTCTTTGCCTTTGTCCACCTGAAAACTCATGAGGATATTTAACACCATCCGTCTCTTTGAGCCCCACATCAGATAATATATCGATGACTTTTTTATGATGTATATCTTTATCCAAATGCGGCTCAAAAACCTTCAAACCTTCTCCTATAATTTGTTCAATTGTCATACGCGGATTTAACGAATTATAAGGATCCTGAAAAACAATTTGAACGGTTTTCCGAAAATCTAAAGGACGAATTGATTTAATATCTTTCCCTCTCAATGTAACCACACCCTGATAAGGACATAAATCAGCCAAGCACATACCCAATGTTGTTTTACCCGAGCCTGATTCTCCAACAATTCCTAAGGTTTCTCCCTGATACAAATCAATATCAACATTATTGAGTGCATTCAGGCTTTTAACCACCCTTCCCCATATATTTTTTTGCAAGGGATAACAAACTCTTAAATTAGTTGCTGAAAGCAAACAATCACCGGCATAGCGAAATGCCTTGCTCTGTCCATTTAAACTATCTAACAATTGTTTGGTATAGCGAGACTGCGGATGGTTAAAAATTTCATCTGTAGACCCCTGCTCTACAATTTGACCATTTTTCATAACACAAATATTATCAGCAATTTTTTGGATTAAACGTAAATTATGCGTTATGAAAATCATTGCCATACCCATTTGACGAGTCAAGCGAACAAGTAAATCGACAATTTGCGCTTGAATAGTCACATCAAGTGCTGTTGTCGGTTCATCTGCAATTAATATTTTAGGACGGTTACATATTGCCATGGCAATCATTACCCGTTGCCTTTGTCCGCCAGATAGCTCATGAGGATAAGATTTCATTCTGGCTTTAGGATTTGCTATTTCAACTTGCTTAAGTAGGTCAATTGCTTTTGTGTAGGCTTTTTTGATACTAATTTCATTATGAATTCTTATACTTTCAATAAGCTGCTTACCAATTGTATGTAACGGATTTAAAGAGGACATAGGTTCTTGAAAAATATAAGAAATTTCTCTTCCTCTGATGTCTCGTAAAATATTCTCAGAACAAGAGAGTAAATTTCCGCCTGCATAAAAAATTTTTGACTTTGAAGGCACTACAGCTTTAGGATAAGGTAAAAGATTAAGAATAGATAACGCCGTTACGGATTTTCCTGAACCTGATTCGCCAACAATACCTAAGATTTCACCCTTATCTAAATTAAATGACACATTTCTAACAGCCGGAATAACTTTATCATTTGTCCCCCTAAAAGAAACGCTCAGATTTTGAACAGAAAGCAACGTCATTGGTTTTTCCTCGTATCTAAAGCATCTCTTAACCCTTCCCCTATGAAAATAAGAAGAGTCAACAAAACAGATAATGTCACAAAAATACTTAATCCCAACCATGGAGCTTGTAAATTATCTTTTCCTTGTCTGACTAAATCCCCTAAAGAAGGATAATCCTGTGGCAAACCAAGGCCCAAAAAATCAAGTGCCGTAAGAGCAACGACGGCTTCCGATAATAAAAAAGGGACAAATGTTACGGTCGCTACTAAAGCATTCGGTAAAATATGACGATACATTATTCTCATATTACTGACACCCAGAGCTTTAGCTGCTTTTACAAATTCAAAGTTTCTGGCTCTTAAAAATTCTGCACGAACAACCCCGACCAAACCTGTCCAAGAAAACAATAACATAATAAATAACAAAGTTAAAAATGTAGGTTCAAAAATACTGGCAAAAATAATTAAAACAAATAATTGCGGCATAGAATCCCAAATTTCTAAAAAACGTTGCAACAAAATATCCAGTCGTCCTCCGAAATAGCCCTGTAAAGCCCCCGCAATAATCCCTAAAACAGAAGATAACAATGTCAATAAAAACGCAAAAACAATAGATAATCTTATCCCGTACAGAATCCGAGCTAAAACATCCCTCCCTTCATCATCAGTCCCTAACCAATGTGTTTTTGAGGGAGAACTCGGCGTTGGAACATTAAGATTATAATCTACCGTATTAAAAGAGAACGGAATAATCGGATAAATTGCCCACCCGTTTTGTTTAATATTTTTAATAATCAACGGATCTTTATAATCAGCAGGGGTAGGAAAATCTCCGCCAAAATCCCTATCTGTATACTCAAACAATATCGGAAAATAAAGTTTTCCCTTGTACTGAGCAATAAAAGGTTTGTCATTAGCTATCAATTCCGCACATAAACTGAAAACAAAAATAACCGCCAAAACGACCAAAGACCAAGAGGCACGTTTATTTTTTAAAAATTTATGTACAGTTGAATTGGCTACCATATTTATTGTTCTTTAACAACAATAGTCGGTTGAGACGCTTCATCTCCACTGACGTTCAAGGCTTTAGCCGGATCAAACTCCCAATTATTTTCCGCCGGTTCTAACAAAAAATCTCCGGATACAGAATGCTTTTCCGCATGTAGCACCGGCTGATTATCTGAAGATTTTTTTTCTTGAACTGAAGATGATGCATTTTCTAACAATGCTTTATTTAAATTGGGAGCTGCCTCAGCTGTATCCGCATATTCATAAGCAGGGCTGACCGTTACTTTTAATGCTCTGTGAGGCTTTGTAGATTTATGCTTAACAATAATTTTGGTTGCCGGCGTTGTAATAACCTGTGTTTTTTTTTCAACAGGCTTAGCCTCCTTAACCTCTTTTTTAGGAGATGTAACTTTTTTAACTTCCGGTTGTACGACATTGGGTTTAGGTGTCTCTTTTACACCAACTTTAGATATTTCTTTAGAAGAAACCTCCTTTTGAAGCTCAGATTTCACTTCAGGCACGGATACAGGAACAACATCTTCAGCCTTCGGTAACATTTTTTTCTCAATATCGACAGGTTGAGAAGGTATAGTCTCTGATTCTGAATGAATCAAAGGAACAATGTCATCTTTAACAAGAGAATAAGCAGAATCATCTACATCTTCAACACTTTCTTCTTTTACTTCTTGGGGAGATACATTGGTATTTTCTTGATAAGATATGCTATTCTCAGTCACTTTCCCCAAACCCTCTGACAAAATTTGTGTAGCAGTATCCATCTGCAGAACTTTATTATCTTCTTTTGCCTGTGTTTTCTTTGTTGTAAAACTGGCTTTTAAGAAAGGAGGCTGGCGATTCATCTGCCAATTTTCCAACCATTTTTCATATCCGGACAACGCTCTAGGAATCATATATTTCTTAATACCACTGTCTTTTAGCTCGGCCAATAATGTTTCTTTTGCTGTTTGAGAATATTGCATAGTATTATATTCTTGACACAATTGTCCGAACAAATGTTGGCGCAACAAATCTCGACTGTGGCATACCCGACGATTAACACTAAATTGTGCTTCCGGATCTCGTATAGCCATAAAGACTAAATTTTGATTCTTAAATTGATCAACAAAAGATTTTGCTGTATTTTGCATCCTTTCAATACCACTGACCCCATGCAGAACTAAAGTCAAATTATCCGCCTGTCCGGAAGAAACTAAATTCTGCATAAAATCACTCATCTGCCCCCAAAGACACAACATTTGTTCATTATAGTCTGTCGAATTTGCATACATCATTGAGGTTTTAAATCTCGGATTCAAAGTATTCCAACGTACATATGGTTTAAGTTTACACCATTCATCATAAACCAACAAATCATCTGGAAAATTTAAATACACAAAATAAACACCTGCGTCACGATCTTCCGCTATCGTATCTAATAACTTTTGCAATACCTGAAACGAATTTACAACATACAATCGCTCATATGGATAAGCCAACCGTTTCATTTCCGTTTTATTAAGCACGGATTGTAAAGCACTAACGACATATTGATTGGAAATTAACTCAAAACTATTTAACCATTGATACATCAAAATAGTTGTACGATCTTCAACCGGAAAACCTCTTGTTGTAATATCCATTGGCAAACTAATCCGACTCAAACATCTATCTGAAACATACTGCCCGTTTTTCTTACACAACTCAATTTGTTGAGTTTGGGTGGTATTAACTTTATATTGAGCTTTTTGAAAAATATCATATAGCTGATTATCTTTTAGAAAAATGTTCGGACGCTGTGCTGATTTAAATTTCCATAAACTAGTCAAAGCGACATCTCGTAAAATATGCTCTTTATAAACTTTATTATCTAATACATTAAGCATTTCGACCATATTCGTTTCATCGCTCTCTCCAGTAACATAAGCATTCGAATATACCTTAAAGCCATTTTTAACTAAAAAGCCGAGTTCTACCTGTTGTAACAACTCTCTTTTATCCATCTTATTTCTACTCTCTGCACTGATAACAGAATACGGAGCGGCATGAGGCATAAAAAGAAAGATCATCTTTTTCTTTTGCGGCGCGAAATTGTTCTCTGTTGAATGATAAATCTCAGAAATTTGCTCAGGAGCTTTTCCAGAAATCAAATCTACGCCGAAAAAACACAAAATAATAAAGAAAATAACACCAGAAAAAGTTATTAAACTTTTGTAGGTAGAAACGGATAATAAATAATAGGCAATAACAAAAACCACACCGGCTACGATCCAATGAGATATGCCATCAATCATATATAATAAGGAAGGATCCAAAACAGATGAAAAAACAGCAACCAAATATTGGGATCGATCAATTTGTAAAAATTGCGTCATAAAACCGATGGTTAATATTGCACAAATCCCTGAAAACAAAATAAACTGCAAGGGTGGAAATAAAAATGTTAACAACATTAGCACTAAACAAACGGCAAATATATAGACAATATTTATCAAAACAGGTAAATTAATACCCCCTTCAGCCAAAAAGACAGAACCGGAATGCATATAAAGTACAAAATCAAAAGTAACCAACAATGTTAACAAAACAGCCAACAACAATGAGCGGATTAATTTTTCTCTAATGCTTAATACCTGTTTTGCATTTGTTTTTCTTTGGTTTGCTTTTCCCCAATAGTCAGCCATAATATCCTCGCTTTAATACAATACCCTGCACACATAAAAACACATTTATTTATACATTTAAAGCAAAAATCCCCAAAACTGCACAGCTTTGGGGATTTCTTTTTGGAACAGTAAAAAGACTATCTTGAGTAGAACTCGATAACCTGATTCGGTTCCATTTGGCAAGCGTAAGGAATATCTTCCAATTTTGGAATAAATGTAAACTTTGCGCTTAACTTTTTGGTATCAACTTCCAAATATCCCGGAACTTCACGAGTCTGTGACTCAACAGCACTGACAACCATAGCCATTTGCTTAGATTTTTCACGAACTTCAATAACATCACCAACTTTGCACATATAAGAAGGGATATTTACTTTTTTCCCATTAACGGTAACATGACCATGATTAACAAACTGACGAGAAGCAAAAACAGTCGGAACAAATTTTGCTTTATAAACTAAGTTATCTAAGCGAGATTCCAAAATACCGACAAAATTCTCAGCAGCATCACCGGTACGACGAATAGCCTCAACATAATATTTATGGAATTGTTTTTCAGAAATATTACCATAATACGTTTTCAATCTCTGTTTTGCATAGAGCTGAACACCATAATCAGTCGGCTTTTTGCGACGTGCACCATGTTGACCCGGAGCATACTCTCTTTTATTGTAAGGGCTGTTTGCATCACCCCATAAATTTGCGCCATAACGACGACTAGCTTTTTTCTTTGCAGAAACGATACTTTTCATTTATTTATCCTTTATATTATTAGTTATTGTCCCGATAGTTTAAAGCAAAATCTTTAAACAGGAAAGCGTTCTTTCCACACCAACAGGTCAGCAAAAACGTCTCCATCTTCTCGGAAGTGGGTACACACTACTCTACTTTTTTGATAAATGCAAGATATTTTTTCTCAATTTATGCCATATTTTAACATGTACTAACAGAAATAAAAATTTAGGCACTGACCTATTTTTCTTTTTATTTTTTTCTCTTAAATTTTAAGGTAAACTTGCCAATATGATAAATTCTGTGCGTTGCCGTTTTACTTTTATAGAAAAACGCGTGATTATATGCCTTAAACAGCTGTTTAATATCTGCCTTTAAAAATTTTTTATGCGTTTTATATAAATCTTGATGAAAACTAAAAATAACATTGTACAGATAATTACGCTTTTCCTCATCTATACTCTTGAGCATTGAAGCTGTCACATGTTGGCGGTAATAAAACAAAACTTCCGGAATTTTATAAACTTCACACCCTTTCTCCAGTAAAGATAACCAGAATTCATAATCTTCCCAACCATATTTCATTTCTTTTTTGTAGCCGCCGACCTGTTCCCACGCTTCTTTCCGAAACAATGAGGTACAAAACAGGCAATTCCCGTTTAACTCTGTTGCCAAACTATACTCAGGTAATGACCATATACCTTGTTGTGCGCCAAAAAATTCCGCATTACAATAAACAATACCGATTTTAGGATTTGTATCTAAAATTTTAACAGCTTTTTCAATATATGTCGGGGCAATCCGATCATCCGCATCAAGAGGCAAAATATACACGCCTTTTGCTGCCTGAATACCGGTATTCCGTGCCATGGCTAAACCTTGATTTTGGGTCGTAATAACTCTTGTTTTAGGCTTTTGATAATGGCTCAAAAGCTCATTTGTCATAGCATCTATCGACCCATCATTTACTATAATAATTTCAATATCCTGATACGTCTGGTTGAGGCATGATGCTACCGCCTCGTCAACATATTTACCATGATTGTAACATGGAATTATAATACTTACTTTAGTCATGATATCTTTATCCTATTCTAATAAGCCGATTTATAGGTCATTTAGAACAAATTTTCAAGAATTTTCTTTCCTTTTAAACATTTCATTAAAATAGTAAATTTCATTTTTATAAGGAATTACCTAATGTTGACCAAATATTTACCAATCTTCCTTATAATTTTCGCAAAGGAGTAAAAATGGGATACGATTTACTTTTTCAACAAGCCGTTAAATTACATGAAGCCGGCGAGTTGGATAAAGCTGAAAATATTTACCGGCAGATTCTTGAAACTGCTCCGGATAATGCTGATATTCTGAATTTGATGGGAATGATTGCTCAGGCCAGAGGTATACATGACCAAGCCTGCAATTGGTTTTACAAAGCCTCCCGACAAGCCCCCTCTTCTGCCCATATTTATTTTAACCTCGGTCTTTCCCTTTTTAATGATAATAAACCGATTGAAGCAATCGCCGCCTATCAAAAATCCATTACATTACAATCTGATATCAAAGAAACTTACAACTATCTGGCAGAAGTTTATCGTGCATTAGGTGAGACTGAAAATGCCATTTCTAATTATCAAAAAGCACTCCGACTAGACCCTCAATACCTCGACGCAAAAATTAACCTGGCTTCTTTGCAAAAAGATATTCCGACACTGGAGGAAATAGTCAGACGCGATTCCGATAATGTCATGGCAATTTATTATTTGTCCCGCCTATATCCTGATGACAAAGCATACTCGTTTTTACTTGAACACGATTTTCCTGTATATGATATTCAGCTTCGTCTTGGAGAATTGGCTCTTACTTTTGCGCCCCAAAAAGCTGAAAATTATTTTCAAAAAGCACTGGATTTAAATCCGTATTCCGTCTCAGCACACATTAACCTCGGGAATTTTGCCGTTCAAAAACAAGAGTGGCAACGAGCTGAGAAACTATACAAACGCGCTATTGAGTTGGATAAAAATAATTTTGAAGCCCATGCCGGCTATGCACAAATGCTCCACCTCAGCGGTCGCAAAGCCGAAGCCTTAGATGAATATCGAGCCGCAGTTATCCTCAACCCAGACAGCCCGGAAATCAGTAACAATCTCGGGCTTATTCTCAAGGATATACAAGACTATACAGAAGCACTGGGGCTGTTTTTTAATGCTTTTTCAAAAGATAAAACAAAAGAAGAATATCAAATAAATATTGCCGAAACCCTGACTTTGCTTTATTATCAAAACCCTGATGAGGCAAAAAAAATCGCCGCCAATTGGCATAAACAAAACCCCGATAATCCCTTTGCTAATCATATGAATGCGGCCTTGAATGGAGAGACAAGTGAGACTGATCAAGTTTATACTCAAAAGTTGTTTGACAATTTTGCTGATAATTACGAGCTGGTTCTCGCAAACATTGGTTACCGCCTTCCGCGAGAGTTTAGAGAAATTACAGGATCTGTTGAGGGTACCATTGTGGATTTTGGGTGCGGTTCTGGGCTTATCGGCGTGGCTTATAAAACCGCTTTTTCCAACATTATCGGCGTGGATTTATCAGAAAAAATGTTGGCTTTTGCAGAAGAAAAAAATTGTTATGACCGACTTGTCCGAGAAGATATCTTCGACTTCGCCCAAAGAGAACTCTCATCCATCAGACCAAAACTGATAACGGCAGCAGACGTCTGCTGTTATACGGAAGAGTTAGAACCATTATTGAAGGCTTGTGCTCCCTACCCGCTGATTTTCTCAATTGAACAAGCAAGTGATGATATAAAAAAGGCAAAACTCCTGCCAACCGGACGCTATCAGCACAATCCGCAATATATTGCCGAGCTTTTAGCAAAATATTACACCACTATCGATCAACACCCCACCATCCTCCGCAAAGAAAACGGTGAGGATGTTAAGGGTATAATCTTCTACTGCAGATAATCTTTCTCTATCGCTTCAATTATATGTTTCAGCGTTGATTGCTCGATAAACGCGCCTTTTTTGACCCACACGGTCGTGATGATATTATCCAATTCATAATCTTTAGAAATCTGACGATAATTCTTTTTCATCGCCTCAATGCAAGGGGTAATATCAATTTTAGGACCTTCCAACTCGGGATTTAACTCTCCGCAGTACATTGAATCCACCACAATATCCGGTCTTAACTTATCGGACTCATTAGTCATAAAGAGTTTATAAATACTCGACCCACCGGAAATATATAAATCATGCTCAAACTCTTTGAGTTTTTTAACATCTGTTACGACAAAATGATTTTCAGGATCAGAGACTTCATAATCTGCCTCAAACGTCAACACAATAATCTTACGGTTAGGCAACGTCCGATTAGGAAAAGTCTCATACGTGGTCTGTCCGGCAACCAAATATTGTTCTTCGGTTAAACGGCGGAAACGCTTAAAATCGGAGGAAATTCGCCACGGAATATGTGGTCCTATGCCTATGACATTATCATCTTTATGGCGGCACCAAACAGCTACTTTCATCATTTTTCTCCTTATAAAAGAACTCTAACAAACCATTTTGATAAACACAAAAAAAAGCTGCGGTTTCCCCACAGCTTTTTGATTACATACCAGTCAAAAGGCGCCATCTGGTCCACCAGCCGCCATGATTCCACAAAAAATCATAGCTTTTCTGCACTTCAGGATGCATAAGGGCTTTTTTGATCAAATCCTTACGTACGCTTTCATCCTTATGCTCTGTCCATAATTCCTCCCAACTGACCTGATCCGGACATTGTTCTAAAAATCCTGAATAGGTACTATGATTCTTGACGAAGACATCCAAGTCTTTATGTTCTAACAACTCTTTACAAAACCCAGCTTCATAAAGTTCATCGATATAACCTTTCTGCAGAAGATAATCAACAATCTCTTTTTGAGGAAGCGCACCACATGCATCGCCGAGTTTCAAAAGCCATTTGACCCGACCATGATCAACGATATACTTCCAACCATCTTTAACAGCCACGACAATAGCCCCATAAAAGCCCTTTTGAAAAACATGATCTATATATTTATCAGGATCAAGCTTCAAAAGTGCCACATAAGCATCATAAGAGTTCTCATTTACTAAAATCTCCGGTGCGTTTTGCGCCAACAAATCATATTGTTTACGCCTTAAAAGCGTATTCCACAACTTGAGTTGCACACATTCATCATTAGTCGGATAATCATCCGGCAACAGATTCTCAAAATCAGGCAAAACATCTGCCAAATCAGCGACTTGGAAATATGCCCTCATCCAAGGGACAACGTCTTTTTCGACATTTTTAGAAACAAGCAAAATTTCCTTAATAATCTCTTTGTCATAGCTAAAGAAGACCATGCTGTTTAGCATAAATGCCGATAAAGATAACCCTGTTTTCAGTAATTCTTGGAACTTGTCCAAATTGGAATGCTCTAAGCAATACCACACCATTAATTCATTTTGATTTAACGAATTAAATCCTATAATTTTTTCCATACGTAATAATATTTTTTAGTTATACATTAATAATTTTACTTGTTTCCACAACTTAAAATGATTTTATTTTTTTGTCAATACTTTTAAAACACAAATCTATCTTGCAAAAAACAAATTAATCAGTATAATAGCAAATGCTGTTTACAGCTATGGTGCTAGAGACTGTATAAAATAGGCTTTTCAGACCCGGGGGCAGTACCCGGCATCTCCACCATTTTATTGGCTTTCTGATTTATGGGGATGAAATAGGATTGATGGGGAGCAGTAAAAATACCATGTTGCACTCGGTGAGATACCACCGTTATCGGTTCAACTTAAAATGAATGCTAACGATAATAACGTAGCACCAGTTGCTTTGGCTGCTTAAGCTTAAAGTGACGAACTTAAATTCTTGAAACTTTGGTTAGTTTTGAGTGGGGGAGAAGCCACCTAGCAACAGAACGGCTTGCTTATTTTTTATTGGGGTACAAAATGGCTGAATACATTGATGAAATAAATTATGATAAATTAATCGAAAAATCTCTCAAATATGTTGTTGTTGAGGCTCTTAAAATTGCTGAGCGGCAAGGCTTACCCGGAGAAAATCACTTTTATATCACCTTTAAAACAGACCACCCGAAAACCGTTCTGTCTGATAATTTGCGTGCCCAATACCCACATGATATGACCATTGTTATCCAGCACCAATATGCTAATTTAGAAGTTGGGAAAGATTCTTTTTCCATCGATTTAAGTTTTAACGGCATCGAACAGACTTTAACCATTCCTTTTGATGCTATTACTTATTTTGGTGATCCGTATGCCAAGTTTGGTTTAAGTTTTGCAGCAAAAGAAGATACATCTTCATTATTCCAAGAAGAGGAAGAAGCACCACGTAAAGCCTCCGGAGAAATAGCCAGTGTTGTCTCTATTGACGCTTTTAGGAAAAAATGATGCGTAAACGCTCCGTTATTATTGCCAATCGTCACAATACCAGCATTTCCCTTGAAGATGAATTCATGCAAGAGCTCGAGTTGATTGCTATTATGGAAAATAAAACCGTTAATCAGCTCGTAACAGAAATAGATTCCGAGCGTACCTCTCCTAACCTTTCCAGTGCCATCCGTATTTATATTTTAGAATATATCAAACAAAAAAATACCGAACACTAAGTTCGGTATTTTTTACTATTCTTCGGTTTCATCATCTAAATCATCCACAAAATCATCTTCAGTTTCAGAGGTATTATCTTCCAACAAAAGATTATCTTGCTCCATTTCTATTTTTTTACGACGACCGCGACGTTTCTTTTGTGGAGTTTTGCGTTGAACAGCCCCAATAATATAGTTACCGGCAACTTTATACAAATCAACCAAATGGCCATTATACATATGATCGCCCTCTTCTAATAAGGCAAAATCAATATCAACATTTCGTTGTGTGTTCAAACGGTGGGATAACAACGACACACTATCCGGTGCAACAATCTCATCAGCTCCACCCTGAATAATCAAACCGGAAGTCGGACACGGAGCTAAGAACGAAAAATCTTTTTCATCCGCCGGTGGTGAAACAGCAATAAAATTATTGATATCCGGACGACGCATCAAAAGCTGTAACCCAATCCATGCACCGAAAGAATAACCGGCAATCCAACATTGCTTAGCATCAGGATTAACTGCTTGTAACCAATCCAAAGCCACCGTAGCATCAGATAACTCTCCCGGTCCGTCTTCAAACTCACCCTGAGAGCGTCCGACACTTCTAAAATTAAAGCGCAACACCGAAAACCCCAGATTCTGAAAACAGCTGAATAATGTATAAACAACTTTGTTATTCATCGTACCACCATATTGCGGATGCGGATGTAAAATCAACGCAATCGGGGCATTAGGATTAGAACTCTGGTGGTAACGTCCTTCCAAACGTCCGGCATGTCCATTAAATAAAACTTCTGTCATCTAAAATCTCTTTATTCAAAATTAACTTATCTAAGTTATATAGAAAGTAATTATTAACACTAATTCAGGAATGTAGCACAAAATGAATCCAAAATACAAGACATTTTTGCAAGATCTTAATGCGATTCTAGCAAGAGATCCGGCAACCAACAGCAAAATAGAGGCTTTGCTCTGCAGTTCAGGATTCCACAGCATTTGTTTATATCGCTTATCCCATTGGATTTGGCAAAAAAATTTTCATTTACCGGCACGCATCATTGCACAATTTGCCCGTTTTTTAACCGGAATAGAAATTCATCCGGCAGCACGAATCGGAAAAGGTTTTATGATTGATCACGGCATGGGAGTCGTTATAGGAGAAACAGCAGAAATTGGTGATAACGTAACATTATATCACGATGTAACTTTAGGCGGAACAACCGTATTTGATGCTCATGGGAAACGTCAGAACAAACGTCATCCGACTATTGGTAACAATGTGATTATCGGTGCTGGCGCACAAGTTTTAGGCCCGATTAAAATTGGGAATAACAGCAAAATCGGGGCAAATGCTATTGTTATTAAAAATGTCCCGGACAACACAACTGTTGTCAGTTTTCCGGCACATCAAACCTCATCTTCCAATAAAAAATTCTGCAGTTATGGTGTAGATTCTCAAAATAATGACGAGTTAAATGAAACGATTATTCATCTTTCTGAAGATATTCATCATTTACGTCAGGAAATATCTGAATTAAAGCAAAAATTAAGTAAAAACTAACTTTTCTGCTGTAATATATGAAGATGTAACGGAAATGTAACTATTCTTTTAGCAAAAAATAGTGTATGATAAATTATATATAAGACTTTCACATGGAGGCCACCATGAATAAATATGTAACAACCGCTTTATTTTTAGGGTGTTTGAGTTTATCTTTTCCGGCTTGGTCGCAATTATCAGCCAACCCGTGGGTTCACCCAAATGATGGTTATTTTAAAGAAGTTGCCCAACAAGAAACACCAAATAACACTGTTGCTCCTTCTTATGCTACCAACAACAGCAATGGCGAGATTCTTCCTGTTGATCCTTGGGCTAAAACCAGAGATTACAGCGGCGTAAAAACGTGGCGAGGGTCTGCCCAACATGGTAAACTGAATTATATCGGAGAGGCAACATCATGGGATGGGACCCCCTCTGGAGGACAAGAATTAATGCCTGAAGTTAATCGCCATAATATGCTTGTCTTTACCGAGCATTTAAGAAAAATGGGCTACAAAATTCCTGACAGCTATGATCAAAACATCAAAAATATGCCGCAAAATTATAAAAAACGCCTAGAAGATAGTTTTGCCGAATTAAATAATGCCACAGATCCGTTAAGTGAAAGTTTTAAATTAATTATGAACAGTTTTGAAGACGGAACAGGATTAGATATTAACAATATGGTGTTTAATACTATGGATATTCTGGGAACCGATTAGGAGTTATGATGAATAAATTACTGGTAATGACCGGTTTGTTATGCTTATCCGCTTCTTTTGCTTTAGCAGCCGAAGAAGTCAGTAAATCTGATATCGAGGATTTAGCTGAACGTTTAAATGTCATCAAACCGGATGACTATGTTGAAATGACTCAACCAGTCAAAGAATATGCTCACCAAACAGCAAAAAAATTAACGCCGCAGGAAGTTGCCTTAATTAACAGTGCTCAAAAACGCTTAAATCGCGATTTAGCTCGCCGCCAGAAAGAACCGGAACAAAAAATTATCCAGCTGGACGCTCAAGACCGCCAACAAATAGAAGATTTTTTAACACCCTCTATGTACACCTATGATGACCTCCAATAATGCTCCCGTTTTTATTTTAGTCAATCCGCAAATGGCTGAAAATATTGGTATGGCAGCCAGAGCCATGCTTAATTGCGGCATTCATCAAATGCGCTTAGTAGCACCGCGTGAATCGCATCTGTCAGCAAAAGCTATTGCAGCCTCTTCCGGTGCCGACAGTATTTTGCAAAATGCTCAGCTGTTTGAAACGACTGAACAAGCAATTGCTGATTGCCACTATATTTATGCAACAACAGCCCGAAGACGAGGAATGATAAAACCGATTGTTACGGCACAACACGCAGCTTCAGAAATTTTATCTCGTCCCCACAATAAATACGGTATTTTATTCGGACCGGAAAGAACCGGCCTGCATAATGACGATATTTGCTTAGCTAATGCAATTATTGAAATTCCTCTCAATCCGGAACATTGTTCTCTCAATTTATCTCAGGCAGTTTTATTAGTCGGTTACGAATGGTATCAACATTACATCAATGCACCGCAACAAGAATTTAAAATTGGTAAAACCAATTTTGCAAATAAAGAAAAAATTTTAATGTTTTTGCAAGTCTTAGAAAACAAATCAGCCGCAAGCGGCATTTTTAACCAGCCCGAAAAAAGAGAGCGTATGCTAATTAATCTTCGCAACATTTTCACACGCACCCAAATAACCGAACAAGAACTCAACACCTTGTATGGTGTTATTAATCACTTAAATCTTCCAAACTCATCAAAAAATATGTAAAAAAATAAATTATCTCTTTATTTATCAAAATTTGCGACATATATTGTAACAGAAGGAGAATATAAATGCCAGAGAGCACTATTTTCGGCTGGGATAGCAAAATTGTAGCTTCCAGTATCTTGATTATTGTTTACCTGATTTTGTTCAGTGAAAAAATAAATCGCGCGGTTATCGCCCTGATTGGGGCAGCAATTATGATATTTACCGGCGTTCTGACACAAACTCATGCACTGGAAGGGATAGATTTCAATACCTTAATTCTGTTGATAGGTATGATGATTATTGTCGGCATTGCAGAAAAATCTGGCGTATTCAAATTTCTGGCAATTTGGGCAGTTCAAAAGACAAAGGTTAATCCGCGAGGATTATTGATCGTTCTGGCTGGTATTACAGCGTTATTCTCTGCTGTTTTAGACAATGTTACAACAGTATTGTTGATTGTTCCTGTCACTTTTCAGATTACCAGAAAATTAGATATAACACCCTACCCCTTTTTGCTTTTAGAAATTTTTGCTTCAAATATTGGTGGAACGGCTACACTTATCGGTGATCCACCTAATATTCTAATCGGTTCTTCTATCAATTTATCTTTTATGGATTTTGTTAAAGAATTGACCCCAATTGTCTTACTGACCATGGCAATATTGATTTTTGTTTTTGATATAGCCTACCGTAAACAATTGAAAACGACTAAACGTCAACGAGTAGAAGTCATGAAAATTAAGGCAACGGACTCTGTTACGGATTGGCATCTATTAGTAAAATCGATGACAATTTTGGGCTTGGTTATTACCGGATTTATTTTTGCCGAACACCTCAAGTTGGCTAACGGGACAATTGCATTGTTTGGAGCGGCTGTACTGATGTTCTTATACACTTTTGGTAAATCACACACAGAGCGTGATCATCTCATAGCTAACGCTTTTGCTTTGGTTGATTGGACGACTATCTTTTTCTTTGCCGGACTTTTTGCCTTAGTATCCGGCTTAGAAATCTCCGGCGTTTTACAAATTTTAGGACATCATTTCAGTCGGATGACTGATGGAAGCATAGAAAAGGCAACGATGCTGATTGTTTGGGTTTCTGCTTTTGTCTCCAGTGCTATTGATAATATTCCTTTCGTTGCGACCATGATTCCTTTGGTTAAAACAATGGAGGCTGATATGGGCGGACGAGAAGCAATGATGCCGATTTGGTGGGCTTTATCCTTAGGTTCCTGCTTTGGCGGTAACGGCTCACTGATAGCCGCATCTGCCAACGTGATTGTTGCAGGTATGGCTCAAAAAGAAGGACACCCGCTGCATTTTATGAAATTTTTATTATGGTCTATTCCTGTTATGTTAGGAAGTGTCGGGCTAGCTGCTTTATATTTACATATTCGCCACTTTATGTAATTGCTTTAAATTTCTTAATAAATTAGCAAACCTTTTGTGCTAAAAATAATCTTAGACAATTATATTTGTTTATGGTATAGTTGGATATCAATTATAAAAAAGAGAAATGCCATGAAAACACATCAAGTTTTATCTGTCATATTATTTGGGCAATTGATAGCGTCATTTTCAGCTTTAGCCAATGTAACTTTCATTGTTGACGATAACGATACTGACATAACTGCATCAAAAAGCAAAAATACGCTCGACGACAAATATCACGAAGCTTGTAAAGCAAAAGGATATGCCGTTAAAGCCTCTTCATGTACAGGAACAACTATACCGGGGTTGAGCTGTCCTAATAATCCCGGTTATGTTGATACATGTTGTGATCGTAGATATCGTTATGTCGTTAATAGTGCTTGCCATCACAATGCTACCCCCAGTACAGATAGTTGCGGTGGACGATTTGCCTGTATTTGTGACCCAATGATTTACCCCAAAGGATTAGATCGAGAATTGTGTACTGGTAAATTTGCTTATGATGAAATTAACTACTGCACAGAAACTTACGTTGATAGCAATGGAACAGAACATGAAACGCGTTACTTCAAGGGCTGCACTTGTGCTGCAAATTATGCACGTTGTAACAGTAGCTATCATTTACACGGCACAGGAGATTCTTGCTCTTATAACGGAAATATTTATTACACATCATGTTCATGCGATGCTGGTTATAATAAATTATGCTCCTCTTCAGGTGCAAAATATTCTAAAGATTATTGCTTGTTTAAAGGGAAAAAATACTATCGTGAATGTAATGAAACCGAATCTGATGATAAAACAGATGAGAACACAATGGATAGTACAGATCAATAAAGCATATATTGGATTAAATATAAATTTTATGAAAACCGCCTTAGGGCGGTTTTTTTTAGCCCAAAAAAAAGATTGAGGCTAAAAAGTGATTGCATTATTCGAAATAATATGATATTATCATAATAGATTCTGCTATTGGCTATATTAAGGAGGCTATTATGAAAAAGATATCTTATCTTTGCTCAACTTATTTA
>JAFUXF010000030.1 GCA_017477185.1 Alphaproteobacteria bacterium | reverse complement strand
TGCTTTTAAATTATTATCAATGCCGCATTAAAATACTACCGCCTGAAGCATAAAAGAATCTTGTGAACAAATTTCAGACTCAAATTGCGAATCAAAACGAGCTCCTTTAAGACTCAATTATTAATAATTGGTTAAGAAATAAGGGACTCGGCGTATGTTTGATACAGATGAAATGCTTACAACCGAAGTTGATGATATTACAATTTCTGCCGCGCGTGAATTGGTAGAAGAAAATGCTGCTCATCAGTTTGTGTGGGGCTACTATTTCTGTATTGAAAATAATTCGGATAAGAAAATCAGCTTGCTCGGTAAAAACTGGCATATCACCGATGACAAGGGGAATAGCTATTCTGATGACAGCGCCGGTTTTAAGGGCGAAATTCCTGATCTTGAGCCGGGGGAAATGTTTGAGTTCTCAAGTACCGCGCCGCTTAATTCGGCTAATGCGGTCTTTTACGGAAGTTGCAAAATTAAAGCCGCTAATGATGAAATAAAAGATATTCGGATACCGACGTTTGAAATGTCTGTCGGGAATGCGGCTGTCGTTTTGAATTAAAAAAAAGCTCCCAATCGGGAGCTTTTTTTAATAATTAGCAACACTATTGTCGTTAGCGACATATAAATTTAGATATTTGCGAATGTTGTAATCCATTCGTTGATTGAAGTCATTGAATAAATCATAGACCATTTTGTTCCAATATTTTTCTTTATCTTCAATCGGTGTATCTGCCGGAATGGTTAATTCACGCCAAGCCTCAACCTCGGTTCCGGCACTTGACAAGTCGTTGTTGTCAGTAATGCGAATCGTAATATAAAGAGTTGCATGGTATTTGATACGATCTTTTTCAAAAACACCGTCAACCGGTTCAAGTTCTTCCGTTACACTGGCATCTTTGATGATAACTTTTGCAACTTTCGGAGATGAAAAGTCAACTGCTTCTAATCGGTCGTTTGCCCATAATCTTGCAGTTTTTTCTATAGAAATAGGAAATAAATGTTCTACATTCGGGCGACGAAAAGAGGGGGTAAATTCAGAAATGACATCTATTTTATTGACTTTTAACTCAATTTTTCCGGTGGAGGCAAAACGAGGTTCAACAGAGGGAGCTTCCATATTTGAGGTATCGCCTTTAAATAGGCTACATCCGGCACTCAGTGTGCAAATAACCAAAATACTTAAAAATTTTGCAAATTTAGTCATTATCTTATTCCCACAATTGTCATATATGGTCGGTAGTGTAAGACATATAAATTAAAATATGTTTAACTATTGAGCCAATAATTCGCCTTTATCGAAACTATATGTGGTGCCGCAGAAATGGCAGGTTGCAGTTATTTTACCGTTTTCACACATCTCGTCAATTTCTTCCGGTTTCATGGTGCGCAAGGTGTTCCATAATTTTTCTCTTTGGCAACGGCAGCCGAAACTATATTCTTTAGTTTGGCTGATTTGAAGGTTGTCAGCATGGTATAACCTGTGTAGTAGCGTTTCAGATGGGAGGTCGTCTGCAAAAATTTCATCCGCTTGGAGGCTTTGCATAAAAATAATGGCTTGATTCCATATTTCACTGTTATCTGTCTCTTCCGGTTGCTCTTTTCCGCCTTTGGAAGGGAGCTTTTGTAATAAAACACCGGCAGCTTTCCACCTATCTTGCTCATTATCCGGAGCATGGAGGTATAATTTAAGGTAAGTTTCTATCTGCTCAGATTGTTTGAAATAGCGCATTGCGCATTCACTCAGATCTTTTCCTTGCAAGTCAACAATGCCTTGATAAAGTTCGGTGTTTGATCCTTGGTCAACCGTAAAAGCAAGAATGCCTTCTCCCATAAAGTGTGGGGCAGGTTCAATCTCGCCGACAGTTTTGCGTAATTCTTGAGCTTTGATGATCTTTTTTTCATTATAATCAGCGCAGGCGCGAATTTTCCCCTCAGATGTGACATCTACGACAACCATTGGAATCGGACCATTGCTTTTTGTTTGCAGGGTAAATAAGCCTTGATATTTAAGTGTACTGGCGAGCAACGCAGCCAGAGCCGTGCTTTCAGCCACAACGGCAGAAACTTGAATCGGATATTGGTGTTTGGCCAAAATTGTATTGACGACGTTGTCTAAACGGATCATTCTTCCTAAAAATGCTCCATTATCAATGTGAAAAGATACACAGTTATCAAAATTATTCAATTGCTTCTTCCTTTAAATATTTATATGGTATTGATTATCTATTTAATCTAAAAATAAAGGTTTTGCAAGTGATAGAGAATAATGATCAATCAAAAGTTCGACGTGCTCCTAAAAAAATAACGCCTCAGCGTCTTAAAAATATTGCTCTTTACTATTTGAAACGCTTTGATTCTTCCGTTGAAAATTTGCGGCAAGTGTTGCGGAGACGTGTGAATGATTATGCTTATCATAATCCCGAGTGGAAAAAGGAAGAAGCCTATACTTGGATTGAAGATTTGTTAGCTGATTTTTTGCGTTATGGCTATTTGGATGATGCGCGGTACGCTGAAAATAAAATCAAAAATTATATCATTTCCGGAAAGTCTGCGCGTTATATCGCCGGTAAATTAAAACAGAAAGGTATTAGCCCTGTTGCGGTGGAAGATGTTTTGATTGAGCAAAATTATGATCCCTTTGCAACTGCTTTACATTATGCTCAAAAAAAGAAAATAGGTCCTTTTCGGGCGGCTGAAGATAGAGAAAATTTTCGGCAGAAAGATTTAGGAGGGTTGGTGCGAGCCGGTTTTGATTATGATATTGCATTACAAGTTTTATCCTATGAGGTATAAATAAAAGAAAATTCTGGATTTTTATGATAAATAATTTTAGGATACAGCCAGTTATAAGGGAGATATATTTATGCATATTACGTTTCCAAGCGGTTTAGATAATTTAACGCGTTATCTTAAATTAAAACTTTTGCCTAAACGGTTGTTCTTTAGAACAATGTTGCTTATTTTTATTCCATTGATTGTCGTGCAGATTGTTTCAATTGTAGCCTTTTTTGATGGAACATGGGGTCGTGTCGGCTATCGATTGGCTAATAATTTGACTTCTGATATGGCCATGGTTATGGACATGATTACAAAGTCTCCGAATTATCTGCCGTACATTAAAAAAACTGCCAAAGACAATTTGGATTTGGATGTAACGGTTTTCTTGGCTAAAGAAAAACATCAGGCGGTTAACAATGTTATTATAAAAACTAAAAATGAATTGGTGACAGGATTTTTGGAACAAAACCTGAAAAAGAAATTTCCGGCAGATTTGACCAGTGTTTATTGGAATAGAGAATCATCTTTGTTGACAGTCTTTATTGATACACCTGAAAGATTGTTTAAGTTTGTGACTTCTTCTAAGAATATTTTTTCGACTTCAATTTTCGGGTTTGTGGCTTGGATGGTCGGAACATCTATTTTACTGTTTTTGGTTGCTGTAGCCTTTTTGCGTATTCAAGTTCGCTCTATTGCTGATTTAGCTAAAGCAGCTGAAGATTTTGGTAAAGGTATTGATGATAAAAATTTCAAACCTTATGGTTCTTCTGAGGTTCGAACAGCTGCATTAGCTTTTATTAAAATGAAGGAGCGTATCCAACGCCAAATTAACGAAAGAACACAAATGCTTGCTGGTGTGTCTCATGATTTGCGGACACCTCTTACACGCATGAAGTTGCAGGCGACTATGTTGTCGGGACAAGATAAGGAAGATATGCTGGCAGATATTGCCGAAATGGAAAAAATGCTAGAAGGGTATCTCTCTTTTGTCAGCGGTGAAGGTGGGGAGAGAGCCTCATTTGTTGATATGAATGAGTTGATTTTGAGCGTTCTTAACAAATATCGTACTAAAGATGCATTTATTCGCTATAAAACCAATGATCAAGTCAGTGCTATTCAAGGACGTGAACAAGCCCTTAAACGCGCTTTGACAAATGTTATTTCTAATGCTTTGAAATATGGTAAAACAGTTGCGGTTGCGTTGGAGAGTAATGAGCGGCAACTTGAAATAACTGTGGATGATGATGGTCCCGGAATTCCGGAAGATAAGAGAGAAGATGTCTTTAAGGCATTTTATCGTTTGGAAGAATCGCGTAACAAGGAAACAGGGGGGATAGGTCTGGGGTTGGCAATTACCAAAGATGTTATTGCATCACATGGAGGAAAAATTGCTCTGCAAGATAGCCCTTTAGGAGGTTTGAGAGTTCTCATTTCTATTCCCTTATAGTACGCAAATTCGTAAATTTATGGCATGGCTTAAATAGAGTTTGCGTCATAATATATTGAACGGCCGGTAATTTTTTAATCCAGCCGTTTTTTTGTTAAAGTGATTTTAATATATAGATATTATAGTGGGTTATATTTCTAATATCAGGATAAAATTCATGTTTAGCTTTATAAAGAAAAATTTGACCAAAAAAGAGGAAAAAGTTGAGGAAAATGATCAGGTGTCACAGTCTGATAATTTGAACTTGGCCGATATTTTAGATGCTCGTGAAAATGATACAAATATGACGGCGGGTGTAGATGCTATTCTTGATGATGAAGGAACATTGACGGGAATGAAACCATCTGCTTCTGTCGAAGAAGAAGCGGAAAAAGAAGATTCCGAAAGTAAAATATCAGAAAAGGAATCTGCAGAAATGCACGTTAATGAAACCGCTCTTGATTTTGAAAAAGCTCTTGCCGGTCATGATGATAATGTTGAGCTATCAGTTCCCCAAAGTATAAATACTTTTGATGATGTGTCTGATGATACTTTAAATATTGTTGAGGCTGATGTTGTATCTGATCCTTCGGTTGATGAAGATAAAAAAGAGCCGTCACTTGATGAAATATTAGAAAGCGAGCATACAGATTATTCTGTAGAAGATATTTTGGACAATAAGGTTATATTAGAACCAATCAATCTGTCAGAATTGGAGAAAAATACTAAATCTTCCGGTGAAATACAACATGAATTATATTCTGAGCAGTTTGAAGAAACCATAAGTCATAATGATGAACATTTTGAAGATTCAAAAGATTCTGTTGCTGTGGAAAGTGTTGAGGAAGACTATATTTCAGATGAGCAGAGCTCTAATGAAGAAAATTTTGTTGAACGTCAGACTTTTGATGAATTTAATGATGAAGAAGAAAATAAAGAGCCGTATTTTGAGAGTAGTGCAACTTTAGAGACAGATAACTTTTCAATAGCAGAATCGCATTTCGATGGTGTTTTAGATGAAAAAGCAGTCGGATCGCTTGATTTTGACGAGGTAAAGAATTCTGTTGCTGAAAATGAAGTATCTGAATTTGCACCGGATGTATTATCAAAAGATGAGTCTGAGCAGGGATCTGCATTAGAGATGTTGTCGGAAATGGGGGCTATATCAGAACCGGAACCGGAACCGGAACCTGAACCGGAACCAGAACCGGAACCTGAACCGGAACCAGAACCAGAACCGGAACCTGAACCTGAACCGGAGCCAGAACCTGAACCAGAACCGGAACCGGAACCGGAACCAGAACCGGAGCCAGAACCTGAACCGGAGCCAGAGCCAGAACCGGAACCAGAGCCAGAACCGGAACCGGAGCCAGAACCGGAACCGGAACCAGAACCGGAGCCAGAGCCAGAACCGGAACCTGAACCAGAACCAGAGCCAGAACCGGAACCTGAACCGGAGCCGGAACCTGAACCGGAGCCGGAGCCAGAACCTGAGCCGGAGCCAGAACCGGAACCGGAGCCAGAACCGGAACCGGAACCAGAACCAGAGCCGGAGCCGGAACCAGAACCTGAACCTGAATTGGAATCAGAGTCTGAAAAAATTGCTGAGGAAGAAGAATATACGCCGATTCCTGTTGAGGATGAGTTTTATTCGGATGAGATTATTCCCGGATCAGCTATTGTTGCTTTTACAGAGGCACAGGATTTGCCAACGAATAAGAAAATTATTGAAACAGAAAATGATTTTTGGAAAATTGATACATTGGATAATATTTCTGAGAACCCGAAGATTATTAATAAACAAAGTGGTTTTGCCGCGTGGAGTGGTGATAAATATCAGGCAGATATAAAACTTGAATTAGACGATGTTAATGAAGCATTTCAATGGAAAGTTATTTTAGCTAATGATTTTACGATTTCTTTAGCTGATCACAGTACGGAGTTAGTGGTTGAGAAAAATCAGGCTGCAGTTCGTTATACATCTTTGATGCAAAACGGAATTGAGAAATTAAAAATTTTCAATCAAACTTCTTATAAATTTGTTACTCCGCAAAATCAGTTTTTTACAGTGCAGGGAAATGTGATTTGCGGTCATGTGGATAGTTCTTTTTCTCTAAATGTTCATGATTATCTACAGGTTAATGTTCGAGATTATTTGGATAAAATATTACGCTTTCATAAACCAATGTCTGGTTATATTAGCGGTCCGAATGGCGTGTCATTTTTCTTTGCTAACGTAGATAGTTTGGTTATTACGGTTGATGAAGTTCTGCCTGAAACGGATATTTTTGAATATGAGCCTTCGTTAAAGGGATTAGACAATAAAGCCTGTTTCGTTTATGATGAAAGCCGTGATATTCAAGAATTTTCTGCGCGTGGACAGCAACGTATATTAGTGGTTAATACGGGTGTTTCTCTGTATGGCTGGAATGTACGATTTGATAACGAGATGTATATGAGTCTGCGTGACGCTCTTGAATATCAAAAACGTTATAAGAACCTTCCTTCAGAGAATGGGGCAATTATTCATGGTACTAAAGTTTTTAAATTCTTTGGTATTGAAAAATTACTTGTCAGAGAAAAAACCGTTTACTACTCCTATGGTAGAATATAATTCGTTTATTTCTTGATCGGAAAGACTTGTACATTACTAAAAATTTGCTCATCGTTGGAATGCAGATTTCCGGTAATTGTTGATTCTAAAATTTCCTCTGTATGTCTTTGTTTAGGAGTCTGTAATGCCGGTGCCAACGGATGAGCGTCTTTAGGAAGACGAAGAAGCATGTAACCATTGCCCCCGCCATATGCAGGCCCCGACAAACCAATAGAATAATAACCACCAATAAAGCCATAATCTAAATCAATGTAATCAACGGCAAACAGCGTTTTGACTTCTGTTGTGCTGATTGTTGTCATTTTGCAATTATAACCGGAATCTTCAAATAAAATGGTTTTGGCATCACGGACAAAAGCTAATGTGCGTGAAGGCGTACAATCAGGCGTTTGACCATTGAAAGTTACATTATAGTTGAGTAGCAAGTTTAATGTTTTCTTGCCCTTTTGCAGAGTTACATCACTGATTTTTACTGCATCTATGTAAGCATATGCCGGTGTTATTCCAACTGTGATGGGCATGGCTATATATGTTTCTATGCAAGAATGCGTGGTGTCACTCCCTGTGCAAATGAGGGCTGTTTGGTGCAAATTGTTTTGCAATAGTGCAACCAAGCTATTGTATATATATTCGGCAGACATAGAAAGATGAACAGGGGCACACTGCTTAGCACGGCAAACGACAACAGAATCGGGCATATGTACCGGTAAGTTTGTGGCTTGTCCCGTGGTTTGAGTCGCTTTGTTAACAAGTTCCATGACTTGATTATTCGGGCGCAAAGTAATGTTGCAACTTGTTGTTACTGCTAAAATGGTAAATAACGCAAGTATTCTGTTCTTTGTGTTTGACACGATTTCTGCCTTTATTGTATATTAAAACCTGCGGTTATCATAAAATAAACCGGTGTAAACAACAAAGTTTTTTTTTAGGTTATTCAATGAATTTTTTAGAAGTGAAAATACAAAAAATCGGATTTGTTTTAATTTTGATGATCTTAGGTGTTGTGGCGAGTCTTAATTACTGGGCATCAGCTTCTTCAGATTATGTTAAAATTATTGATGGTGACAGTCTTGAAATTGGCGCAAGACGAATTCGATTGCAGGGTATAGATGCTCCTGAATATGTGCAGTATTGTTTTAATGCGGATAAAAATAAGTATCGCTGTGGTTTGCGCTCAAAAGATTATCTGGAAAAGATGATAAAGCAGGCTCATTATCACATTAATTGTAAAGTGGTCGGGCGTGATCGTTACCATCGAGAATTATCCGAATGTTTTGCCAATGGTCGAAATTTGAATCTGGAAATGATAAAAAGCGGTTGGGCTGTTGCATACAGGTCTGATGATTCGAGTTATCAGCAAGCGGAAAAGTATGCAAAAAGTGCCAAAAAAGGTGTGTGGAAGGGAAAATTTATGCGTCCGGAATATTTTCGTCGGTTGCAAAGAGAAGAAAAACAGGAAAAATGGCATAAATCGTGAGATTTTTGTTGACAGCAAGAAAAACTTATGTATATTGCAAGGCAACGTTTTATGTTTAAAATCTTAAAATTAGGTGGATTAAAATGTATGCAGTAATTAAATCCGGCGGTAAGCAGTACAAAGTCGCAGCTGGTGATGTTGTTAAATTGGAAAAGCTGTCCGCTGAAGAAGGTAAGGAAGTTATCTTTAACGAAGTTTTGGCCCTTGATGATAAGTATGGGACTCCATTAATCGCAGGTGCCAGTGTTAAAGGTACGGTTTTGAAACAAGCTCGTGATGCTAAGGTTATTGTTTTCAAAAAGAAGAGAAGACAAAATTATCGTCGTAAAAACGGTCATAGACAAAGCATCACTTTGGTTAAAATTACCGAAGTTTGCGGTAAGTAATTTGAGATAGGAGATTGAACTATGGCACATAAGAAGTCAGGTGGTAGCTCAAATAACGGACGTGATTCTATCGGACGTCGTTTAGGTTTGAAAAAGAGTGGCGGTCAGGCTGTTATTCCAGGAAACATTATCGTTCGTCAGCGTGGTACAAAGTATCATGCCGGTGAAAATGTCGGTTTGGGTAAAGACCATACAATTTTTGCTTTGACTGAAGGAACTGTTAAGTTTAGCAAAAATTCTGATGATAAGACTGTTGTTTCTGTTGTTAGTGAATAAGTCTTATTGAAAACCATTTGGTGGAGGGGGTTTGATACCCCCTTTATTTTTCTTGTTAAAGAGGTACTAATATGAAGTTTTTAGATCAGGCTAAAATTTATATTCAATCGGGGCATGGTGGTGCCGGTTGTATCTCTTTTCGTCGTGAAAAATATATTGAATTTGGTGGTCCGAATGGCGGAGATGGTGGTAAAGGCGGAAGCGTTTATATTGAAGCTGTTGAAAACCTCAATACGTTAATAGATTTTCGTTACCAACAACATTTTAAGGCTCCTAAAGGTCAGAATGGCATGGGCTCTGAAATGACCGGGGCTAAAGGTGAGGATATTATCATTAAGGTTCCTGTCGGGACAGAGGTTATTGCCGAAGATGGTGAGACGCTTATTGTTGATATGGTTGAGCCGGGGCAGAAGTTTTTGATTGCCAAAGGTGGTGATGGCGGTCGCGGAAATATGCAATTTAAGGGATCAGTTAATCAAGCGCCTCGTTATGCTGAGCCCGGTTGGCCGGGAGAAGAAATGTGGGTTTGGTTGCGTTTGAAAGTTATTGCTGATGTCGGTCTCATTGGACAACCTAATGCCGGAAAGTCAACATTTCTTTCTGTCGTGACGAAGGCACGTCCGAAAATTGCTGATTATCCGTTTACAACGTTGCACCCTAATTTAGGCGTAGCATGGGTTGATAATTATGAAATGGTTATTGCCGATATTCCGGGGCTGATTGAAGGAGCTCATGAAGGTGTAGGGCTTGGTGACAGATTTCTAAAGCATGTTGAACGTTGTGCCGCCTTTTTACATATTATTGATGCAACTGTTGATGATGTTGTTAAAGAATATGAGGTGATTCGGCGAGAGCTCGATTTGTATAATGATAAATTAGCAAGCAAGCCGGAAGTTATTGTGTTGAATAAAATTGACGCATTGACAGATGAAGAGGTTGGGACTAAGCTCAAAGAATTAGAGCAGGCAACAGAAAAAAGAGTGTTCAAAATGTCTGCCGTGGCCAGACAGGGTATTTGGGATTGCTTGAGGGAGTTATGTCAGTATGTTTCTCACAAGCCAAAGCATGACAAGATAAAAAAAGACGATCATTCATGGTCGCCGCTTAATTAGGAGATGTATTTTGGTTAAAACAAAGCAAGAAGATGAAAAAATATTAGAAATTGTGCAGCAAACACTGGAAGATAATAAAGCAGATGATGTCGTTGTGATGGATTTAAGAGACAAGACATCTTTAGCGTCATTTATGGTTGTTGCCAGTGGTACGTCTCAGCGTCATGTTGCTTCTTTAGCTGATAAAATTCAGCAAAACTTGAAAAATCAAGGCTATTTTTCTTCAACAGAAGGAGAAGAGAAGGCTGATTGGGTGTTGATTGATGCGTTTGATGTGATTATTCATATTTTTAAGCCAGAAGTCAGAGAATTCTATAGTATAGAGAAAATGTGGCAATCAGTTGGGGTAAAACGCGCAAAAGGGGATTCAAACTAGTTTCTTTTTTCCTCGTGTAGCTATATGTACACGTCGTCGAAAAGAAACGTCGTAGCAATCCCCTTTATCGCGTTTTATTGAAGCAAAAGGGGATTCAAACTAGTTTCTTTTTTCTCGTGTAGCTATATGTATCAAAAAAACACCGCTTAATGCGGTGTTTTTTGTTAATGAATTTTTTCAACAGCGTACAGGTCTTTGACCAACCATTGTCCAGAGCTGTTATCCATGACATAAATAATATTTCCTTTGCAAGCTCCAAACCAATTATGATCACATGTGCCTTCAGTATATATTTCAATTGTGTGGTTATCTAAAGGTTTATATTTTAAGAGTTTGAAACTTTGCTCTGTCGGACGCCCTTCAACATCGTCTTGTGCAAATATCGAATCGTCATAAAATAAAAATTCAGGCATGGTTTTCGAATCGCATACAGATAATTTTGGATTTAAGGCACATTTGACAATTGTTTCAATAGCACAAACAATCTCATTATTGTTAGTGCATTCTTCATGCAGATTGTCATGCTGATAGCTATATAGAATTGATAAATCTTCAGGTAAAGTGACTTGTATTTGTGATTCCGGTGTCGGTGCAGGTTGTTCTTCTTTTTTTTCGCATGCACTTAGAATCAATATCATGGAAATGAGTAATAGAAATTTTTTCATGGTGTCCTTTCATTAAAAAAGGAGGAAATCATATTAACTTCCTCCTTTTTTAAACTTTTCAGCAATGATTAGAAGTTGTATCTAACACCGGCTGTATATTCAACCATATCGGTTTCTTCTGTTTCATCGGCCAATTTGTTGAATTTAACGTAACGAGCCATAGCTCTTAATGCAACATTGTCTGTTACATTGTATAAACCACCTAAGCCGAAACGGTAACCAATACCATGGTCACGATTGTTAGCAAAAGCAGCAAGGTTATAACCTGTGTTAAATGTGTATTCGCCGATACCTGCAGAACCAATTAAAGCGAATTCTTGTTCACAACCCATTGGGAGGTAACCATTGAAATCAATACCGTAAGCATCAAAGTTACGAGTTTGTTGTCTTAAATCGCTGTATGTTTTAACATCGTCGTCAGATTTTTGATAGAAAACTTCTGTACCAAAATAATCGTTGAATTGTGTACCAACGTTTACAGTACCAGAATTGAAGTCGTTACCATTACCGTTGTCATAGTTATAGTCAACACCGACATACGGTCTAAAAGAATTTTCAGCATTGGCGTTGGCTGCTACTGCAAAAGTAGAAACAGCAACTAACAATGTAGCAATAGTATTTTTCATTTTAATTTCCTTTCATATGAAGTACAACCTTTCAGGTTGCTAAGACTACTATATACGAAAAATCTAAAATGTGAAGTAAAAAATGTTGAGAAACGTGTAAAAATATTTTACATTATATTTCAGAATAAAATTTGGAGGTTGAAATGCAATCAGAAGAAAGAGGCGCAACATTGGTTGAAGTATTCGGGGTGTTAGCTATTTTGGCTGTCGTCGGGGCAAGTGTTTGGACATTGGTTAATTCGGCATGGAATCGGTATCGTTTAAGTCAAACATTGTCTCAATTACAGACACTGCAAAAAGGAATTACCAGAATGTACGCCTCCGCCGGAAAATATGATGATTTGGCATCGGATGCTATAAGAAAATTATTAGAAAATAATATTCCTCCTGCAGACATGAAAGCCGGAGATAATGCTTTGCGTCATGCTATGGGGGGAGCGGTCGAAGTAAAAAATGTCCAATATGAAAATGTTGCGGAATTTGGTAGTGCCAGTGATAGTTTTACAATCACGTTTAAGGATTTTAAAAACAAAAAGGCTTGTGCGGATTTGGCTGCATATTCTTGGACGGGTAATGATTTTGCTAATATTGTCAGTGTTAAAGTAAAAGACACAAAATATGTGTGGCCGTCTTATGCAGAGTTATCTACCGATAAGACGCTTCCCATTACACAAGCTGATGCTATGTCGTTGTGTGAGGGTATCCCCTTGGATATTACATGGGAGTTTAGATAATAATGATACAGGTTGGGCAGATTAATACAGTTAAAGAATCTTCTTCTTCTAAAGCAAAGAAAACGTCCGGCAGTGGTAATTTTTCATCTTATTTACGGGATGTTATGCAGGTAGAATCGGAAGGAATTTTGGGTACTTCTTCTATGACGGCGGCTGATGCTATATTTGCGGCTCAGTCTGTCGGTGAAGAAGAGGAAAGGGCTCTGCGTAAAAAACAAATCGAACGAGGTAAGAGCCTTATTGAACAGTTAGAAGAAATTAGAGACGGGCTGCTGCGAGGCTATATTTCTAAAGAAAGACTGATGAATATCTCTCAGTTTGTGCGTGAGCATAAGTTAGAAGCTCAGGATAGCCGACTTAATGATATTATAGATGAAATTGAGCTGCGTGTTGAGGTCGAACTGGCTAAATTGACGAAATAATGGTTATAATCTGTATTTTTTTTCTTGCAGTAAAGTATTAAATTTTTTAATTTATGACTAAGTGTTAATGGATAGCTTCAAGGAGAAAAAAATGGATAGTACGGTTATTTTACCGCCTGATTATAAGCCAAGTCATGATGAAGAATATATGAATGATTTGCAAATTGAGTACTTTCGGCAGAAATTGTTGAATTGGAAAAAGTCTCTGGTTAATCAATCTGAGGATACATTGGAAGATTTAAGACAGGGTGGTTTGAATCAGCCGGATGATATTGACCGAGCTTCTTTAGAAACAGATAAGGCTTTGGATTTGAGAACCAAAGATCGGGCACGTAAATTGATTGGTAAAATTGATGATGCCTTGCTTAGAATTGAAAACGGAACATATGGTTTTTGTGAAGAAACAGGTGAACCTATCGGTTTGGAGCGTTTAGAAGCGCGTCCGGTGGCAACCCTGTCTATTGAGGCTCAAGAGCGTCATGAGCGTATGGAAAAAACCTATGATGATGAGGCTTAATATGGGTAGTGATGCTTAAGAAGAATTTTATACTCGCTTCTTGTTCTCCCCACAGATATGCTTTATTACAACAAATCGGGTATGAACCTGAGCTTGTTGAAGGGGCAGATATAGATGAGACACCGCATAAATTTGAACAGCCGACCGAATATGTGAAACGTATGGCTAAAGAAAAAGCTCTTACTGTTGCTCGTAAGCATAGTGGAAAAGTTGTTTTGGCGGGTGATACG
>JAFUXF010000029.1 GCA_017477185.1 Alphaproteobacteria bacterium | reverse complement strand
GAGGTGTGTATCAGGAGAAAAGATATTGGCATGAGCCAAAGTTGCACAAGAGATTAAATAAGTTGAGCAAAGATAAGATATCTTTTTCATAATAGCCTCCTTAATATAGCCAATAGCAGAATCTATTATGATAATATCACATCTGAAAAATTTTTGCAATCACTTTTTAGCCTCAATCTTTTTTTTGGGCTAAAAAATAAGTAGAAATTTGAGAAAACTATTCACAATATCTTTTAGAGATATTGAATATTCATGGTTTTCAGTATAGCGTCTTGTTATTAAACTATTGATGGGATAAATTCATTATGTCTAAAAATTCTTGTAAAAATCATTCATTTCTTAGAATGGTATTGGTTAGCGTTTTATTGTTTCTGCTTTTTTGTCCGTTGTTTGTTGTCAAAACAAAAGTTTTTGTGTTACAGGGTTATGTTGAAACAGAAAAACCCATTGATATGGTGTTTAATATTTTTTCGTCGGAGACCAATAAGAAAATAAGCACATTATTTCATAAACGTATTGAAAAAAGCGGTTTTTTTGAAGTTGAAATGCGAGAAAATAAGCTGTTTGGTTTTCATGTTAATTTACAGACGGAGGCTGATCATGTTCGATTATCTCAGTTTGTTTTAATCGGTTCAAAAAAACTACCATTATCTTTTGAAAATGCTGATTATGAAGAGGAATTGGATAAAGTTATCACCGATGATGCATCATCGGTTGATTTGAAAATTAATCAGGAATATACCTCCATTAAATTCAAAGATGTGTCATTACCGAGAGCAAAACGGGTATACCATCTGACCCCATTTGTAATTTTCTGTTTTTTACCTTTATTGTGGCATTTTTTGCCTGTTTGTCGGAGAAAAAATATAAAGTATAGTTTTTTATTGTTTCTCCCTCTGTTTCTATTGGTTTTGCAAAAATACTTTGCTTTTCAACACTCCTATACTCTTTATTATCAAACTGTATCTTTAGTTAATTTATGGCATTTGGAACAATATGAATTTATGATTTTTGCTTCTGTTTATGCCTTGTTAGGTGGGGCTTTATATTTTCCGTGGCGTTGGATAAGAATTATTAGCGTGATAGGATTAATTGTGTTGATGATTGTATTGACTATAGATGGTGTTGTGCTTCATAATTTAAATGCTCGGTTTATTTTTTCGGAAGCTAAAAATTATACTTCTGAATATAAAACCGCTTTTTATATGCTTCTATCCTATTTAGGGACGATGCAAGGAAGATTGATGATTTTGTGTTGGTTGTCGGTTTGGGGAATATTTTATTATCGCTGTTTTTTATTGACCTTTTATCATAGGATTATTATATGGGGAATGGTGATTTTCTTTGGAATATTTGCATTTTGGTGTCGCCAAAGTTTTTTATATGATTATGCATTTTATAATGTATTTGATGCTAATCAAGGTGCTGAGCAAAAGAGATTATATAGTGCAGATTTTGTTACGCAGTTACAACAATCTTTTGACTTAAAAGAAAATTGTGTTAAGGGACTTAATAAACGCAAAAACGTCATTGTTATTTTGGCTGAATCATTGTCAACTTTTTCAAGTCAAAAATTATCAGGATTGCATAATTATATGCCACGTTTGGATAAACTCATGGATAAATATGCCGTGTATCCACAGTATTATTCAAATTCATATTATACTGTTGGGGGTGTTTTTAGTTTAATTTCTGGTATGCCGCCGATAAATGGTTTTGAAGGTATGAATATTGGCAGTTCTTATCAACCGTTTTATGATAACAGTGTTGCTCAAAGGTTAAATCAGGCGGATTATAAAACGTACTTTTTTACGGCTGTTGAACCAGATAAGACTTTATCCGATGTTATTTATCAATCGCATTTTGATGAAGTTTCTGATTATCGTGATTCTTATTATCGAGGTAAACCTAAATTGTTTTTTAATGCAGTAGCCGATGAATATTTGTTTGTAAATGTATTACAACGAATTGAGAATTATCATGAAAGATCTCCATATTTAATGGTCGTTTCAACAATTTCGGGGCATGGTCCATATCTTGATCCTAGAACTAAAAAGCCGTCTTTTGAAAAAACAACAGATTATGTTGATGCGGAAATTGAAAAGTTTGTGAATCAGCTAGAAAAACAAGGCTTTTTTGAAAATGGAATGGTGCTTATTACCGGTGATCATAGAGCGATGTTGCCTGTTTCTGCAGAGGAAGATGAAAGATTATCACCTTTGGCAGAAGGCAGAGTTCCTCTGGTTGTTATTGATAAAGAAATCAGGGGTGAAAAGACAAATATTTATTCTCATAATGATATTGCACCTTCTTTGCAATATTATTTAACAGATAAAGGATGTTTTAATGCTTTTCAAAATAATTTATTTAATGATACTTCTCGTTATACCTGTATGTTATACCAAAAACCATCTCCCAGAAATAAAGTTGCAGTGGTTTGTGCTTCCGGTATGTCTGTTATTTGTTTGAATGGGGATGATACAGGGTATTGTGAAGGGAATAATGAACAAAAATATGTTGAATTTATCAATTACTTGCGTTTACAAAGTTCGGTTCAAAAATAATTTAAAATCCTTGGGTAAACACCAGTTCTGATAGATGTTCAGAACTGGTGTTTTTTATTTGCTTTTTGAGGTGAAGACTTTTAGTCTTTATATGTTTCGGTTATTATTAATTCAATAATGTTGTTTATTATGAAGCAAGAGATTCAAGAAAAAATTTTTCAGACAGGATTAGTCCCTTTATCTGTGGAAACTTTGCCTTTAATTAAGGTTGGTATGTATTGGTATGAAGGTGATGAGTTTTCTGAAAAACTTATTGCTGAAAGACCAATTAAGTCTGTTGTTTTGCTCGTTAAAGGACAAACAATCTATGGTGATAAGTTTGAGGAAGAGAGCTTAACTTCGGATAAGTTCTCTTTAAGCGCAAAAGAGTCAAGAGTGTCAGTAGATGAGTTGGAGAAGCTGATTATTCCTTCAATTATGTTGCAAGCAGAGATTGCAGCATCAATTGCTCCTGTTAATAGCGTTTTATCTGCTTTAAGAAAAGAGATGTGGCAGGGAACCTATTTAACAATTTCGGAATATGCTTGTTTTCAGTTCTGGACTGTTTTTTTTCCGGCAGGAGTCAGAGGAAGTGCCAGAGGGAGAAGTTTTTACAAAGTGCGCAGAATTCTTGAACGCTATGTTATCTAAAAAAGCTCTCAGATGAGAGCTTTTTTAATTTTAAATCACTTGTTCTCTTGTTTTACTTAAAATAAGTTTAGGAAAATCTTCTTGAATTTTTCCTAAATGCCAAGCATTTCGTGCTAGAAAAACTAAAGCACCGTCATGATCTTCTGCAATATTCAGTTGATTTGTATCTTGAAATTTTTTTAATTCATTTTTATCGTCTGAAGTTACCCACCGTGCTGTATAATACTGAGTTGGTTCAAATATGACGGGAATGCCGAATTCTGACCGAATACGATCAGCCATAACTTCAAATTGAAGCGTTCCGACGACACCGACAATCCATTCTGAACCGACAATCGGTTTGAACACACTGGCTCCGCCTTCTTCAGCAATTTGCTGTAAGGCATTGCCTAAATGTTTGGATTTTAATGGGTCTAATGCCCTGACGCTTTTTAATAACTCAGGAGCAAAACTCGGTATTCCCGTAAAGTGGATTTTTTCTCCCTCGGTTAAGCTGTCTCCGATACGAAGTTGACCATGATTAGGAATACCGATAATATCTCCGGCAAAGGCATCTTCTGCTAATTCTCTTTCTTGAGCTAAAAACATAACTGGCGTCGGGATTTTTAGACCTTTACCAGTTCGAACTTGGGTTAAAGTCATTCCTCGTTTAAAATGACCAGAGCAGAGACGCATAAAAGCAATGCGATCGCGATGTTTAGGGTCCATGTTTGCTTGAATCTTAAAAATAAAACCCGTGACTTTATTTTCATCAGGTATAACCACGCGCTCTACTGCTGGATGAGGGCGAGGTAAAGGAGCTAATTCGTGCAAACCTTCCAGAACTTCTTTAACTCCGAAATTGTTAATAGCACTACCAAAAAAAACAGGCGTCATGGCACCGGCTAAATAGAGTTCTTTATCAAAGGCAGGGCAAAGTTCTCGAACCATAGTGACATCTTCTCTGAGTTTGGCAACAGCATATTCGGGAAGAAGTTTATCTAGCTTTTCATCGTACAAACCTTGACAGGTTTCTATTGTGGCATTGATTTGTCCCTTATTACCTGTTTTGTTCATTAAAATCAGCTGATCATTCAGTAAATCATAGCAACCTAAAAAATCTTTTCCCATGCCAATAGGCCAACTTGCTGGCGTGACGTCTAAAGCCAATGTTTTTTCAATATCATCAAGGAGTAAAAACGGATCTAACCCTTCACGATCTAATTTGTTAATAAAAGTAATAATAGGGACATTACGCAAGCGGCAAACTTCAAATAATTTTTTGGTTTGTGCTTCAATACCTTTTGCTGAATCTATGACCATGATAGATGAATCAACTGCGGTCAAAACACGGTAGGTGTCTTCAGAAAAATCCTCGTGTCCGGGGGTATCCAGCAAATTGAAAGTAATGTCTTTATAATCAAAAGTCATGACAGACGATGCTACTGAAATCCCACGTTCTTGTTCAACCTTCATCCAATCGGAATGGGCTCGACGATTTTCTCCTCGAGCTTTAACGGCTCCGGCTGCCTGAATTGCTCCTCCGAACAGCAAGAGCTTTTCTGTTAAAGTAGTTTTACCTGCGTCAGGGTGAGAGATAATCGCAAATGTTTTGCGAGGATTATTATTATTCATTATTTTTGCTCTTTTTACTTATTATTTTTTATCAATAAAAGGACTGGAAACAGCCGGAATAATCGGTTGAGATTCTGTCGTTGCTTTTGCTGCAGGAATCGTTGCAACTGCGGTTATTTCCTCAATAGCCGGAGAGGTGGTCGGCTCAGCGATATTCACGATTTCTTGAGTTTGTACCTGTTGAGGCTGTACAATAGTTGGTTGGGTGGCTGTGATGGTTACCGGAACAGGAACGGTTGTCGCTGTGGTGGTTACTGTAACCGTCGTATTGTTATTGTCTGTTGTCGTTGCCTGAGCTTGAGTATCTGTTTTGCCAAGTCCAAGAGCCTGTTCAATAGCTGTTTTTTCTTTATCTTTTTCATCAGATGTAATCAAGTTTAGATCATAGATGACTTCTAATTTGCGTAAATCTTTAGCAGCGGTAATAATTTCACGAGAAGGTGCTTTTCTTTTAAGCCGTTGAGTCGGATAGGGCGGTAAAATGGCTTCAATAATCAAATCGCGTTCTGCCGTAAATTCTTTAGTTGTAATTGCCCGATCTTCTAAGGCAGATTTTAGCGCATTAATTCGGTCTATTATGATACGGGCACTGGGCACAGGTTTGATTGTTTGAGCTGAAGCCGGTGCATGAGTTAAAGGAAGCAGGCCGCCGATATTGGCTTGACGAGCGCGCAAAAATTCTTCTTTGGTAATCATATCATTTTCAGCCAAATCCTTCAAAATTATAAATCGAGCAATAATATTTTTCTCATCATTTGAAAATAAGGATTCAATAGAAGAATGGTTGGAGGTGTTTCCTTTTTTAGCTAAACTGCTTTGCATCGCTTTGGTGCTGTTTTGTGCTGAGGCTTCATTGCTGATATTGAAAACTTTATTCCCTTGTTTATCCTCAATAATCAACTTGCTTTGTTTGAGGTTTAATTGACGAAGACGTTTACGGGCTATATCCGTAATTTTTTCAGGTTTCGGGGTGTCGCTCCCTAAAACAGAGACATCATTGCCGTTATAAAGTAAAATTTCTTCATAATACTGGCGGGCACGATTGGGACGACCGGTCTTTTCAGACAATAAAGCACCAACAAGCAGGGCTTGTGCATTCTTTTTGTTATTGTGCAGTGCTTCTAAGACGTGAACGTCAGCTTCCTTAAAATTCCCTTGAGTATAGGCAATAACGGCTAAGTCAGACTCCCAGTCATCTTTGCTTCCTAAATTAAATAATCCTGAATTATCTGTATTACTTTCTGTGTTAATAAGGCCGCATGCCGTTAATGATAATACTGTTATCAGCGTGACAAAACCGTATTTTAATGAATTTAGCAACACTTTCATCTCCTTAGATGTCTATTTTACTTTGCTTCATCATAGTCAATAATATTACAGATTACAATAATTTTATTAGGATTGTTAATTTTATCTTGACCTAATGTTTTTTTTATGTAGTATTTGAGACAACCAATAACTAATGTTCGCGGACGTGGTGAAATTGGTAGACACGCAGGATTTAGGTTCCTGTGGCTTTGCTGTGAGAGTTCGAGTCTCTCCGTCCGCACCAGTCTGTATTTTGCAGAATGGTTAATTTTTTTTATAAGAGAGTGGCATGAACGCAAAAGAGTTAAAGTCCGAAGGATTAAAAAGAGTATTTGAAGTCACGGTTAAAAATAGTGATTTTGAAGATAAAATTGATGCAAAAATTCAAAATTTGAGCAAGACAACAAAGATTCCGGGATTCCGTCCGGGAAAAGCCCCAAAAGCAATGTTAATGCAAAAGTTTCGTCCGGCTGTTTTGGGTGAAACATTGGATGAAGTCATTAACAGTGCGGCGAATGAGGTCTTAACAAAAAATAAAATGACGCCTGCGATGACTCCTGATATAAAAATGGGGAAGTTTGAAGAAGGTAAAGATATTAAATTCGAAATGAGTTTTGAGGTTTTGCCCGAAATTAAGTTTGGCGATTTGAATGCTATCAAGTTGGAAAAATCTGTTGCGGAAGTTCCGGCTGAAGAAATAGAAAAAACATTGAAATATCTTGCACAGTCTCGTCGTACTGCCGTCAAGGTCAAAGAAGATAGAGCTGCTCAAAAAGGCGATACCGTTGTTATCAATTTTGTCGGTTCTGTTGATGGCGTTGAGTTTAAAGGCGGAAAAGGAGATAATTATCCTTTAGAGCTCGGTTCCGGCGCATTTATTCCGGGATTTGAAGATCAGCTCATTGGCAAGAAATCAGGTGATAAGGTTGATGTTAAGGTTAAGTTCCCTGAGAATTATCACGCAAAAGATTTGGCTGGTAAAGACGCTGTCTTTGCTGTTGAAATTAAGGAATTACGCGAACCTAAAGAGGTTGAAATTAATGATGAGTTTGCTAAATCTATGGGCGAGGAGAATCTCAATCGCTTGAAAGAGGCTATCAAGACTCGCATTAAAACGGATTATGAGGCTGCCAGCCGTATGAAGTTGAAACGTCAACTTTTGGATAATTTAGATAAAGAGTATAAGTTTGATGTGCCGCAAGGATTAGTTGATGCCGAGTATAAAGCAATCGTTGATCAATATAATAATGCTAAGAAATACAACCAATTAGACGAAGAAGAAAAAGCAAAACCTGAAGAAAAGTTATTGCAGGAATATAAGGAGATTGCTGTTCGTCGGGTTAAGTTAGGTTTATTGTTGTCAGAGATTGGTAAGTCCGCTAAAATTAATATTACACCGGATGACATTAATAAAGCTATTATGAATGAGGCTCGCAAGTATCCAGGGCAGGAAAAAGCTGTGTTTGATTTTTATTTGAAAAACAGACAGGCTGTTGAATCTTTGAAAGCTCCGGTTTTTGAAGAAAAAATTGTTGATTATATTTTTGAAAAAGCAACAATCACTGAAAAAACAGTCAGTTTAGAGGAGTTGTACAATTTTAACGAGAATGATTCTAAACCTGCTAAGAAAAAAGTTGCCGCAAAATCTGAAGATAAAGCTGAGTCTAAAGCAAAGACTTCGGCAAAGTCGACAAAAGAAAAAACGGTAAAAGCTACAAAAAAATCAGCATAGTTTTATTTTTGCTGTTGATTTATTAAATCCCTTCATTACTATTCTGAATGAAGGGATTTTTTTTAGATGTTGTTTGTAAAACGGACTTGGCTTGATATTGCTCTTTTAATTATTTTTGTTGTGCTTGGTGGCTGTTTAAAGCTGATTTATCCGACAGATTTGTTGTGGGATTTGTTAAACTATCATTATTATAATCCATGGGCTTTAGTACATGATCGGTTGGGTTATGATATTGCTCCGGCTACACTGAATACTTTTTTTAATCCATTGCTTGATTTACCCTTCTATTTTATGATTCGGTTGTGGAATGATATCCCTTCACTGATTAGGTTTCTTCAAGGGACATCTTATGGTCTTTTAATTTTTGTTTTTTATAAAATAGCGACGTTATTTTTTGATATAAAAAAACAAAAACTCGCATTCTTTTTAACTATACTGATTGCCACAACAGGTTTTTCTGTTCTGTCTCAAGTCGGAATAGTTTCCAATGAAATTCAGATTGCCGTTTTGATTTTGTGGGGATTTTATATTATTTTGAAAGCGATAGATAATGATAAAAGGGCCGGAACGGTTTGGGTGTTTTCAGGTTTGTTGATGGGATGTGCTTTGGGGCTTAAACCAACGAGTATTTCTTATTGTGTGGCAATAGGGGGAACACTGATTATTTTTCATAAGCTGTTACATATCTCAATGAAGGAAATTGTTATTTTTGCCATTTGTGGGGTATTAGGATATCTTATTGTAAACGGGTGGTGGATGTGGAAATTATATTCTCATTTTGATAATCCGTTTTTTCCGTTTTTGAATAAAATCTTTAAATCTGAGTATTTTGATGCCGTGAATTATTATGATATTAGATTTCTGAAGGGTCCATGGTGGCATCGGTTGATTTTTCCGTTTTTTATGACATTTAATTATGGTCAGTATTATACGGCAGAGACATTTTATATTGATTTTAGATATTTATTCGTTTATGGGGCGGTTATCTGGGGAATTATAACATGGTTGTTGGATAAGCATGTGTGGCCACCAAGAAAATTTTTGTTATTATATGCTTTTGTCGGTTTGTCTTATTTAGTCTGGTTGAATGTATTTGCCATTATTCGTTATGCAGTTGTCGTGGAAATGCTATCGATAATTATTCTTGTTCATTTTTTTGAGACCAGATATCCTCGTTGTTATTGGAAACAATTGGTTTTTATTTCGGGTATGATTGTCGGGGTATATGTGTTGCTGTCGGAAGTTTTCAACTATATGAAAGGATGGGATAAAGTTTGGTATGGTAAGCATTATATAGAAATTGAAAAAATTGCGGTACCGGAAGATGCCTTAATAAAAATTTATGGTTTTCCGTCTGCTTTAGTGGCAGCTAGAATTGTAGATGATAGACCAAACAGAATTGTAGCTTATGCGAGTTATAACTATGGAACGTATATTGATTTCATGGATAGGGGTAAATTGCAAGAAAAACGTGATCTTATAGAAAAACATCATCAGGGAACAGAAATTATATTGGCTGTCAGAGAATGGGATTTTCATGATGAATTGATATCAAAGGTACAACAAAAGGGGATGTACTGCCGGTTGCTTCATTTCCCTTGGGATAAAGTAGACATTTGTGTTCCAGAAAAATTAAAATATCAAATTTTATTAGAAGAAGAACGTTATGGGAACAAAAAATCTGCTGAATAATTTTGATTTTAGTGGACAAGTGGTGTGTATCTTGTTTTACTGAAAAACAGACAAGGAGAATTTTATAATGGTTAAATATCGCTCTTTACTTTTGAATTTATTTATTTGTTTTTTCTTAATGTTTGTTGCCGGAGTTGCTAAGTTTTTTTATCCTTCAGAGTTAGTGTGGGATTTATCTAATTATCATTATTATAATGCATGGGCTCTGATGCATAATCGTTTAGGGTATGATATTGCACCGGCTATGCTTCATACTTATTTTAATCCCTTGTTGGATATTCCTTATTATTTTATACTGAATATTTGGGGAGATGATGCTATTGTTAATTTTTTGCAGGGAAGTTTTTATGGCATTTTGGCATTTATATATTATAAAATAACGACTTTATTTTTCAATTTCAAAAAAGAACCGATTGCCTTTCTTTGTACCATTATAATCGGAATAACCGGATTTGCCGCATTATCGCAAGCAGGAACGTCATCGAATGAAGTTCAGGTATCTCTTCTTATTCTTTGGGGATTTTATATCATCTTGAAATATATTCATACCGAAAATAGAAAAAATAGAGTATGGGTTTATGCCGGTTTATTGATGGGAAGTGCTTTAGGATTAAAACCAACTGTTATTACTTATTGTATCGCCATGGGTATATCGCTGATTGTGTGTAAAAAGACGTTAAAAGTTTCTTTTAAGGAAATTGTTATTTTTGCCATTTGTGGTTTATTAGGGTATCTTATTGTGAACGGGTGGTGGATGTGGCAATTATATTCTCATTTTGATAATCCGTTTTTCCCGTTTTTGAATAAAATTTTTAAGTCTGAGTATTTTGACTTTATCAATCTTCGAGATACAGTTTATGTTGATAAAACGACCTGGTGGCAAAAATTGTTTTTACCATTAACAATCAGTTTTTTATCGTTGAAAGAATTTTATGTCGGAGAAGTTCGTTTTTTTGATTTACGATATGCGTTGGTTTATCTCATTGGTTTGTTTATGTTTATTCGGTGGTTGTGTCGAGACAGAAAATTACCGGAAAAAAAGTATATTCTTTTATATGTTTTTCTTGTGTTGTCTTATTTGATATGGGCATATTTGTTTTCAATCATTCGTTATAGCATTCCGCTTGGAATGTTATCGGCAATTATTATTGTTAAATTCTTTCAAAAAATAACGGGAAAAACCGAAGTTGGAAATATATTATGGTTATCCGTTAAAATTATAGGAACATATATTTTATTGTCAGAGATTCCTAACTATTTAGTCGCATTAGGTCCTAAAATGCCATTTATGTCTATAGAGCGGATTAATCTTCCGGAAAATGCTTTGGTTAGAGTTTATGGAAATCCGGTAGGTATGGTGGCTGCGCGATTGGTAGGAGATCAATCTAATCGGATTGTTAGTTATGTTAATGGCAACTATGTATTGAGTGTTAATTATTCTAAAAATAATAAGTTTACGCAACAAAGATCTCAAATAGAGCAGGCGCATCAAGGCCCGATTGTGTCTTTAATTAGTTATAATATTTATAGTCAAGAGCAAGAAGTACTTGTGTTAGCGTTACAAAAACGTAGAGAATTGGAAAAACAAGGTATGTATTGTCGAGCCTTATATAATTATATCGATGTGATTGATATTTGCGTGCCTCAGGAACTGAAGGAGCAAATTTTTATTGAGCCGGAAAGACATAGATCTTTTGAAATTAGAGGAAAATCCAATAAAGCTGTAAAAGATAGTGCACGAACTTATCTGAATGAGCTTAATAAAGTTGTTAATCCGGAGTAGTGATTAGGTGGAATGATTAGAATGGGAGAAAAAAATGAAAATTGCAGTTTTAATTCCTTGCTATAATGAAGGGGTTGCTATTCGAAAGGTCGTGTCTGATTTTCATCGGGTTTTGCCACAAGCTGAAATATATGTTTATGATAACAATTCTACGGATAATACGGTAGAAGAAGCAAAAGAGGCAGGAGCAATTATACGTTATGAGCCACGCCAAGGAAAAGGAAATGTGGTCAGACGGATGTTTGCAGATATTGATGCAGATATTTATGTGATGAGTGATGGTGATGAGACCTATGATATTGAGGCTGCCCCTAAACTAATTCAAACACTGCAAGATGAAAATTTAGATATGGTTATCGGAGCCAGAAAAGAAGTGGATTTGAATGCCTATCGGGTTGGGCATCGTTGGGGAAACTGGATGTTGACCCACCTTGTGCAATATTTCTTTAAGTATCCTTTAGAAGATATGCTGTCGGGTTTCAGGGTTTTTTCAAGGCGATTTGTTAAATCTTTTCCTGCGCAATCGGGAGGTTTTGAGATTGAGACAGAGTTGACGGTTTATGCGTTGTCTTCGCGTTTACCGATTAAGGAGGTTGAAACTCAATATTTTGCACGTCCGCAAGGATCGGAGAGTAAATTGTCGACATACAAAGACGGAATGCGCATTTTGTTGATGATTGTCAATTTGATTAAAGATGAACGAGCTTTGTTCGTTTTCAGTTGGTTGAGTTTGTTTTTCTTCTTGTTGGGATTGATTTTGGGGATACCTGTAATTTCTGAGTTTTTCAGAACAGGATTTGTGCCTCGGTTACCGACAACTGTTTTGGTGGTTGGTTTGGAAATGTGTGCCGTTTTCAGTTTGTTGGTAGGCTTCCTTTTGGACAGTGTTGCCAAGAATCGTAAAGAAACACGGCGTTTGATGTATTTGCAATATAATGAAAAAAGCGGAAATTAAAAATTAGTAGTTTGTTATATATATAACAGGAGTTTGAAAATGATATTCGGAATATTAGGTGTTCTTATACAGCCTCTTTTGAGCGTTTGTGGATTATATAAAATCAAAACAGCTCTTGATGTTGTCAGCTGGGATATGTTTTTCGGTGTCGGAATATATGGTATCAGCTTTTTGCTATGGCTATGGCTGTTGCGTGTTTATCCGGTATCAATTGTTTTTCCGGTAGCAACAAGTTTGAATCTAATTGCTACGGCTTTAATGGGGGTACTTGTTTTGCACGAATCTTGGAATTATTGGCAAGGAATGGCATTGATACTTATTTTAAGCGGAATTGCACTTCTGTCTGTTGGTATTCAAAAAACGATATAAATGAAACGTTTGTTTTTTATAAAAAGTTTATTTTAGCCCGTTAACCTTTTGTTGATTATCTTTATTTAGAATAGAATAAGTTTGAAATATGTTTAAGGAAGAAAATATGTTGGAAGCCCGTGATATGTTAGTACCGATGGTGATTGAACAAACCTCTAAGGGGGAACGTTCGTTTGACATTTATTCTCGTTTATTGAAAGAGAGAATTATCTTTTTAACAGGGGAGGTTAATGATGAAGTATCTTCTCTTGTATGTGCACAACTGTTGTTTTTAGAATCGGAGAATCCTAAAAAAGATATTTTCTTGTACATTAATTCTCCAGGAGGTGTTATTACATCCGGTATGGCAATGTATGATACCATGCAATACATTTCTTGTGATGTTAATACGTTGTGTATCGGGCAGGCTTGTTCTATGGGGTCTTTCTTGTTAGCCGGCGGCGCAAAAGGAAAGCGTTTTGCTTTACCGAATTCTCAGATTATGATTCATCAGCCGTCAGGTGGCGCAAAAGGACAGGCTGCCGATATTGAAATTCAGGCTAAGTTGATTTTGGATATGCGCAGACGTTTGAATAAAATTTATGCCGACAATACAGGTCAGAAATTGTCTGTTATTGAAAAAGCTATGGACAGAGATAATTTTATGACACCGGAAGAAGCTTTGAAATTTGGTTTGATTGATCATATTGTAACTAATCGTAATGAAATTAAGTAGGGGCACAAATGAGTAAAGATGAAGATGAAATGTTGCATTGTTCTTTTTGCGGAAAGAGTCAAGCAGAGGTTAAAAAATTAGTTGCAGGTCGTGGTGTCTATATTTGTGACGAATGTATTGAAGTTTGTATTAATATAGTTTCTGATGAAATTGCAAAAGAAACAAAAGCTCAAGCAGGTATTTCTCCCGAGAAACTTCCGACGCCATCTAAAATCAAAGAATTTTTAGACCAGTATGTTATTGGGCAAGATGAAGCTAAGAAGGTTTTATCCGTAGCTGTTTATAACCACTATAAAAGATTGAATAGTCAACAGGCTCAATCTGATGTTGAAATTTCTAAATCAAATGTGATTTTGATCGGTTCTACCGGTAGTGGTAAGACGTTATTGGCTCAGACTTTAGCTAAGATTTTGGATGTGCCGTTTGCTATTGCTGATGCAACAACTTTAACAGAAGCCGGGTATGTCGGTGAAGATGTGGAAAATATTGTCCTAAAATTAGTACAAGCGGCTAATTATGATATCGAGAAAGCTCAACGCGGTATTATCTATATTGATGAGATTGATAAAATTTCTCGTAAGACTGATAGCCCTTCAATTACGCGTGATGTATCCGGTGAGGGTGTTCAGCAAGCATTATTGAAAATTATAGAAGGAACAGTTGCTAATGTTCCGCCACAAGGGGGGCGTAAGCATCCGCAACAGGAATTTTTGCACGTTGATACAACCAATATTTTGTTTATTTGTGGTGGAGCTTTTGCAGGATTGGAAAAAATTGTTAATCAACGCGGAAGTAAAACATCTATAGGGTTTGGTGCTAATGTTGATAAAAAGGAAGATAAAGGAATTGGGGAAGTTTTGAAAGATGTTGAGCCGGAAGATTTATTGAAATTCGGTTTGATTCCAGAATTTGTCGGACGTTTACCAATCATTGCCACTTTGGATGATTTGAATGAAGATGCATTAGTTAAGGTATTGACCGAGCCGAAAAATGCTCTTGTTAAGCAATATCAAACATTGTTTGAGATGGATCATGTTAAATTGACAGTAACAGATGGTGCTTTACGTGCTATTGCTCAAAGAGCAATTGAGCGTAAAACAGGTGCTCGAGGATTGCGTGCTATCATGGAAGAAAATCTGTTGCAAATTATGTATGATTTGCCGGATAAACATGAAGTGAGTGAAATCGTGATTGATGAAAAAGTCATTAATGAAGGCAAAGCTCCGAAGTATGTTAAGAAAACTTCTAAAAAAGCATCTTAATTTACCAAGAACATGATTATAAAAAGCAGGGTGTGAACATCCTGCTTTTTTGTTGCTTCTTAAAAGAAGAGGTTTTATAAATATATAAAGATTTCGAGGAGTTTATGATGACACATTTTGAAGAAGTATTAAGCCACTATGGATTTAGTGGGGAAGTTGTTGCCGAGCATGATGGACCATTGTTGAAGCAAATTGAGTTTTTACCAGCAGTCGGTTCGAAGGTAAAAAATATAGAGGCTGTGCTGGATGATATTGCGCGTGAATTAGGTGTTTCTTCTTTGAGAGTTGATATGATAGAAGGGACAAATCATCTCGGTTTTGAAATTCCTCAAGAGGAGTTTAAGACAGTTGATTTTCATGAAACCATGGAGAAGGCCGGTCGGGTTAAAGGAGAGTTACCTATTTGTTTGGGTGCAGATATATTAGGTCGTCCGGTGTTTGCGGATTTAGCAAAAATGCCCCATTTATTGGTCGGAGGTACAACAGGTTCCGGTAAATCTGTCGGGTTGAATACCTTTATTCTCTCTTTGATGGCCGCTAAGAAACCGAATGAACTTAAATTTATCATGGTTGATCCGAAACGGATTGAGTTCAGTGTTTATAATAACCAAAAATATATGGGTTATCCGGTCATTACCGAATCTGCAGAAGCTGTCGGTGCTATCGGGGCTTTGGTTGATGAAATGGAACGTCGTTACGGGTTGTTGGAAAAGAGTTTTACGAAAAATATTAAAGATTATAATGAGCATACAGATGATAAAATTTTGCCATATATTGTTTGTGTAATTGATGAGTTTGCTGATTTGATGGCAACAGATAAACAGGTAGAAAAAGATATTCAACGTTTGGCACAAAAGGCACGGGCTTGCGGTATTCATTTGATTTTAGCAACGCAAAGACCGTCTGTCGATGTGGTAACCGGTGTTTTGAAGGCTAATTTTCCGACCCGTTTGGCTTATAAAGTCGCCAGTCAGGCAGATTCTCGGACAATTTTAGATGGTGCAGGGGCTGAAAAATTGATTGGACGCGGTGATGCCTTGTTTTTGGCAGGTGATGGAAAATTGCAACGTATTCACGGTGCATATCTGCCGGATAGTGAAATCAAAAAAATTGTTGATGAATATCGGGGGGATGTTAAAGCTATTATCACTCCCAAGAAGGTGGAGGATTCCTCTGTAATTATTAAAACTGCAGGAAAGTCTGTTACAGAGAAAAAGAAAGAAGGATGGTTTAGCCGTGCTTGGAAATGGTGGTGTAATCTTGGTGTCCGTCAGCGAAAAGTTATTATTAACGGCATTATCTGGTTGTTTAATGCATTTATAGGGACCAAAGTTGGTTCAAGTGTTGCCAAAAAACGGACGCGAAGGTAAAAAAACTTTGTTATAACCGCCTTATCTAAGGCGGTTTTTTTATTTTATCATGGGTGTCAAAATAAAAAAACGGGTTGCAGAAAAATTTTTTTTGTAGTAGAATATAACTGTAGATTTTGTTACAGCTGTGCCACAAGAGGTGTTATTATGAAGAGACTCTATTATTT
>JAFUXF010000028.1 GCA_017477185.1 Alphaproteobacteria bacterium | reverse complement strand
GGGAAAAGAGTTCGACAAGGAGGAGCAGGCGAGACGGAAGTATCGCCGCACTTGCGACGACGCAGCGGCGGAGTGAAACGAAGCCAATCGAAAGCCCTTCCGCCATTTAAAATAAAAAAGACGCCGAAAAGGCGTTTTTTTTATTTTAAATACAAGCGGCAGAGAGAGAACTCTGGGAAAAGAGTTCAAATCTCTATCTATCGCAATTCATTATAACAAAAACCTCCACAAGGGAGGCTTTTGTTATAATGGCGGATAGAGTGAGATTCGAACTCACGGTACGCTTTAGACGTACACACGATTTCCAATCGTGCGCCTTCGACCACTCGGCCATCTATCCATAATGCACTATACTTATCGCAAAAAAAATTTTTTGCAAGTGTTATTTTTATAATAAGAAAAAGAGTTCCTCATTGAGAAACTCTTTTTAAAACATTGCAATAATTATCGGCAATTTGCACCAAGCTCAGATATCTCTTATAAACCTTATGGTCATAATTTGTTCCATTATTGGTGGTTGAATTATACCGAGTATGTGATGCAGAATGGTTGAGATCAATTACCAATAATTCCATCTCTTTTTCGGAGAAATGTGCTTTTTTCAAAACATTGATAACTTTCTCATCTGCAAAATCTTTTTGCATGCCGACATTGTCGATCATCTGCTCAAGCCATTTTGATGTTGGCTGCGGCCATAATCTTAAAATAATTTTTTTCATATACACTAATTTTATAATTATACTTTGTTGGAGAGAGAGCATAAGCATAAACAGGTAAAAGTCAAGATGATAATTCCTTTCAAACTTAAAAATTTTTCTGGTCAAATAAAAAAAAATAGAGTATGAAGAATGTGTTTTAGTGTTGCACCCGTAGCTCAATTGGATAGAGTGTTGGCCTCCGACGCCAAAGGTTGTGGGTTCGATCCCCGCCGGGTGCGCCATAAAAAAAATCCCTATCAGGGGATTTTTTTTATGGCAAATCCCGAAGGGAGAGAAGCCACAAGAGTGGGTTTGAATACAAGCGAAAGCGAGACGGAAGTATCGCGTTCGGCAGAGCCGATGAGCGCAGTATCGGCGAAGTGAAACGTAGCCATCCCCGCCGTTTCTGTGTAAAACAGAAAGTTTGGTGCGCCATAAAAAAAATCCCTATTAGGGGATTTTTTTATGGCAAATCCCGAAGGGAGAGAAGCCACAAGAGTGGGGTTGAATACAAGCGAAAGCGAGACGGCATTTTTTACTTAAGGTAAATACAGCATCGGATTAACCGGCTTTTTACCAGCGCGGACTTCAAAATGTAATTGCGGAATATTCACGCCGCCGGAACTTCCAACCTTGGCAATAGATGCTCCTTTTTGTACCTGTTGTCCCTTTTTGACCAAGAAGGAGTTTGTGTGCGCATAGGCGGTAATCCATCCATCATTGTGCTGAATCAAAATCAGATTACCAAAACCTTTTAATTCATTGCCGACATAAACAACTTTACCGGCATCAGCCGCTTTGATAAGCGTACCAAGCGGGGCTTTAATGTTAATACCGTCATTGGATCGCCCTTTACCAATAGTTCCGAAACGAGAAATAATAGTCCCTCTGATTGGCCACATGAATTTTGTCTTTCGTGTGCTGGAGATAACTTTCTGAGTAGAAGACGTTGTCAATTTTGTGACAGATTTCGTTTGCGTTTTAGGTTGTGAAGAGGTAGACGCCGAGTAAATTGATTTAACAGCAGGTGAAGAAGAAACCGAAGCCGGAGATACGGAAGTTGTTGAGATTGTCCCTCCAACACTTGCCGGTAAAGCCAGCTTTTGCCCGATACTTAAAGCATAAGGCTCACGCAAATGATTAAGTTTACTTAAGGTAGTAATATCAACATTATAATGCCGAGAAATGCTATACAATGTATCGCCATGAACGACGGTATGATAACGAGCAATCGGGAGTCGCAAAACTCTGCCGACATAAAGTGTATACGGCGGAGTTAAGTGGTTTACCTCAATAATATCGCGGATGGGCGTGTTATAACGGCGCGATAAACTATATAGTGTATCGCCTTTTTGTACGGTTATGTTATCAGGGGAAGAAGTTTGCCACCAACTGCTTAAAGGTAATAACTGAACTCGACCGGACTGCATGGTGCAACCAGCGCAAAGTAGAGCAAGCCAAGTTATCAAAGCTATTTTTCGTGAAAACGACACGTTTTTCCCCAGATTCTCCAAAACACAATCTTTGGGAAATTGTAAGCAGATAAGATTAAAATTTTCTTAGTTTTTAATTAAACGTTGCATTTTAAGAGAAATGACGCTACATTAAGCGCGATTCTGATAAATAAAGGTAAGGAAAATGAATCGCCCTGAAATAATAGATGAAAGCGGAGATAAGTATAAATACGGGTTTACCACGGATATTGAGGCAGATACAGCCCCCGTCGGCTTGACTGAGGATATTATTCGCTTAATTTCTCGTAAAAAAGAAGAACCGGAATGGTTGCTTGACTGGCGGTTAAAAGCCTTTGAATTTTGGCAAACCATGCAAGAGCCGACATGGGCAAAACTTTCCTATGATAAAATTGATTATCAATCATTGCACTACTATTCTGCGCCAAAGCAAAAAGTCGCTCCCAAAAGTTTATCAGAAGTTGATAAAAATTTGCTGGAAACGTATGATAAATTAGGGATTCCGCTAAAAGAACAAGAAGCCTTGGCCGGTGTTGTGGCGGTGGATGCCGTGTTTGACAGTGTATCTGTCGCAACAACTTACAGGGCAAAATTAGCTGAAAAAGGAATTATTTTCTGTTCTATTTCTGAGGCAATAAAAAATCATCCTGATTTGGTTAAAAAATATCTTGGCTCGGTTGTTCCTTACACCGATAACTATTTTGCCTGCCTTAATTCCGCTGTTTTTACGGATGGGTCATTTGTATATATTCCCAAAGGGGTAAAAAGCCCGATGGAGTTGTCAACTTATTTTCGTATCAATGCCAAAAATACCGGACAGTTTGAACGCACATTGATTGTGGCGGAAGATGACAGCTATGTTTCATACCTTGAAGGTTGCACGGCACCGCAGCGAGATGAAAATCAGCTCCATGCCGCGATCGTTGAAATTGTGGTTATGAACAATGCCGAGGTGAAATATTCAACAGTGCAAAATTGGTATCCGGGAGATAAAGACGGAAAGGGAGGCGTTTATAATTTTGTAACAAAACGGGCAGCCTGTCGCGGTGCAAATTCCAAAATCTCATGGACACAGGTTGAGACGGGTTCTGCCGTAACTTGGAAATATCCGTCTTGTGTTTTACAGGGGGATAATTCGGTTGGCGAATTTTATTCTGTAGCAATTACCAACAATCGCCAACAAGCCGATACCGGTACCAAAATGATTCATATTGGTAAAAATACCACGTCAAAGATTATTTCTAAAGGTATTTCTGCCGGATTTTCCAATCAAACTTATCGTGGCTTGGTTAAGGTAACACCGCAAGCAGACAATGCGCGCAATTATTCTCAATGTGACAGTTTGTTGATTGGGACAAATTGCGGGTCACATACCGTACCGTATGTTGAAAATCGAAACCGCAGTGCTGTTTTGGAACACGAGGCAACGACCTCAAAAATCAGTGAGGAACAATTATTTTACTGCCAACAAAGGGGTATTGGCGAGGAAGAAGCCGTCAGCTTAATTGTAAACGGATTCTGCAAAGAAGTTATGCAACATTTACCGATGGAATTTGCCATTGAAGCCGCTAAACTGATTAATATCAGCTTAGAAGGTAGCGTCGGATAATGAAAGAATAAGGAAAAGGAAATGAGTGCACCGATATTAGAAATTGAAGATTTATGTGCTGAAGTCGGCGGAAAACAAATTATCAAAGACTTTAATCTCACGATTAACGAGGGAGAAGTTCATGCTATTATGGGGCCGAATGGGGCCGGCAAATCGACTTTGTCTTATGTCTTATGCGGTAAATCCGGATACAAAGTAACTTCCGGCTCAGTGCGTTTTAAGGGGAAAGATTTGCTTTCGATGAGCACGGAAGAGCGTGCACGAGAGGGTATTTTTTTAATTATGCAATATCCTGTTGAGATTCCCGGTGTGCCGAGTACAACCTTTTTGAAACACGCGGTTAATGCTGTCCGACAGCACCAAGGGCTGCCCGAACTGGATACTATGGAATTTTTGAAAATGGTGCGCGAAGAAGGGCGTAAGCTGGGTATTGATAACGAGATGCTAAAGCGTCCAATCAACGTTGGCTTTTCCGGTGGGGAGAAAAAACGTATGGAAGCTCTGGAAATGACTATCTTAAAGCCGAGTTTTGCAATTTTGGACGAGGCGGATTCGGGGCTGGATATTGACGCCATGAAAGTTGTGGCTGATAGTGTGAATGCTTTGCGGGATAACAAACGCGCTATGCTGATTATTACCCATTTTCAACGATTGTTGAATTATGTTGAACCGGATTATGTACATATTTTTGCCAACGGACATATTGTTAAAACCGGAGACAAGCATTTAGCGGTGGAATTAGAACAAAACGGTTATGCCGAATATGTGAAGGAAAACTGATGCCGCTGCTAAGTGATAAAACATATCTTTATACCGAGTTGGCGCAGGAAAAAGGTGTTGTTTTGCCAACGCCGAAAACCGAGGCCTGGAAATATACGCGCCTGCGGGATTTACTGAATACAGAATATCAGCTTTGCCCATCAACGGATAAAACAGGTAGTTTGCCACCCTTTGAGGCAGATGTTATTCATATCGGTAATGGTTGGGTTGTTGGCGAATTACCGCGTATTGAAGGAGTTTCTCTTTCGTTTATAACGGAAACAATGGAAAAAACGCAACATCCGTTTGCCTTGATGAACGCTGCTTATTTAACTCAAGGATTAAAAATTGAAATTAGTGGTAAATTAAAACGTCCGTTGTTATTAAATTATTTTGTTGTGCCGGAAGATAAAAACTATTTTTACCATTTCCGCAATCAAATCATTTGTCACGAAAACTCATCAGCGGAAATTATTGAACAATTTACCTATGAAGGTGCAGTTAAGTCGTGTTATTTTGCCAATATTGTGAATGAGATTCGTATTGAAGCAAATGCCAAATTGCACCATTACAAATATCAAAATGAAGCCTTTAAGGCAAATCATATAGCTTTGCATAAAGTTGCTATTTCTCAAAGTGGAGAATACGAGAGTTTTTGCTTGCAAAAAGGGGCAAATATTGCTCGTAATGAAACAGAGATTGCTCTGAATGGTGAAGGGGCAGAGGCAGTTGTTAATGCAGCTTATATGATGAATGGCTGGGCTACTTTAGATACGACAACAAACATTTATCACTATGTTCCTCATACAAAGTCCTCACAGCTAATAAAAGGGGTCATTGGAGGAACGGCACATGGCGTTTTTCAGGGACGGATTCATATTGCCCCAAATGCCATACAAACAACCGGCACGCAATTGCACAAAGCAATTTTGTTGAGCGATGAGGCTGAAATTGACGTTAAACCTGAGCTTGAAATTTTTGCCGATGACGTGAAATGTTCACATGGTGCCGCCAGTGGCGAGTTGGATAAAGAACAGTTATTTTATATGCGCTCTCGCGGAATTGGAGAGGAAGAAGCTAAGCAAATTCTCATAAATGCGTATTTGACAGATACCATTACGCAAATATCAGATGAGCGTGTGCGCGAGTGGTTTAAGATTTTGATTACAGGGTAGGTAATGACAATGTATGATGTCTATAAGATTCGCCAAGATTTCCCAATCCTTTCAATGTCTGTTAATGGTAAACCGAACACGTTTCTCGATTCGGCGGCAAGCGCACAAAAGCCTGCGCAAGTTATTGAAAAAATGCGTCGAATGTATCTCGAAGAATATGCCAATGTGCACCGCGGGTCATACTATTTGTCAGAGCAAATCACCGTTGCTTATGAAGAGGCGCGCAGTCAAATTCACGAATTTTTGAACACCAAAAGTGATAAAGAAGTTGTGTTTGTCCGTAATGCCACCGAGGGAATTAATTTAGTTGCCGCCTCATGGGGTAGAAAGTTTTTACAAGCCGGAGATGAAGTCCTGATTTCCGAGGCCGAACACCATGCCAACTTAGTGCCGTGGCAGGCTCTGCGTGATGAAAAAGGGATTAACTTAAAAATCTTCAAAGTCAGCGACAGAGGGGAGTATCTGGAAGAAGAATTCTTGAACTCACTCTCGGAAAAGACCAAACTTGTTGCCGTCACCGGAATGTCAAACGTGTTGGGCACCGTTTTCCCAATTAAAAAAATAGCTGAGCAGGCGCACAAAGTCGGGGCTTTGGTGTTAGTTGATGCCTGTCAATATACGGTTCATCAAAAAGTAGATGTCCAAGACTTGGATTGTGATTTTCTGGTATTCTCGGGGCATAAAACCTATGGTCCGAGCGGGATAGGTGTGCTGTTTGGAAAGTATGATATTCTCGATTCGATGCCGCCTTATCAATACGGGGGCGATATGGTTGATACCGTCAGTTATGAAAAAACAACCTTTAACGAACCGCCGTTCCGCTTTGAGGCGGGGACACCGGCAATTATGCAGGCTATCGGCTTGGGAGAAGCCGTCAAATATATGATGTCTTTGGGTATGGAAGATATTTTTAAGCACGAGCAGGAATTAACCACCTATACCACCAATGCTTTGAATGAAATAAAGGGCTTAAAAATTATCGGACAAGCCAAAGATAAAGGCGGTGTTTTTTCATTTAATGTTGAGGGAATGCACCCGCAGGATTTGGCTTTTATTTTGGATAAAGAGGGTGTTGCCGTGCGTACCGGTCACCATTGTGCTCAGCCGATTGTTAATCGTATGGGCTATGAATCTTTAGCGCGTGCCTCTTTAGGACTGTATAGCACCAAAGAAGATATTGACGCTCTTGTCGCCGCCATCCGCAAAGCTCAAAAATTTTTCTGATTTGTAAAACGGAAAGACAAAAGAGAGAAAATGTCATGGCGAGCCTCTTCAGAGACGTGGCCGTCTCGGCAAATTAAGATAAGCCGAGATAATCATCTTTAACAACGTTCTTCTTTAGTAGCACCAACACAAAAAAGTGCCAAAGCTTTTTTCTAAAATTAAGCCTTAATAAACCATCTTGATGCTACTATCCCCTCGCAAAACAAAAGAGAGGGAAAATGGAAAATATTTGGTGGATAGCGGCCTTTATCTCGAGTTTATTCACGGCAATTTATATGTATTCGAATCAAATATACAAAATGCCGGCATCCTTATTTATGGTCTATCGCGGTATAGGTGCCGGATTGGTGATGCTGCCG
>JAFUXF010000027.1 GCA_017477185.1 Alphaproteobacteria bacterium | reverse complement strand
CTACTACGGATGCGGTGCTCGTAAGAATGGTGGAGGCGCAATGGCTGTTCCATTTCTTAAAGTTCCGTCCTCAAGTTTAGGGGATAATCATAAGTCAGACAAAACAGTCGTTAAAACGTGTGTCAAAAAAGCTGAAGAGCCGGATGAAAACGGTCAATGCGGAAAGATAGAAGAAAGTTGTCAGATTGGGGATATTTATTATGCTGATGATACTTGCTCTCCGGATGTTGTCTCTGGCAAAACTCCAATCGGTGTGGTGTATGATACGGAGAATAAGTTGGTGGTTGGATTAGAGGAAAAAACCTTACGATGGGAAGATTATGATTCATTAAAGCTGAAAAATTATACGCATGGAACAGAAGTTTCACAGTTAGTGAATTTTATGTATCCCACTGAAGCCAAAACAGATTTTAATGGCAAGTGTAATACGGATATTTTGGTCTCATTAGGAAGTCATCCGGCGGCACAATATTGTCATGACATGACCATCGGAGGCAAAACATGGTATTTACCTGCATATGGGGAAATGCAACTTATGTATAATTCAACAGTTACCAACCAATTAGATAAGCTTGGAGGCTATGTTAGAGGTTGGTATTGGTCGTCTACCGAGCACGATAGTAACATTGCTTGGGCCTTCAATCCTTCTACCGTTGTCTCTAGCGACTTTGATGAAGATAGACCTTCTGGTTACTTTAAGAATAATATGAGTGACTCAAAGTGTATTTTCTCCTATGCGAAAGGATATGAAAAGGATAAGCCCAATTCATGTACGGATGCTGAAAAAACTGCGGCAAATAAGGCTGGTTACACTTTAACAACAGAAGAAAAAAAATAAATTCCTGAATAGTGTGCCAAGTAACTGCTACCGAGGGTGTGAATCCTATATGTATGGAAATTCCTCTTGTGAGTTATGGCATTGTGTCGATTATAATCTGGAATTGGTAAACTTTAAAGATATAAAACCAATAGATTGCAGTAATGGTGGACAATACTGTGGTGGTAAAACTTATAAATCTGATTACAGCGCAGCAGCAGATAAATATGCAGCAGAGCACAAATGTTTACGCCCAGATGCAGATAGGTTATATATGACGGATGGAATGTATAGTAAAGGTTGGAACGTGCTACCCAAAAGCGGTGTAATTTTCCCTGCTGAAGAAAACGAAAGAGGAGGTCAAGGACCAACATACCATATGGGACAATATATGTGGGGTGGTACCGCAACCTATGATGGTGATTTGGGTACAAAAAATCAGTATCATGAGAATGAAAAAGGAGAAATGGCTTCTTACTATAGTTTTATATTTGTACATGAAAAGGCATTAAAATCACAGGATAATCCTAGCAAATGTCATCTTGAGGTTGTCGAAGAGACTCCAAAAAAACTTGTCAATGTTACACTGCAACGAATTGTATTTTAGAAAATAATGCGCCAACAATTATTTCTTATGGTTACCAAGTTGTTGCTGATAAAATTAAAACGACTATGCCCAATACTTGTGGAATAGATACTAACAACTGTGATGCTTGTGAATTTAAGGGATATATTTATAGTTGGATTTTTCCAGCTAAACCATCTTGCAGATTAACAACTATAGGTACATATTATATAGAAATGTTACCTGTAAGAAAAGGATTATATAGCAAGACTCGTCTCTCTATTACAGGGTGTACAATAAAAATTTTAACAGTTAAATAAACGGTTTGGCCTTAGCCAACCCTTGTTCTGATTCATGGGGATCCAAGTCCATCATGGTTCCGGGACCTAAGTGACGATTATACATTTCGCCAAAATTGCCTTCATCAATAATAAACTGTCTCATCCACTGAGGATAAACACGAAATTTCTTCCAAAGAGCAGTCTGATTGCCGAGTAAATTTTGCACCGATAAATCTTTATCTCCTAACATCATGGGGAGATTCTCACTGGTAATGTGATGATCTTCGGCCAAACGTAAGGCATTAACAATCCATTTAGCGGCAATCCCGAGTTTTAGGGAATTTTTATCTGCAATCAAATAGACCGGACGCAAACCAATAACTTCAGGCAACAATTCAATATAATCTTTTCCCTTCATTTTGGTTTGCATAATATTGCGTAGCTCGTTCGATGCCCCCGGAAGCAAGGCACACCGATTGAGGTAAAATCCTTCAATAGCGCGATCCCTCGTGGCAAAAGAAACCGGCTTAAGATTGAGATCATAACGATACATAAAATTGCTGAGTAAATATGAATCAACCGAAGATTTAACCACGCAAATTGTCGAATCTCTATAATCTTCAAGTGAAGTAGCTTCCTCCTTTTTATGAGCCAGAAGCATAACTTTTTCATTATATAAAACATCTAAGTTGATGGTATTGGTTGAAATTTCAGTCTCTGCCGGCAAGGGAAATTCGCCAAACATAAGATCAATTTTTCCTGTATGTAGGGCGTTTGGGACTTCATCAATACTAATCGGAATCATTTCTATCTGTTCTTTGTTATCGAGAAAAGCGGCGGCAAGAGCACGGCATAAAGAAGCGTCAAAACCGCGCCAAATTCCATCCTCATCCTTGTAAGCCAAATCGTGATTGTTACGATTCGTTCCACAATAGACAACGCCGCGTTTTTTTATTCTTGTAATACTGTCATCAGCCTCAGCCGCGTGAGAAACCAGCGGAAAAATCATAGATAAAACAAAAAACAAAGTAAAAAAATGATTCAGTTTCATTTTATTAACCAATATTGTGTTATACTGCATAGTAATATAACTATAAGGCATATCAGAATGAAAAGTAATCTTTTTTTACGAGTTATCATAGGGGTATTTTGTGTTTTTCTCTCATTTAAGACGCAGGCATCCCCTATTTTTGAGAATCAGGCGGAGCAATGGGTAAATGATAAAGGAAAGCAGCTTTTGCAAACTTTTGGAGAATCAGATGTTACACGCAAATACGCCTTATTAGATGCAATGATGGTGGATTGTATAGATTTTAATTATATTTCTAAATTTGTGATGGGACGCTATTGGCGACAAATGAATCCGGACCAACAACAGAATTATCAAACGCTTTTTAAGCGATATGCCTTAAGTTTATATAAGGGGTTTCCGCTCGATTTCGACAGCAGTACCATAGACTTTGACATTACCAAAGTTATACCGACAGACAAAAGTACCACAGTCCGCGCCAAAATTAATTTGCAAAAAAATCAATCTGCGGAACAGCAGCCTTTGTCGGATATTTTTGTAGACTTTGTCCTGCACCGGAATAATGAAAAAATTCAAATTATAGATCTTAAATTAGGAGAAAGCAGCCTGATTTTATCTTATCGTAGCCGCTTTTATGAAATGATAGCCCAAAACGATGACGATGTGACATGGTTTTTAGAGGATTTGGCAGATATAACTGAAGCCGCAGAGCGTACTAATCAAGAAAAGTTGCAACAGGCAGAATACTAAAAAAATCCCTTGAATTTATATCATAAAGTTTATATTATCAGCACTAGTTTAAATTAAATAGGTGCAATAATGAATAAAGTAAAAGTAAGATTCGCGCCAAGCCCGACCGGCTATATGCATATCGGTAATACGCGCACGGCATTGTTTAACTGGTTGTGGGCAAAAAAACTCGGTGGTGAGTTTATGCTCCGTATTGATGATACCGATAAAGTTCGCTCAAAAAAAGAGTATGAAGATGTCATCAGAGACAATCTGGTTTGGTTAGGATTAACATGGACGGAAGAGGCTCGTCAGTCAGCCCGTTTTGATCGTTATAATGAAGTGACGGAAAAATTGAAAGCCGAGGGCAGAATATATGCTTGTTATGAAACTCCTGAGGAGTTAGAGTTTAAACGGAAACGTTTGATGTCCAAAGGCTTACCGCCGATTTACGATCGCCAAGCCCTGACTTATACGACAGAGGATATTGCTCGTTTTAAGGCAGAGGGACGTAAACCGCACTATCGTTTTAAACTCTTGCCGGGTGAAATTAAGTGGCAGGATATGGTCAGAGGTGAGGTTAAGTATGAGGCGGAGAATTTAAGCGACCCGATTATCATTCGTGAGGACGGAAGCTTTTTGTACCACTTACCATCAGTGATTGATGACTTTGATTTTGGCATCACCCACATTGTTCGTGGCGAAGACCATGTGACGAACACGGCTTCTCAAGTCCAAATGTTTGAGGCTTTGGGGGGAACATGCCCGACATTTGCACATTTACCTTTGCTGACAGGTAAAGAAGGTAAGTTATCAAAGAGACTTGGTTCGCTCGGTGTCAGTGATTTACGAGCCGAAGGGGTAGAGGCTATGTCTATCAGCTCTTTCTTAGCAAAGCTCGGAACTTCAGAGGCGATTGAACCGTTTTATGATTTAGAGAGCTTAGCTCAAACCTTAGACTTTTCTAAAATCGGGCGCGCACAGCCGAAGTTTGATGAAGAGGAGTTAAAACATTTTAATACGCGCTTAATCCATGGTATGCCGTATGAAAATGTTAAATCTCGTGTCAAAGTCACGGAAGAATTTTGGAATGTTGTTAAAGCAAATTTAACAACCGTGGAAGATGTTCATACATGGGAACAAATTTGTAACCAAAATGTTCAACCGATACTTGAGGATAGAGAGGTAACTGATGTTGCAGCCGACATTTTGCCGCAAGAGCCATGGACGGAAGAAACCTTCAATCTTTGGATGAATGAAGTGAAGACCAAGAGCGGTAAGAAAGGCAAAGAACTTTTCCACCCGATCCGCAAAGCCTTAACAGCGTTGGATAACGGACCGGAACTGAAATTGTTGTTACCGTTAATCGGGCGTGAAAAAGCATATAAGAGACTAAAAGGCGAAGCTGCTTAAAACTTATTTTCCCTCTCTGAATGTTTAGAGAGGGGTGCCCTTTAGGGCAGGGTGAGTTTAGTCGCCACAAGACAGGTTGCTTTTAGCAACACAAAATAGAAAGGACCAACCATGCACGACATATATCTGAGCAATACCCTGACCAGACGTAAGGATAAATTTACACCGCTTGATGCGCAAAATGTCAGAATGTATGTCTGTGGTCCGACCGTGTATGATCGTGCCCATTTAGGCAACGGGAAAACACCTGTTTCTTATGATGTTCTCTATCGTTTGCTTTGCTATGTTTATGGCAAAGATCATGTCACTTATGTATCAAATATCACCGATGTTGATGATAAGATTTTGAACAAACATAAAGAGACCGGTAAACCGATTCGTGAGATTACCGAGGAGACATATAACTGGTATATTGCTGATATGAAAAAACTCGGCAATTTAGAGCCGAACGCTCGTCCGAGAGCAACTGATTATATTCAGGAAATGATAGAGATTGTCAAAAAATTGCTTGAAAACGGACACGCTTATGAGGCGGAAGGACACGTTTTATTTTCGGTCGATTCTATGCCGGGTTACGGCAGTTTATCCGGTCGCTCAATGAAAGAAATGCTCGCCGGTGCCCGAATTGATGTCGCTGATTACAAGAAAAATCCGGCGGATTTTATTCTCTGGAAACCCTCCGATGCTGACCAACCCGGTTGGAACAGCCCGTGGGGGTATGGTCGTCCGGGGTGGCACTTGGAATGTACCGCGATGAGCTCCAAATTACTGGGGACGGATTTTGATATTCATGGTGGCGGAAATGATTTGATTTTCCCGCACCATGAAAATGAATGTGCACAGTCGACTTGTGCTTTCCCGAATTCTAAATTTGCCCGCTATTGGGTTCATGCCGGAATGTTAATGGTTGACGGCGTGAAGATGTCTAAGTCTTTAGGGAATTTTTACACCCTTGACGAAGTGCTTGAGAAAGCACCGGCAGAAGCTTTGCGTTTGCTCTTCTTAACGGCGCACTATCACCAACCGTTTAATTTTACCTTTGAGGGGTTGGCAAATGCTAAAGCGACACTTGATAAATTCTATAATTCCTTGTTGAAAAATAAAGAAATTTCTGTGGAGACAGTTGAACCTTCCGAGGGGCTAATTGACGCATTGTGCGACGATTTGAATACCCCGTTAGCCCTGACATTTTTGCACGAAGATGTCAACCAGTTGAATAAAGCCGAGAGTGAAGCTGATAAGAAAAAATGGAAATCACAGTTATTGGCAGATGCCTATATGTTAGGCTTGCTGTTCCAAGAACCGGAAGTTTGGTTCAAAGGCGAGCAGGGGAGTAATGAAACGGCAGAAATTGAAGCTAAAATCCAAGCCCGTCTGGAAGCTAAAAAGAATAAAGATTGGGCAACAGCCGACGCTATTCGTAATGAACTGAAAGCTCAAGGCATTATCTTAGAGGACACCCCCCAAGGCACAACGTGGAAAAGAGAGTAAATGTTTTTCATTTAGTCATCCTGAACTTGTTGGAGCGCGACAGCTTCGCTGCTTGCTCACTTCGTTTTCAGGATCTCACAAAACATATAAGGAAAATAATAAAAACCCTCCTCATTTCTGAGGAGGGTTTTTTAGCTCTAACAGAAAACCTAAGCACGACCTTCATTCATTTTCTTAATAATCATAGTTTGGTTCTTTTGTTGCTGCTTCATCGGAACAACTTTAGCTTGGGGTTGTTTCTTTGCAGTACCGCGCAGTTGAGATAACCTGAATGCCAAACGTTGTTTGGGTGTCATATCTTTCATTGCGTCTGCGCGTGCAGCCAAGGCGTCAATACCTTGCTCATTATTCGTGATACCTAAATTCTCTCGTGCTTGCGCTTTGAGTTCTATCCTGATAGCATCAACATTATTTTGTGCCTTTTGTACTTTAGCATGATGATCCTGTGCAAATTCATTTGCTTCCTTTTCATTCAGAGAGGCTTGGAGTGCGGTTTTTCTATAATACTTGTCTGTGACATCACGTATTTGAGCTAGTGATTTAAAATCTTTTAATCTGGCAGCACCATAACCTCCTCCGGCAAGATCATCTAACATTTCAGGATCTTTTACAAGTGCTATTTTGAACTTGGCTATTTCTTGTTCCATCCTTTTTTTGGGATTATTTGGTTTCCAAAAGTTATTGATTTTATTCTTTAATCGCCCGAAGAATGTCTTTTGAGAACCATCTAAGTCAACCTTAGGTGTTTTTCCTGCTTCGATATCTGCAATATCTTGCCAAGAAAGACCATGTTTCACAATATCATCAAGCATTTTTACAGAAGAAGAATATATGGCTGGAGCGTCATACATTGGTTTAAGTTTTGTTGTGAAACCGGCGCAGAGTTCAGCTTGTTCTTCTGCCTCAGATAATGCGTTAGACATTTTTTTTAGAGGAGCTGTACGAGAATTCCATTCTGCATCGTATTTTTGGTACTCTTGTTTTTTGTTTTCAGAGCGATTCTTTTGCTCATCCCAATATTGAGCTTCAGAATTATGGTATGCATGGGCATTCATTTGTTGTTTTAGTTCATCAGTCATAGCTTTTCTCCTTGTTTAACAATAATATAATACTAATATATCATATTTTTATTAACAAATCAATAATTTTTGTCAAATCTATTTGAAATATAAAACCCTCCTCATTTCTGAGGAGGGTTTTTTAGCTCTAACAGAAAATCTAAGCACGTCCTTCATTCATTTTCTTAATAATCATAGTTTGGTCCTTTTGTTGCTGCTTCATCGGAACAACTTTAGCTTGGGGTTGTTTCTTTGCAGTACCGCGCAGTTGAGATAATCTGAATGCTAAACGTTGCTTTGGTGTCATGTTTTTCATTGCGTCAGCACGAGCAGCCAAGGCGTCAATACCTTGCTCATTATTTGTGATACCTAAATTCTCTCGTGCTTGCGCTTGTAATTCAATTTTTTTAGCCGCTTTATCTCGTTCAGCATTGATGGCATCCATAGTCTTTAGAGTAGAATTATTCTCTTTATCCAGTTTGCTTCGTTCTTGAGATTCGCTCAAAGATTGAATAGTTCTATTGAAGTATTGACAGTAATATTCACGATTGTCAACGACTTCTTCAAACGAGCGAGCATATTTACCAGAACTCTCTCTGTCATAAAAAACAAAAGGATCCTTGTCTTTATATGCGACAATATTGTTCATCGCTGCTTGAAGTTTTTTTATTTTTTTATCGGGGAAAAACCTGTTCTTGATTTTATTTTTCAAATTTCGCCATATTGTTCCTCCACGTTCAGTAAGTTTTAACTGTGGTGGTTTTTTATAAGTTGGTTGTTTATCTGCAACCAAAGAATCTAAATATCTTTCTGCTATAATAGCAGCAACACATCTGTCTTCATCCTTAAAACCTTGTTTGGAATCGGATTCTGTAAAGCTGGTAATGAGATCATATGCTTCTTTGATGCAATATGATTCTTTTTTAAAGTCTTTTGCAGATTTTTTGTTAAACTGTAATTTGTCAGAAATCCACTGGTATTGATCGTCATAGTATTTTGACATCATATCAGCATTTTGGCGGGTATGAGTGACAAATTCATTATCAAAGAGCGCTTTTTCAGTAAATTCGTGATCAGTCATCGTTTTTCTCCTTGTTTAACAATAATATAATACTAATATATCATATTTTTATTAACAAATCAATAATTTTTGTCAAAGTATATAAAGTGCCAGATTAGCTAAGATTTTTAGCAAAAAAATAGCCTGCAAGATGCAGGCTGCTCGTATTACATCAAATATTTTGTTTTCAGAAGTTTTTCGTCTCGTTTCGGGTGTTTCAAAACATGTTGGGCGAAAGTTTTTTTTGCGACATAAGTCATTAAAAGAGGTTCTTCTAATTTGAGTTGCCCAAGAGTTTCTTCTAAGGCTTCAAAACTCTGATAAATTTTCCCCAAAAGAACCATGTTACGATTTTCATAGTCTTTGATATTCATTTCAAAATTATTTCTCATAATTATTCTCCCCGATAATATTAAACGAAGTCTGTAAACGATATATATCGTAAAGGTAAAATTAAAAGAGTCTATAACCTAAATATCGGGTAAGGTGTTCTAAAAAATCGAGTGCTGTGCTCGAAAAAATCGTTTTTCAAATAGCAAATCCCTGTCGGAAAAAGCACTCTCCGACAGGGATTATTTTGCGGCGCTACATCAATAATCGCCGCTGAGGAGAACGTTTATGCTCTTCCCAGACATTGAAATCGGGAGTTTGATACTGATTTTTTTGCCAACCGTCAACCATGACCTCAATAATATTGTGATCAAGTAAATCGGTCTGAACAAAAGGAAAGCGATTACTCAAATTTCCAATCAGATAATTTGCTATGGTCACTTTCGTCATATCATAATCTCCTTGTTTCAACATCCGAAAAAAGATATAATTTTGTTTTTACAAGAAAAAAGAGAAGATAAAACTAAAGTCTATGTTTATAAAACTAAAAAACACTTGTTATTAAGAAGCAAAGAGTCGTGTAAAATCTTTTATAAAGAAATAAAGTTTAGACTTGCAATTTAGGATTTTTATGCTAAAAGAGTAGCCGTATGCCACTTTAGCTCAGTTGGTAGAGCAACGCATTCGTAATGCGTGGGTCGGGTGTTCAAGTCACCCAAGTGGCACCATCCTCCTTGTAAAAAATAAAAAACTCCGCAGTTAATTCTGCGGAGTTTTTTGATGAGTAAGAACCTTAATCTTTGCACTGATGTAACACAATTTGCTGGAATGGAATTTCGATTCCTTCTTCATTAAACCGTTTATAGATTTCAAAGCGCAAATCACTCGGAATTGTCCATCCTTCCCATAAATTGCTTGTATAACAACGTAAGTCAAAATCAAGACTACTTGCTCCAAAATCCTTAAAAAGAACATACGGTGCCGGATTTTTCAAAACAAGTTTGTGATGGCGTGCAACATCAAGCAAAATTTCTTTAACCTTTTCAACGTCCGTGCCATAAGCCACACCGACTGTTAAAGATTGTCTGGACCAATTGTTCTCATGCGTCAAATTCGTAACGGCACTTGAAATCAAAGTAGCGTTTGGGACAATAATGCTTGAACGTTTAAATGTTTCAATTTCTGTTGATCGAATATTGATTTGCTTAATCTTACCTTCTTCTCCGTTAAAGACGACCCAATCTCCAACCTTAAACGGACGCTCAAACAAAATGATAATACCGGACACAAAGTTATTGATAACATTCTGTAAACCAAAACCGATACCAACAGATAAGGCACTGGCGATAATGGCAAGATTCGTTAAATCAACTCCCATAATGGTAATACCGATAATCGCCGCAAAAACAAATCCGATAAATCCTAAACCGGAAGATAACGAATGACGGATACCATCATCAATATTCATTTTTGCTAAAACTTGGTTGAAAAAACGATTTCTCAACATTTTGAAAAAAGCAAGTGCCGCAAAAAAAGATCCAACTCCCAAAGCAATCGCAATCAAAGAGATGTTGATGCCGCCAATCTTAAAACCGGTAAAGAGTTTTTTGAGACTTTGCAAAAGTAAATCTGTTGAAACACCCCACAAACTCAGTAATAAAAAAATACCGAGGAGGATAAAAAGCGGGTCAAGTACCATATTAACCCAAAAATCTATCGACATTCTAACTTTGCGCCGAACACGGAAAGTATTAAACCAGAACTTAAAAAACAACATATGGTGCATAAATTCGGAAAGTAGTTTGCGAATCAAAAAGAGTGCTCCGACCAACAAAGTTGATAAAATCAAACGGTTAAAAATAAAACCACTGAGGCGCGCATAGCCAAAGAGAGATAAGGTGAAAATAATGATAACGGCCATGATAATCAAAAAACTCATTTTGATTTTACGACTCAAAGCCGCAGCTTGAACTGAATCTTCAATCTCATCATCATCTTCGTCATCAGTAGAAGTGACATCATCAAGCAACAAAATTTTAGTCAGCCAAATAATAAAAATGCCTTTAACTGCACTGGAAATAACCGTTAAGAATGAAATTAAATCCATAGAATAGTTAGCAGAAATAGCTATTGTAGATAAACAAGAGCAAGTACAAATCAAAACAATTGCCAAGTATAGTGTTTGCGTTATTTTTTTTGCTTTTGTTGTATCAATGTCAACTAACCGCCAACGAGGATGATACGGCGTGAAAACAACGCGTGTTAAAGCCTTTGTAACAAAGATAAGTAAAAGATAAAATAAGAAATGATTCAAAACGATTCCAAAAAAACTACCATCAACGATTTTTGTTCCGTATAACCAAGCCATAAAACCTGCAATCAAAATAGCCGGAATGACCCCATAAGCCAAAGAGACCAAAACAGCCGCAATCACTTTTTTGCCAAATCGAGGACGGATATTATCATTGTATCCAAAGTGCCGATTAAGAAATAATCGTAAATAAATGGCCAACCACAACAATAGCAGAAAAGTCAATGTTCCCGGAATAAATTTCTGATGTATATCACTTCGTTGACCTTCATCAAGATTTTGATACCAATTAATCGGCGAGCGAATGATATCAAGTGTAAAAGTGACAAAAGAAGAAGTTGCAAGCAAAAAATTTTGTGGAACGATCAATGGACTTTGCTGGACAAGAAGGTTGCCAATAAGAGCTTGATTTCGGATATTTAAAATAATTATATCCAATTCATCAATTTTGGCAGACATGACATCAATTTCTGCAATTTGTGCTTTAAGTAGTGAGGCTTCATCATTGAATTCTTTTCTTTTTTCTGAAATGGTGTCTATTTCATCGGTTGCTTCTTCTCCCAGAGCTTCAATTCTTTTCTGTACAAACTGTAGTTCTTTTTCTGTTTGCTTGCGACCATCTCCCAGTTGTTCACGGATTGAACTGAGTTCTTTTACTGTTGTAGAAAGAGTATCTACTTTATAACTACCGCTTTTTAAATTCTCTTCCAGAGAGCTGAGCTTTTTTGAAATCTCATGATGATTAAAAGTCTTTTCCGAGGTGATACTTTCAACGATTCGTGTCGTGGCATCAATCTCGATACTTTGTGCTTGTGCGATCGAACACCACAATAAGGCAACAGCCCAAAAAGAGAATTTAAAAAGATTTTTCATATCAAATATCCGTTAGTGTTGTTTCAAAGAAAGGATGAGTTTTAATATATTAACAGCATTCTTAGCAATGCAGGCACGTTGGTCGTCAGCAACACACCAAAAACTAAAGCCGTTATCAATACTTGAATCTTGCCGTAATCTACTGATATAGATATTGTCTTCACCTTGTATATCTGTCAAGCAAACATAGCCACCATCTGTATTCTTATCAAAAACAATAATTCCATCAGTATTTTTCATAAGGTGACGAACATCGTCAACGTCAACGTCATTATTGCATTCAACATTAACATACTGTGCACTGCCGATAAATGCCGGAATGATGGCACTGTTGGCATGTACCTTAATATCAGTACCGAGGACTTTTTTGCTTTCAGCATTCATAGCCCATTCCGTTTGCGTTTCTTCACCGATAAAATCACCAATTTGCGGAATAACATTAAAAGCAATTTGTTTGTGAAAAACTTTTTGATCATCGACAATCGGTGAGTTCATATAAATACGACGGGTCTGAGAAAACAGTTCATCCATGGCCTCTTTGCCGTAAACTGAGGTTGAGTTGTAAGTTGAAACGACGATTCTTTTAATATTGTATTTTTCATGGATTCTTAACAAAGGACTTAGCATTTGAATCACAGCAGCAGAAGGGCTGGCAACTAAACCTTTTGTCGTAGCCATAATCTTATCATTATTATAACCGGCAATGATTAAAGGGACGCTCTCATCCGCAAAAAAAGCCGAGGAACAATCAATAACCTTAACGTTTTTAGCTAATGCACGCGGAATATAGTGTTTAGCGATTACATCATTTGTTGCAAAAATAACCGCATCAGTATTAGCAAAATCAAATTCATCAAGATTGAAGACATCTAAATCCTCATCTTCACTGAAAGATACTTGAGTTCCGAGCGGAGCTTTAGACTCAAGGGCAACAATATCAGAGGCTTTATAACCGTTCTCATCCAAAAAACTCAAAATTTCTCGACCAATATTCCCTTGAACACCGGCAATTGCAATCTTTGTCATTATTTTATCCTTTTACTTTTATACGTTTTACCCAGATATACATCATAAATTTACATATCTCAAGAGTTTTCAAAGAAAAAAATAACTTATTCAAAAATCAATAAAAAGAGGTGGCTTGAGAAGCATAATACCATATATGATGGTTTTTCGTGAATTTTGCTTGACATGAGGTAGCGTTTGAGATATCTGGAGATAAAAAATAAAATGAGGTTGTGATGACTGTTATAAAAGTATGTTTAGGAAGTTCCTGTTATGTTCGGGGAAATGATAAAACCCTTAATTTTTTAGAAAATTATATTCAAAAAAATAATAAAAATATTTCGATTGAGTTAGTTGGGTGTCGGTGTACAAATTTATGTGAGGGTGGTCCCAATATTTTCATTAACGAGAAAAAATATTCTCATCCTTCGGAAGATGAAATTATTAGCGTATTGGAGGCCTTATGAGTGAAAATACGGGAATTGTCTATACACTATATAATGAGTGTCAGGACTGTTACAAATGTGTTCGTCGATGTCCTGTTAAATCTATTCGTATTCAAGATGGGCATGCTTGTGTTATAGCTGAGAAATGTATCGAATGCGGTCGTTGTGTCGCCCATTGTCCAAGTCAGGCAAAACGTGTTAGAAATGATTTAGAAAAAGTCAGACAATTAATTAATTCCGGAAAAAAAGTTTATGTTTCATTAGCACCAAGTTGGCGAGCTTCTTTTTCTTGTACCAGACGACAAATGATTACAACACTCAAAAAATTAGGTTTTTTTGGAATTAGTGAGACAGCACTGGGCGCACAGGAAGTTTCTATAGAAACAGCTCGGCTTTTAAATCAAATGGAAAAAGGGTTGATGATTTCAAGTGCTTGTCCGGTAATTGTGAAGTATATTCGTTTATACAAACCTGAATTAGCACAATATATTGTACCGATTGCATCTCCGGCATTGACTCATGCTCAATTACTCAAAAAAGCGTTTGGTGACGATATTGCTGTTGTTTTTATCGGTCCGTGCATTGCCAAAAAGGAAGAAGCAGATACACATCAAGAACTGATTAATTTTGCTTTAACGTTTGAAGAACTGAAGCTGTGGTTAAAAGAAAGTGATACCGCCGTTGCTACCGGTGATTGTTATGGAGAAGACTTTGTTCCGACATACGCTTATGAGGGAAATTTATACCCAATGGATGGCGGAATGAATGAAACAATTAAGCAAGTCGGCGTGAACGACAATGTACATTTATGTCAGGTTTGTTCGTTAGAGGCCTTTGATTTAGCAGTTAATTCTTTTTCACAAGAAAATCTCAAAAATCCAATATTTATTGAGGCTTTAGCTTGTGCCGGCGGCTGTATGCACGGACCATGCATAGCAACCACGAGTTCAGATGTGAATAATATATCTCGTGTTTTATCTCATGTTAAATATCGCAATTCTGTGCCGAAGGTTTCAGATGTTGTTGTGTCTCAGGAATATCATCCTATGCCCGTTGCGCAAAAAACGTACTCCATGGATGAAATTCAAGAGGCATTACATCGCATAGGGAAGTATTTACCGGAAGATGAATTGAATTGTGCCGGCTGCGGGTATCAAACTTGTAAAGATATGGCAAAAGCCTTACTTGATGGCAATGCAGAACCATCAATGTGTGTTTCTTATATGCGTAAAATAGCCGCTAAAAAAGCAAGTGCCATGCTGAAGAGCATTCCGTCAGCTATGGTTTTGTTGGATAAAAACTTAAATATTTTAGAAGCCAATGAAGCCTTTATCAAAATGTTCACAGATACGGAGCAAAATAATTATTTATCAGATCCGCAAAAATTGGTAGGAACAAATATTCAACAATTTTTTGAGGCGCAAAAAGTATTTTCAGCAGTTTTATCTTCCGGAGATGAAATTCATAAGGAGAATTATAAATATAACAATAGCATCTATGATTTGCACATTTTTCCTGTTGAACAAAATATCAGTATAGGAGTTATCATTACCAATATTACCAATACCAGTAAGAGCAGAGAAATTGTTGCCCAAAAAGCTAAAGAGGTAATTGATAAAAATATTTCGACTGTACAGCAAATTGCTTGTTTGCTGGGAGAACATATGGTTCAGACCGAAACAATTCTAAATACAATTGCCAGTGAATATAATCAGGATGAAGAATAAATGTTCATCGATGTTGACTGTTCACAAATAAAAAAATTTGGGCAAAATGCCTTCGGGGACTATTTTGTCTCAAAACGTTCAGACAAGCAAGAGCGCCTGATTGCTGTTCTATCAGATGGTTTGGGAAGCGGCATTAAAGCCAACATTTTATCGTGCATGACCTCAACCATGTTGTTGCGTTTTATTGAAGAGGATATTCCTATTCAAAAAGCGGCACAAACAATTATGGATTCATTGCCGGTCTGTCAAATCCGAAAAATCAGTTACGCGACATTTTCTGCCATAGATTGTCGCAGTGATGGTAATGTTTGGGTTGTTGAAGAAGGAAACCCGACATTTTTACTCATTCGTAATGGTGAAGAAATTGCTCTCGAGGCTAAAGAATACACCTCTCCGAAGTTTCCTGACAGACACTTACAATTATACCAATTTAAGGCTGAAGTCGGAGATCGTATAATTTTTTGCTCTGATGGGGTGACTCAAGCCGGTATCGGAACCAAAGAATATCCGCTGGGATTAAAAAGGGAAGGCTTTTTACAATGCGTTAAAAAGTGTGTAAGAGATAATCCTGAAATATCAAGCACGGAGCTATCAACGCAGGTAATCCAAAAAGCACTTTCTGCAGAACCGCTCGAACATGCTGGGGATGATATTTCTTGTGCTGTTTTATATTTTAGAAAACCGAGAAAAGCTCTGATTTTTACCGGTCCGCCGTATAACAAAATGAAAGATAGGGAATATTGCTTGTCTTTTGAATGTTTCGCCGGAAAGAAAGCCATTTGCGGTGGCACGACGGCTAATTTGGTGTCGCGTGAACTTCGTCGAGAAATTGTCAATTTATCAGCGGTTACTTCCGGTAATTTACCTCCGGTTGCAGCAATGGAAGGTGTCGACTTAGTCACAGAGGGGATTTTGACCTTAACCAGAGCCGCTGAATATCTTGAAAAAGAAGAGTTGTCACATCAAGATGCTGCTGGACAATTAGTTGATTTTATGTTGAGTTCTGATATTATTGAGTTTATGGTCGGAGCAATGCTTAATCAAGCACACTATGATCCTTCGTTGCCGATTGAGATTGAGGTAAGAAGAACAATTATCAAAAAAATCAAAAAATTATTAGAAAATAAATATTTTAAACAAGTTGTTATTCACTATATGTAGGAGAATAAAATGGAGAAAATAAAAGTAAAAATATGTCAGGGAACAACATGTTTCGTGATGGGAGGCGAAGTCATTAAATCGATACATGATACCCTTGTCGAAAAGTATGCGGATAAAATAGAAATTGTTCCGGTCAGATGTTTAGAAGTGTGCCATGATGCAGATTCTTTTTCACAAGCTCCGTATGTTTATGTTAATGATGAAGTTGTATCAGCGGCAACGGTTGACAAAGTAATAAGTGTGATTGAAAGTAAGTTAAAAAATGAATAATACCCCAGAATTAGAAACCAGAAGATTAAAAAGAGAAGTTTTAGTACGTATTATTAAAGCTTTTATGTCTGATAATTATGCGGAAAATGTGCGTTTAATTCCATATGATATGCGTCCTAAAGGGAGTGAAGTTCCTTTCCGTTGCTGCGTTTATAAAGAAAGAGCTGTTTTGCGTTCAAGAACAATTGCCGGTTTAGGGTTTGCTATGGAAGACGATGATGAGAGAACATTATTGTCTGACTTTGCTCAACAGGCACTGACACGACAAGTTCCTGAGCCAGAACCGCTGACTGTGTTACAAAATGCTTGCAAAGGTTGTCCGTCAGCACAAGTTTTTGTAACGGAATTATGCCAAAATTGTGTGGCGAAACCATGTATGAAAGCCTGCAATTTTGGGGCTATCAGTAATAATGGTAAACGCTCAATTATCGATCAGGATAAATGTAAAAAATGTGGAATGTGCATGAATGCATGTCCTTATCACGCCATTGTTAAAACAATCGTTCCTTGTGAAGAAGCATGTCCTGTCGGAGCTATTGCTAAAGGCGAAGATGGTTTGGCGCATATTGATAAGGATAAATGTATTTCTTGCGGTAAATGTGTTTCAGCTTGTCCGTTTGGGGCTCCGCACGCTAAAAGTCAAGTTATAGATGTATTGTCAAAAATAAAACAAGGCAAAGAAGTAATAGCCATGTTTGCGCCGGCGTTGGTCGGACATTTGCCATGTACACCGGAACAATTTATTGATGCTTTCAAAAAGATAGGCTTTTCAGATGTTTATGAAGTTGCTCAAGGGGCTGATACCACAATTCAGGTCGAAGCGCATGATTTGCAAGAACGCTTAGAACAAGGTGCACCATTTATGACGACCTCTTGTTGCGCTGCTTACAATGAATTGGTTAAAAAGCACATTCCAGAAATTAAGCCTTATGTTTCGGATGCGCATACACCGCTTTATTATACGGCAGAGATTGTTAAAAAAGAGCATCCGAATGCAGAGACCGTATTCATTAGTCCTTGCTTTGCTAAAAGAAAGGAAGCCTTGGATAATCCAAATGTGAATAATGTTCTGAATTTTGAGGAATTAGGGGCGATTTTTATTGCGTATGGTATAGAAGTAGATACCTGTGAGGAAAAAGAATATGCTTTTAAGAGTTCAAAAGAAGCGCGCGATTTTCCATTATCCGGCGGAGTGGCTCGCTCGGTTCAGGCAGCATGGAAAGGAAATCCTGAAGATTTGAAACCGACAATTATTAACGGTTTAACAAAGGCCACGGTGCGTGATTTAAAAGTATATGCCAAAACCGGAAAATGTCAGCTTGGTAATTTGATAGAGGTTATGTGTTGCGAAGGTGGTTGTATTGCCGGCAATGCAGGGTTAAATACCGTTAAAATGGCTTTAAAAAAAGTAACGGATTATTCATCCAAGAGTTATTCATTGAAGGAGGATAAATAATGAAAAAAGAAAAAACAGTAACCAATCAAGCTCAAAAAGTGATGACGATAGATGATTTGAATGCATTGATTGAGCGCGTTCATATTGCCCAAAATCAGTTTGCTACTTTTTCAGAAGAAAAAGTTGATGCTATTTTTAAGGCAGCAGCGACAGCGGCTAATAAAATGCGTATTAATTTGGCTGAACTTGCTGTTAAAGAAACCGGCATGGGTGTTTTAGAAGATAAAATTATAAAAAACCATTTTGCTGCTGAGTATATTTATAATAAACACAAAAATGTCAAAACTTGCGGTTTAATTAAAAGAGATAGAGTTAATGGGGTTAAAATTGTTGCTTCTCCGTTGGGTGTGATTGCCGGAGTTGTTCCGACAACGAACCCGACTTCAACCGCAATTTTTAAATCTTTAATATGTCTTAAAACAAGAAATGGTATTATCTTTTCGCCTCACCCGAGAGCTAAAGCAAGTACAATTGCTGCCGCAAAAGTTGTTTTAGATGCCGCTGTTGCAGCCGGTGCACCGCAAGATATTATTGGTTGGATTGATGAACCCTCTGTCGAATTAACACAATGTTTGATGACACATCCGAAAATTCAAGCTATTTTAGCGACCGGTGGTCCGGGTATGGTAAAAGCGGCTTACTCGAGCGGCAAACCGGCTCTTGGTGTTGGAGCAGGAAATACTCCTGCCATCATTGATGAAACGGCAGAAATCAAAATGGCTGTTTCTTCAATTTTAATGTCTAAGACATTTGATAACGGGATGATTTGTGCTTCTGAACAATCTGTTATTGTTGTAGATGATGTTTATGAAGAGGTAAAAAAAGAATTTGTTTACCGCGGTGCTTATTTGATGAACAAAAAAGAAACGACAGCGTTAAGCAAAATTATTTTAACTGATAAAGGGGTTAATTCGGCAATTGTCGGGCAATCAGCACATCAAATTGCTAAACTCGCCGGATTTAAGGTTCCTGAGACAGCAAAAATTTTGTTGGCCGAACAAACAGATTACTCGATGGAAAATCCGTATGCTCATGAAAAATTATCTCCAATTTTAACCATGTATAAAGCCAAAAATTTTGAGCAGGCAACAGATATCGCTTATGCTTTGGTTAATAACGGTGGTTTAGGACACACTTCGGTTTTGTATACGGATGAGCGTGTTCAGGATAGAATAGATTTTTATGCGCAAAAAATGCCTACAGGACGTATTTTAATCAACTCTCCGGCCTCACAAGGCGGTATCGGTGATTTATATAATTTTCGCTTAGAGCCTTCTTTGACGCTTGGTTGCGGCTCATGGGGTGGTAACTCGGTGAGTGAAAATGTCGGGGTTAAACATCTGGTAAACTATAAAACAGTCGCAGAAAGGAGAGAAAATATGTTGTGGTTCAAAGTTCCGCCTAAAATTTATTTCAAGCGCGGTTCAACCGATTTGGCTTTACGCGAGTATGAGGGTAAAAAACGTGCCTTTATTATTACGGATAGATTTTTGTTTGATTCAGGAGCTGTTCGCACGATTACCGATGTTTTAGAAGAAATCGGAACAGATTTCCAAATTTTCTTTGACGTCAAACCGGATCCGACCTTATCGACCGCTAAAACAGCCCTTGCCATGGTTAATACCTACCAACCGGATTTGATTATTGCCTTGGGCGGCGGTTCTCCGATGGATGTTGCGAAAATCATTTGGTTAATGTATGAGCATCCGGAAACAAATTTTGAAGATATTTCAATGCGCTTTATGGATATCCGCAAACGTATTTGCTCCATTCCGGAGTTGGGTGAGAAAGCAAAATTAGTTTGTATTCCGACAACATCAGGAACAGGCTCTGAGGTAACACCTTTCTCAATTATTACGGATGATGAAACGCACGTTAAATATGCCCTTGCCGATTATGCATTAACCCCGTCGATGGCGATTATCGACGCTAATTTTGTTGATAATATGCCAAAGGGCTTAACAGCAGCGGGGGGAATTGATGCTTTGGTTCACTCTATTGAGGCTTATGTTTCATGTATGGCGACCAACTATACAAATTCACTTGCATTAGAAGCGATTAAGCAAATTTTCCGTTATCTTCCGCGCTCATATGAAAATGGGGCGTCAGATCCGTTTGCTCGTGAAAAAATGCACAATGCGGCGACAATTGCCGGTATGGCTTTTGCTAACGCCTTTTTAGGAGTATGTCACTCGATGGCCCATAAATTAGGAGCTATGTATAATATTCCGCATGGTGTAGCAAATGCGTTGTTGTTATGTCAGGTTATTCGCTATAATGCAACGGATTGCCCCAGAAAACAAGCTATCTTTCCGCAATATAAGGCTCCTCAGGCTAAAAAACGGTATGCCCAGATAGCTCATGTTTTGTATCTTGGCAACGAAAAGAGTTCGGAAGATGAATTAGTAGAATTGCTGCTCAAAGCAATTGTTAATCTGAAGAAAACAATAGGTATTCCGTCTTCTATTCGAGAATACGGTATTGACGAGAAAGTCTTTAAGGACAAGTTGGATGAACTTGTGCGGTTAGCCTTTGATGATCAATGCACAGGAGCAAATCCGGTTTATCCGTTGATGAGCGAAATTAAACAAATTTATCTTGATGCATATGAAGGTAAATTTTAGAGAAAAACAAAACAATAAAAACCCCTGTCAACAACAAGTTGACAGGGGTTTTTCTTAAAACAGGTTCAGTCTTGAGAATCAATGACTTTACCGCAAAATTCGCACTTGAGTGCTTTACCATGGGGTGTTTGGATCTTAACCCAATGGTGAGCGCAATTCTCCGGCTGAGCAACATCGCTTCTGACCGGAATTGCAGGGGTGTTCTCTTTTTTCATAAACCGAAATCTTTAAGTGAAACAATAATGTCTTAGTCTTATAAAAACAATCCACTTATAAAAGAAAAAATTTTAAAAGGCAAGAAATTTTTATTTTTACTTAAAAAGGCTTGACTCTTCCGATTTTCTCTTATATAAATCACTCAAATTCATGATAGTGGATTAGTTTTAACTCACACTACGGTGTGCCGCCAGTCGACGAGGGTTCGTTCACTGGCGTAAAGTAGTATAAGGCTATTTGATGTTTGAAAGTTTGACAGATAAATTAGGCGCAGCATTTTCGAAATTAACCTCTCGCGGGGTTTTGACGGAGAAAGATATTGACGAAGCAATGCGTGAGATTCGTATTGCATTGTTAGAGGCAGATGTCTCTTTGCCGGTTGTTAAAGCTTTTATTGCTCAGGTTAAAGAGCAAGCCTTGGGGGAAAAGGTTGTTAAATCTGTTCAGCCCGGTCAAATGGTTGTTAAAATTGTCCATGACGAGTTGGTTAAATTATTAGGGTCGGAAGAGGGAGCAGAACTCAATTTCCAAACCACGCCGCCGGCTGTCATTTTGATGGTTGGTCTGCAAGGTTCCGGTAAAACGACAACCTCGGCCAAAATAGCCAACAGAATTAAAAAATATAAAAAAGTGATGTTGGCATCATTAGATATTTATCGTCCGGCGGCACAACAACAATTAGCACAATTGGCAGAGCAAACAGGTGTTGCCTGTTTGCCGATTGTTGAAGGCAAAAAGCCGGAAGCTATTACTAAACGTGCTTTATCTGAGGCTAAAAAAGGCGGTTTTGAAGTTTTGATTTTGGATACGGCCGGTCGTCTGCAGATAGATGAGGTTTTGATGGACGAAGTCGTTGCCGTTAAAAAGCTCTCTCATCCGATAGAAACATTGTTGGTTGCCGATGCCCTGATTGGTCAGGAAGCTTGCAATGTTGCCAAAGAATTTAATGAAAAGGTTGGTATTACCGGATTAGTATTGACTCGCCTTGACGGATCATCTCGAGCCGGTGCCGCCTTATCTATGAAAATGATTGCCGATGTTCCGATTAAATTTATGGGAACAGGCGAAAAAATTGAAGAGTTTGAAGAATTTCACCCAGAGCGCATTGCCGGCCGCATTTTAGGACAAGGTGATGTCGTCAGTTTGGTGGAAAAAGCTATTGAGAAAGTAGATCATGCCGAAGCCGAAAAAATGGCTCATAAAATGATGAAAGGCAAATTCGACTTGGAGGATATGCTCACTCAACTAAGACAGCTTCAAAAATTAGGCAGTATGGGGTCATTGATTGGAATGATTCCGGGGCTGTCAAAATTTAAAAGCCAAATTGAAGCCGCCGGTGTCGGTGATAATTTGGTTAAAAAACAGGAGGCTATCATTCTTTCAATGACACGTCAAGAAAGAAGGCATCCTGATATTATTAAGGCTTCACGCAAAAAACGAATTGCGGCAGGAGCCGGTGTAGAAGTTCAAGAAGTCAATAAATTGCTTAAATCTTACGAGCAGATGTCGACTTTAATGAAAAGAATGGGCAATGGCGGTCTGTCATCATTGATGGGCGGACATATGCCTTTTATGAAAAACACAAATCCGCTGGGCGGGATGTTTGGCGGTACGGGACCAAAATTCCCGTTTTAATATTAACTTTAGTTTGGGAGAAAAACAAAATGTCAGTACGTATCAGACTATCTCGTGGTGGTTCTAAAAAACGTCCTTTTTACAAAATTGTTGTTGCAGATCAGAGAGCTCCTCGTGATGGCAGCTTTATTGAAAAATTAGGTACGTTTAATCCGTTATTACCGAAGGATCACGCAGAAAGATTAGTCTTGGATGTTGAAAAGGCAAAATCTTGGTTGGCAAAAGGTGCTCAACCGACAGAGAGAATGCAAAAAATGCTTGCGATTTTAGGATTATGCTCAGCTCCGGTTATTCATGATCAACCGAAGAAATCAGCACCAAAGGCAAAAGCTGTTGCTCGTTTGCAAGAAAAAGAAGAAAAAGCAAAAGCTGCTGCTGAGGCTGCCGCTGCTGCTAAAGCAGAAGCAGAATCTTCTGCTGAATAATTATTTACTTATAATATTAAAGTGTCTCACTGTTATGTAATGAGTTAAGCAATGACGGAAGATAAACGAATTTGTATTGGTGCGATTGTCGGCGTCCATGGTATTAAAGGAGAGGTAAAAGTCAAGAGTTTTACTGATCCTGATACCAATGTCGATAAATATGGCGTGGTTGAAAACAAAAGCGGAAATCAAAAGTTTGAGCTTAAAGTCGTCGGACACAGTAAGGAACTCTTAAGGGTTAAAATAAAAGGAGTGAATGACCGAACATCTGCAGAAGCTCTGATAGGTAACGGGTTTTATATCAATCGTGAGGTTTTACCTGACTTGGAAGATGAAGATGAGTTTTATGAAGCTGATTTAATCGGTTTAGAAGTTCGTCAAAACAATCAAGTTATCGGGACGGTTGCCGGATTATATAACTTTGGCGCCGGAGAGATTATCGAGATTAAACTCAAATCAACCGGAAAACTTGAAATGATTCCTTTTACAAAAGCCTATGTTCCGGATGTGAAAGTTTCCGACGGATACATAATGGTGACATCTGCAAGCTTACCGTTTGCACCTGATGATGACGGAGACGAGAATGCTGAACGTTAAGGTCTATACCATATTTCCTGAGATTTTTCCTGGGTTTTTAGGGTATTCTTTAACAGGTAAAGCATTAGAAAGCGGCAAGTGGTCATTACAGACTATCAATATCAGAGATTATGCCTTTGATAAACATGGCTCGGTTGATGATACACCTTGTGGTGGTGGTGCAGGAATGGTCATGCGACCTGATGTTTTGGGCAATGCTCTACAGCACAATTACCATGGTGGTCGCTTGGTTTCCATGTCACCGCGCGGTAAGCCGCTCACCCAGCAATTAGCTCACGAGTTGGCTGAGGAGGAAAATATTTCCATTATCTGCAGCCGCTTTGAGGGAATTGATGAACGTGTGCTGGAGGCTTACGAGGTTGAGGAAATTAGCATTGGCGATTACATTTTAACCGGTGGTGAGCAGGCGGCGCAAATTATGCTAGATGCCATTATCAGATTACTCCCCGGAGTTTTAGGTAATGAGGAATCTACGGCAGATGAGAGCTTTGAAAATATTTTGTTGGAACATCCCCAATACACCCGCCCGATTGAATGGGAAGGTAGAACTGTTCCGGATATCCTTCTTTCAGGACATCACCAAAATATTGCCCATTGGCGGCACGAGCAGGCACTTGAGGTAACAAAACAAAGACGCCCGGATTTATTGCAGAAATATCTTGATTCTCAAAAAATTTAGGTGTATAGAGTATAAAAATTTATAAAAAGGGTTAAAGTAATGAACATTATTGAAAATATTGAAAAAGAGCAGATGGAAAAATTAGCTGCCGGTAAAAATATCCCGAGCTTCAAGGCCGGTGATACATTAAAAGTTCACACCAAAGTTAAAGAAGGTGAGAGAGAACGTATCCAAATTTATGAAGGCGTTTGCATCGCTCGTAAAAATGACGGTTTAAATTCTTCTTTCACGGTTAGAAAAATTTCTTTCGGTGAGGGCGTAGAACGTGTTTTCCCGTTATATTCTCCGAATGTTGCTAAAATTGAAGTTATGCGTATTGGTCGTGTTCGCCGTGCAAAGATGTATTTCTTGCGTGCATTGCGCGGTCGTTCAGCGCGTATTGCCGATGATTTGTCCGCTTCAACCAAAAGCAAAGACGCACAATAGGATAACTATCTGATTGTTTTATAAAAAAACCGCCTTAGATTGAACTGTCCCCCAAAGTTTGGACAGTTCAGATAAGGCGGTTTTTTTATTTTATCATGGGTGTCAAAATAAAAAAACGGGTTGCAGAAAAATTTTTTTTGTAGTAGAATATAACTGTAGATTTTGTTACAGCTGTGCCACAAGAGGTGTTATTATGAAGAGACTCTATTATTT
>JAFUXF010000003.1 GCA_017477185.1 Alphaproteobacteria bacterium | reverse complement strand
GATTAAACAGGTTGAGCAAAGATATGATATCTTTTTCATAATAGCCTCCTTAATATAGCCAATAGCAGAATCTATTATGATGATATCACATCTAAAAAATTTTTGCAATCACTTTTTAGCCTCAATCTTTTTTTTGGGCTATTTTTATTTTATTGCCAATTTTATTTGAATAGTCTATAAATACTTTCGTGTTTTTTCAGGAGAAGAAGAATATGACTAAGTTATTTGGAACAGACGGCGTACGCGGGGTGGCTAATCAATACCCGATGACTGCTGATTTTGCTTTAACCTTAGGCAAGGCGTGCGGACAATTTTTATGCAAAAACAAGAAAAAAGTGGCTCTTGCTAAAGATACGCGTCTTTCCGGAGATATGCTCGAAAATGCTTTAATTGCCGGTTTTACATCTCAGGGAATTGACGTTTTAAAACTCGGAATTATACCGACACCTGCCCTGACCTCATTAACCGCAAGTCTTAATGTTGATATGGCAATCATGATCACCGCCTCACATAACCCTTATACGGATAACGGAATTAAATTATTGAATAATCAGGGTGACCGCTTTGATGATGAAACTATTGCCACTCTTGAAAATATGGTTGCGGAAAATAACTTTACAACTTCGCCTGAAACCGTCGGCACAGTCAGTGTTTGTAATGATGCCGCTTTACTTTATATGGAAAATGCGGCAAAAGTATTGAATGGGCAAAAATTGACCGGTTTGCGTGTCGTATTGGATTGCGCTAATGGTGCTTTCTCGGCTATTTTGCCGGAGGTATTTATGAAGCTTGGTGCCGGTGTTATTGTTATCGGCAATAAACCTAATGGACAAAATATCAATAAAGACTGTGGTTCTCAGCATACCGAACAGCTCTCAAAAATGGTTTGCGAAGCACATGCTCACATCGGAATCGCTGTTGACGGCGACGGAGATAGAATTATTATCGTAGACGAACTTGGTAATCGTCTTGACGGCGATCAAATTATCGCCTTTTTGGCGAAAACTCTGCAAGCTAACGGCTCTTTAAAAAACAATTGTGCCGTTGCAACCATTTTATCAAACATCGGACTTGATAAATATTTGCAAACTTTGGGGATTAAGGTTTATCGCTCAGCTGTCGGCGAGAAAAATGTTATTTTAAAAATGCGCGAAATCGGTGCCAATCTCGGCGGAGAAGAATCTGGACACATGGTGTTATCTGATTTCAGCCGCACAGGAGATGGTATGGTAACAGCCTTAACTGTTGCTCAGGGGTATTTATCTCAGCATAAAAAAATGAGTGAGCTGTTTCCGATTTTTCAACCATACCCTTGCTCAGAAGTAGATACTTATTTTGCTGATAAAGATGAGCTGTTACAGGCTGCTCAGGATGCTGAAGTTTTAGCCGAAGCAGAAAAAGTTCGCACCTTACTCGGGGCTGATGGTAATGTTATTGTTCGTAAGTCAGGAACCGAGCCTTTAGTCAAGGTTAAAATTATGGGGATTGATTATACACAGATTTCTGTATTGAATGAACAAATTCGGCAAGGATTTAAAAAATATAAAATTGAAAAAACTAAAATAAAAAAATAAGTGATTAAACTTTTGTTTACTTTAAGAAGGTATAGTTTTGTATTATAAATAAGAAACGAAAGAGATAAAAATGAATACTTACGCCAAAGTTGATTTGATTTCTTCACGCAATACTGTTTCACAACCGATAACAATCAGGAGAGGTAATCTTTCTGTTTTAGCAACGGCAGAATTTCGTGACGGACAAATGGTCAGCACTCCGATTAATCGGCAACGTTATGTGTGGCCGAATCCGTATAGCCATAGCAGCACCGGTTTTATGGCTCGTCGCTTTTTGGGCAGATAAACTGCGATGATAAGAGGTATCGTTGCCCTTTTTGCATCAGGTCTCCTAACAAATCCTTTGGTGCTCCTTGGAGTTATTACAGGGAGCCTTTTTTATGCCTTTTTATCAGCAAATGAGATTTATCTCATCTATAAGACGCCAGCCTTTTATAGTATTTCCTTGCTCCTTGTGTGTAGTTATATCCTTGGATTTCGCCGTGTTTATCAAGAAAACGGCAAAACAGATTGGAAAGAGACATTTTTAGCAATTATCGGTGGGTTATTTAAGTTCGTCGTTGCAAGTGTTCTTATGATTTCTTTCATCAGCCTTTTTGACTTTGGCGATGCCATGATAACAGCAAATACGCAGAATGAATTTTAATTTTTATCCGTTTCTTTCTGCTTGAAAGAATCGTGTTCTTTTGTTATGTTGTATCTGATAAAGGATTGTGTGGATGCCGGTTTCAATTCAGCAAGGTTTGGAAACCTTAAAAAAATATATTAAAATTGCGCCTGAATCCCCCGGCGTTTATCGTATGTTGGGAGATAATGATGTAATACTTTATGTCGGTAAAGCTAAAAATATCAAAAAACGAATTACAAATTACTCTCATATCAATAAACTTCCTCTGCGCTTGCAACGTATGGTTTCTGAAATCAAGCGTATGGAGTTTATTATTGTTGAAAGTGAGGCAAAAGCCTTACTTGTTGAAAATGAGCTCATCAAAAAACTGGAGCCACGCTATAATATCTTACTCAAAGATGATAAGACTTTTCCTCATTTGGTAATTGATGTTCATTCAGAATTTCCTTCTTTACGAAAATATCGCGGCACGAGAAAAGACGGCAATCGCTATTTTGGTCCATTTGCTAATGTGTTAGCCGTTAATCATGTTCAAGATATTTTGCAAAAAGCGTTTTTGTTACGGAGTTGTCGCGATACGATTTTTCATAATGCGACACGCCCTTGTATGCAGTATCAAATCAAACGTTGTTCAGCACCCTGTGTCGGTAAAATAAGCTCAGAAGATTATAAAAAATTAGTACAAGACGCTATCAACTTTTTGGATGGGAAAAACACATCTCTGCAGGAAGAACTATCGCGCCAAATGCAGGTAGCCAGTGATTCTATGGATTATGAGAGAGCAATTGTGTTGCGCGATCGAATCCGTGCTTTAACGAATATTCAAAATGGTACAATGGTTGAATACGCCGACATTAAATCTTGTGATGTGATAGCTGTCATGCGTAAACTTGATGTTATTTGCATTCAGGTCTTTTTTATCCGCTCCGGACAGAACTGCGGTAATGTTCCTTATTTTCCTCAACAAACCGAAGATATGAGCAATACAGATATTTTAGAGGCTTTTATCAGTCATTTTTATAGTGAGCATCTTCCCCCAAAAGAAATTATCATCTCGGAAAACTTACCGAACAAAGAATTTTTAGAAACAGCTATCGGGACGCACATTAATACTTATCAAAAAGGGAACAAACTAAAACTTATTGCGCGTGCACTTGAGAATGCCGAGGCTGCCATTGATCGTAAAATGGCATTAGAGACTTCCATTAAAAACAATCTGCTTGAGATTCAGCGTATTTTCGGCTTACCTAAAATGCCTAAAAGAATCGAAGTCTATGATAACTCTCATACACAAGGAACAAATTCTGTCGGCGGCATGATAGTGGCAACGCCGGATGGGTTTGATAAAAATGCTTATCGCAAATTTAATATTAAAGAAAGTGATTTACAAAATCAGAATCGGACTGATGGTAAAATCATCAATAATGATGACTTTTTGATGATGAAAGAAGTACTGATTCGGCGATTTAAACATATGGCTCCGGAGAATCGACCTGATATTATTTTGCTTGATGGCGGTCTGGGACAACTGCATGCCGTTCATGAAGCTCTGCATGATTTTGATTTGGAAGGAATTGCTATTATTGCTATTTCTAAAGGACCGGACAGAAATGCAGGTAAAGAATTTTATCATATGCTGGGAAAAGAAAGTTTTTCTCTACCATATCGCTCGCCGGTTGCTTTTTATATGCAAACTATTCGTGATGAAGCACACCGCTTTGCAATCGGCACTCACCGGTCAAGACGAGGAAAATCAATGACCACGTCTCACCTTGAGGAGATTGAAGGAATCGGAGCAAAACGCCGTCGCGACTTACTCAATTATTTCGGCTCAATAGCACAAATCAAGGAAGCTTCACTTAAAGATATTCAAAAAATTACAGGTATCAGTAAAAAAACGGCGGAAAAAATATATAATTACTTCCATTCATAAAAAAACGTTTTATGATAGGCTTATCTTTGTTTTTTGGTTGGAGCAAAAATGTACAATATCCCTAATTTGTTAACAATCTCTCGTATTATTGTCATTCCGGCAATTTTCTTGACAGTTTATATTCATTCTGCAGCATGGCAAGTTACTGCTGCAGTCCTGTTTATTTTGGCCTCGATTACTGATTATTTTGACGGCTATTTAGCCAGACAATGGGGAGAAACTTCTGCCTTTGGTCGCTTGCTTGATCCGATTGCAGATAAGTTATTGGTTGCTTCTGCTTTGGTGGTTATTTTAGCTCGTCACATGGTTGTTTGCGAACTGAGTTATATTCCGGTTATTGTTATTTTGTGTCGTGAGATTTTAGTTTCAGGCTTAAGAGAATTTTTGCGGGAAGTCAATGTTGGTATGCCGGTTACACGGTTAGCAAAGTGGAAGACCGGTTTTCAGATGACGGCTCTATCCATGATGCTGTTGAAGGGTTTTTTCTATTGGGGCGAAATTGGAGAGGTTTTACTCTGGATTGCCGGTGTACTTACTTTTATTACAGGTTACCAATATTTCCAAAAAAGTTTGGATTATGTTAAAGCAACTGAAAAATCAAAAAGTACAAAAAAAGCTAAAAAATAGGTTGAGGTCTGCTGATGGCAGCGGAAGATTTGTTACATATTCTCGTCATTGATGATGATGCTCGTCTACGCTCCTTATTGCAACGCTTTTTGCGTGAGAACGGATTTTTGGTCTCCGTCGCTAAAGATGCTGAAGATGCACGCTCATTATTAAATGAGTACAGATTTGACCTGCTTATTACAGATATTATGATGCCTAATGAAACAGGTTTGCAATTTTTGGAGAGATTGCGCCAAACAAGCCGTGTACCGGTCATTTTACTTACAGCTATGGGCGAAACAGCAGACCGTATTGCCGGATTAGAGTTGGGCGCAGATGACTATTTACCCAAACCTTTTGAGCCAAAAGAATTGGTTTTACGCATTAAGAATATTTTGAAGCGTGAGCCAAAAATTAAGGTTGTTGAAACCGTGCAATTTGATTTTGGGAATTGTCTGTATGACACTGAAAAGAAAGAGCTGACTGACAAACAAGGAAAATTGATTCATATTACACCGGTTGAACAATCTTTATTACAGATTTTGAGTAATAAATCCGGTCAAATTTTTTCGCGAGAAGAGTTGGCCGAGATATTGGGAGCCGGACAATCGCCACGCTCGATTGATGTGCAAATTACGCGCTTGAGAAAAAAGATTGAGCCGGACTCAAAAAATCCTCGTTACTTAAGAACCGTTCGAGGGAAAGGGTATCTCATTCTCGGTGCGCACCAGATTTAACTTGCTTTTTTATTTATTTAGGCTATGCTCTGACTCTGTTTAGCTTTTAATTTTTGTGTTTATGTGATGTTTGGAAAATTAAAATATTTTGCTCTGTTTAGTGCTTTCTTTTTTTCTGTTTCCGCGCTAGCTAAAGTTAATATCGGAGCTATTGCACCTTTGTCCGGAGACTATGTCACTGCCGGTACTGAGATTATGACCGGTGTTAAAACAGCAATAGAAGAAATCAATCAGCAAGGCGGCTTACTTGGTAAAAAACTCAAATTTATTCCGATTGAAGATGAGTGCAATGACAGTTTGGCTGTTTCCACCGCTCAAATGATTGCCCTTAATAAAGAGCAGGAATCCAAAATTACTGCTATTATCGGACCTTATTGCTTTAATCAATTTCAAACAGTTACAGAGACCTTTGCTAAGGCAGGAATTTTTCAAATTATCCCAACAGCAGTCAGTGCTAAATATGAGCAAAACACACAAAACAGCCTCATAAAAATGGTTGGAAGCAAAAAACAACAAGCTCAAGATTTTTTTGCTTTTTATCAAAAAACTTTTGATTGGGCAAATATCGCCTTTATTACCGATAAGTCACATGAAGAAATGTTGCATGCTATGCAAAACATATTCGCAAAGAAAAATAAATCTGACCATTTGAAGATTTATATTTTTGAAGATTATGACTTTGATTATGATAAAATTGCAGAATCTGCCATTAAAGATAAAACACAAGCAGCCTTTGTTGTCGGAGACATGAGTAATGTCAGTTATATGGCCAAAGAGCTCCGCTCAAAAAAGCATAAGTATATGATTTTTGTTGATAAATATCAGGTTATGCCGGAGTTTGAGACAATCATGGGTGATTTAATGAGTGGTTGCTATTTTATGTCTCTTCCCTCACTCAAAGACAGTCCTGAATTTACAGAGACTTTGGTGAAATTACGTTTGCTCGGAATTGAGCCTGAAGGGCTGGCTGTTTACGGATATACTGCGGTGCAATTGTGGGCTGATTTGGTAAAAAAATCTAAATCTTTTGATTATAATAAACTTGCAAATACTTTGCGCAACAATAGTTTTGACTCCGGTTGGGGTAAATTAATGTTTACTAATGGTAATCCAACTCAGCCTCTCGGCTACAGAATTTATCTTTATAAAGGTGGTGAATATACACAGGTTTATTGATTCTTGTTGGACTCCTTAATTTATTATTTGTATAGTGATTAAAGTTTTAATTTGAAATTAGGATTTGGATATGGTTGGAAGTATAAATAAAGTTATTTTGGTTGGTAATTTAGGTGCAGATCCACGCGTCAGCAATACCGCAAACGGTACAAAAATTGTTAATTTAACAGTGGCAACTTCAGATACTTGGAAAGATAAATTATCTGGCGAGCGCAAAGAACGTACTGAATGGAATCGTGTGGTTATTTTTAATCCGCAATTAGCAGAAATTGCAGAGCGTTACTTACGCAAGGGCTCAAAAGTTTATTTAGAGGGTTCTTTACAAACTCGTAAATGGGAAGATAATAACGGACAGGAACGCTATACCACCGAGGTTGTTTTGCAGAACTTTAGCGGTAATCTTGTTTTGCTTGACGGACGTGGCGATGGAGCTCCTGCGGGTGGCAATGATGTATTCTCCGGCGCACCATCTGCATCAGGTGCCGGTTGGGATAATTCAACCGCTGCCGCTCCGGCCGATTTGGATGATGATATTCCGTTTTAATTTTATTTGAGTGTTTTAACTCCTGGCCGCCTCTGAAATGAGGCGGTTTTTTGTTTGAAAATTTCTATTGTTTTTCTCATTCTCTTTTATTATATTGCCTGTCAATATGGAGGCAGAAATGGCAAAAGACTCGTTTATTGAAATCAGAGGCGCACGCGAGCACAACTTAAAAAATGTGGATATCAATATTCCTAAGGACAAATTGACAGTTATTACAGGATTATCCGGCTCGGGGAAGTCCTCGCTCGCTTTTGATACTATTTATGCCGAAGGACAAAGGCGCTATGTGGAGAGTTTGTCTGCCTATGCCCGCCAATTTTTGGATTTAATGAAAAAGCCTGAAGTTGATTCGATTGAAGGGCTGTCTCCGGCCATTTCGATTGAGCAAAAAACAACCTCACATAACCCGCGGTCGACCGTCGGGACCGTGACGGAAATCTACGATTATATGCGTTTGTTATGGGCGCGCGTCGGAACACCTTACTCTCCGGCGACCGGTTTACCGATTGAAGCGCAGACCGTCTCACAAATGGTCGATAAAATTTTGGAATTTCCGATTGGCACAAAATTGTTACTGCTTTCTCCGATTGCCAGAGGTAAAAAAGGTGAGTTCAAAAAAGAATTTGAATCCTTACAAAGACAAGGATTCCAGCGGCTTAAAGTCGACGGCGAAAATTATACTTTTGATGATTTACCGACTTTACCCAAAACACTTAAGCATGATATTGAGGTTGTGATTGACCGTCTTGTGGTCAAAGACGGTATTATGGAGCGCTTGGCGCAATCCCTTGAGACCGCCCTTAAACTCAGTGACGGAATTGTTTATGTTGAAGAAGTCGAGAGCGGTAAACGCACAACCTTTTCTTCTAAATTTGCCTGTCCGGTATCCGGTTTTACGATTGAGGAGATTGAGCCGCGCCTCTTTTCCTTTAACAACCCGTTCGGAGCTTGTCCGCATTGTGACGGGTTGGGCGCTAAACTTTATATGGACCCTGATTTGGTTGTACCGAATCCGCATTTATCTTTGAGCCAAGGGGCAATAGCGCCATGGGAGGGATTTCACTCTTCGTTTCATAGCCAAGCCTTAACTTCTCTTTGCGACTTTTTGGGAATCTCGAACAAAACACCGTGGGAAGAATTGCCCGAAAAAGCGCGCAATGTTATTCTCTATGGTTCAGGCAATGTCTGCGTACCGATGTATTACTCCAGTTTTATGACGGATAAGCCTTTTGAGGGGGTTATTCCGAATATGGAACGGCGGTTTTTAGAGACGGATTCCGCTTGGGTGAGAGAAGATTTTGCCCGTTATCAATCCGCAGCCCCTTGTGAATTTTGCCACGGGAAACGCCTTAAACCGGAGGCATTGGCTGTTAAAATTAATGGTTTGGATATTATTGATGCCTCTGAAATGTCAATCGTTAAGGCGCGTGAATGGTTCTCCGGCATAGAAGGAACACTCTCTCCGCAAAAGCAGGAAATTGCCCATAAAATTCTCAAAGAAATTATTGATCGCCTGACATTCTTAAATAATGTCGGGTTGGACTATTTAACCTTATCACGACAATCAGGTACTTTATCCGGTGGCGAATCGCAACGTATTCGCCTTGCCTCGCAAATCGGCTCAGGCTTGACCGGGGTTATGTATGTGCTCGATGAGCCGTCTATCGGCTTACACCAACGCGATAATGATCGGCTTCTTGCCACTCTTAATCATTTGCGGGATATCGGCAACACCGTGATTGTCGTCGAACATGATGAAGATGCTATCCGTGCGGCAGATTATTTGGTAGATATGGGGCCGGCAGCCGGTGAAAACGGCGGTAGAGTAACCGCTAAAGGAACGGTTGCAGAAGTTTTGAAAAATAAAAACAGTTTAACCGCGCAATATCTGAACGGAGAGAAATTTATTGCCGTTCCGGCGCGTCGTCGTAAAGGAAACGGTAAATTTATCGAGATTAAAGGGGCGCAAACAAACAACCTCAAAAATGTCAATGCCAAAATTCCGCTCGGGACATTAACTTGTGTGACAGGGGTTTCGGGCGGCGGTAAATCTTCACTCATTTTGGAGACCTTGTTTAAGGCGATTGATAAAGAGTTGAACGGCTCTCGCACGCCAACCGGAAAGTATGATAAACTCCTCGGTTTGGAGAATATTGATAAAGTGATTGATATTGACCAATCCCCAATCGGGCGAACACCGCGCTCGAATCCGGCAACTTATACCGGTGTCTTCTCGAATATTCGGGATTGTTTTGCCAACTTGCCGGAAGCCAAAGCGCGCGGATACAGCGCAGGACGATTTTCGTTTAACGTTGCCGGCGGACGGTGCGAGGCTTGTAAAGGCGACGGTGTCACCAAGATTGAGATGAACTTTTTGCCGGACGTTTATGTGGCTTGTGATGTTTGCCACGGCAAGCGGTTTAATCGCGAGACGCTGGAAGTTAAATATAAGGACAAATCCATTGCCGATGTCTTGGATATGACGGTTGATGAGGCGCATCAATTTTTTGCCGCCATTCCCTCGATTAAAAATAAGTTGGAGCTTTTGCAAAAAGTCGGTTTGGGCTATATTCACCTCGGGCAGCAAGCGACAACCCTCTCCGGCGGTGAGGCGCAACGCATTAAACTCTCCAAAGAACTTTCCAAACGCGCCACAGGTAAAACACTTTATATTTTAGATGAGCCGACGACGGGGTTGCATTTTGAAGATATCAATAAACTTTTGGGCGTCTTGCAAGCCTTGGTTGACAGCGGTAATACGGTGATTGTGATTGAGCATAATCTCGATGTGATAAAAGTGGCGGATTATATTATTGATATGGGTCCCGAGGGCGGCGACGGCGGCGGTCAGATTATCGCGCAAGGCACGCCGGAGCAAGTCGCCAAATCTCCTGTCAGCTATACAGGTAAGTATTTAAAAAATAAGTTGTAACAAAGAAACCGCCATAACGGCGGTTTCTTTTGTGTAAGCTTATTTGTCTTCAAGTTCCCTTTCCTCTTCGGTGAGTAGGAGATTGTAGTACTCTTCTTTCGTCTCATCGTCATACTCTCCGCGACCGGGACCTGTTTCTGTAAAAAATCTATCAAGATATGTCTTTGCTTTCTCTTTCGGAAAGTACTCAACAATCTTGTCGAGTGTTTCATGCCAAAGATCCATATCGTTCTCAAGAGCAAGGTCAAGAAGCTTTTCAATCTCTTCCTTTGTAGAGCAGACATCAAAGATTTTACTGAAGAGTTTACCGTTAATGCTGGTACTGTTTTCGATGAAAGCCTTCAAAAGCTCTTTCAAATCCGAAGCGGAATAAAGATGAAGGATTTTTGTCTCAACCTGATCATCAATGTCAAAATCATTTTTTGCCAGTTCAATGACAATTTTCTTCGTTTCCTCCTTGCCAAAGACTCTGAAAATTTTGTTGAAAACACCTATATTCAGATACTTTATTTGCAGGATTATTTCTTTGGCATCTTTTCCCAAGACACTAATGGCACGAATCCCAACCTCGTCAGACAGGTTACAGTACTTAGCGTATTCGAGCAGAAGCTCCTTGGAAACTTCTTTCGGAAAGGTATCCAACATTTTAATCAGCACCTCAGGGTAAATGTACCCGTCTATATTAAAATAGATTTCATTGGCATCCTTTTCTGAAAGGTTCAAAAACATCTGTTTTTGAGTCTCAGTTATAGGATTCCTCTCTTCACATTCACCAGCGGCGATTTTCTTGGCTCTTTCGGCTTTACACTGCCGGATAAAGTCCTCAATGTAGATTGTCTGATTCTCATCGTCGTATCGCTTGATAAATTCCTTGCGATCAGCTTCATCTTTGCAATATTGGATAAATTCCTCAAGAGATGACGTAAACATCCTCTTTCGAGCGACAAAGAGGACATCCTTGCTATAGGATACATACTCGCGCATAACGGCAATAGGGTCAGCACAGTTGAAAATCCCCAACTGTTGACGTTTAGTAAGCAACTTTGGTTTCATAAGCTTTTTTATTTTTTTAATAGTTTAACAATAATTATTTATTTATGAGATATCATTATCATTTTTTGTCTAATGTCAAGAGAAAAGTAAAAAAGCCCCGACATTTGGTCGAGGCTTCTCTTTTAATATAAGGAATCTCTTATAGCTCGCCTGTTGCATAGCGTTTGGCCATCACAGACATCGGAATTGCTTTAATTTGATCAGCATGACCTGCCGCGCCAAAAGCAATATAACGCGCTTCACAAACTTTTTCCATTTCCTCAATCGCCGGTTTGAGATATTTGCGCGGGTCAAACTCTTTCGGGTTCTCGGCAAAAATCTTACGGATAGCACCGGTGATTGCCATACGGCAGTCGGTATCAACGTTAACTTTGCGAACGCCGGACTTAATACCGCGGACAATTTCTTCAACCGGAACACCGAAGGTTTGCGGAATAGCCCCACCGTAAGCATTGATTAAGTCTTGTAATTCTTGCGGAACAGAAGAAGAACCGTGCATAACCATGTGGGTATTCGGCAATTTTTTATGAATCTTCTCAATCACATCAATGGCTAAAATCTCACCATCCGGCTTACGGGTGAATTTATATGCACCGTGAGATGTTCCGACAGCAACAGCTAAAGCATCAAGGTGTGTTTCAGCCACAAAACGAGCGGCTTCATCAGGGTCTGTTACCAAACGTTTTTTATCAATTACGCCTTCTGCGCCGTGGCCGTCTTCCTTATCACCTTTACCGGTTTCTAATGAGCCGATAACGCCTAATTCACCTTCAACAGAAGCACCGACAGCATGCGCACGGGCAACAACTTCTTTCGTGACATTGACGTTGTATTCAAAAGTTGATGGGGTTTTACCGTCTGCGGCTAAAGAACCATCCATCATCACGGAAGAATAGCCGTTAACAATGGCAGACTGGCAAATATCAACAGAAGCCCCATGATCTTGGTGAATACAAATCGGTAATTCGGGATACATTTCAATACCGGCTTGCACCATATGGCGAATCATCGGGTCTCCGGCAAATTTGCGTGCACCGGTTGAGGTTTGCAAAATAACAGGGGCGTTAACTTTTTTGGCCGCATTCAAAACGGCAATCACCTGCTCCATATCGTTAATATTAAAAGCCGGAACACCATAGTTGTTTTCGGCAGCATGGTCAAGAATCTGACGCATTGTCACTAAAGGCATATTTTTCTCCTTAATTTTATTTGTTTGTCTGCGATAGAATATAATCTAGGGGAGATTTTTTGCAAGATTTTTATTTATGGTGTGTGTGTAGTGGATATGAGCACAAAAAAATAATTTTATTTTGTCAATATTTTTTGACATTACGTCTAAAGTATGTTATAGTTCTGCCAAATTTAATTTTGGAGTCGGTAAAATATGGATTTTGAAGAATTTGAATATATTTGTTTTCATATGATTGTCGGACCAGATAAAGACACTAACAGAGTTTGTTTTGGCTATGATGCTGGTAACTTACGAGCGTGCAGTATTGCCAATAAGTATAAGGATATGCCTCTTGATAAATTCGAAAAAGCTTGGTTTTCTTTATGTAACAAGAAGAAAATGATTCGGAAACAGCGTCTTAAGGAGTTTACGCGACTTAATTCCTCAGATTTTTCAAATATGCCTTTGGAGAAAAAATTACAATATTTTGATGCTATTTCAGGATATAAGTGCTCAACTAAGCAGTGGGACATATACTTTACGAAAGCACAAGATAATTTGAAGGCTTGCTTATTCAGTATACAACCTTCTAAAAAATTTTTGCTTGAAGAACAGCGCGATTTAAATCATTTCATAAATGCTTTGATAGGTACCGGATTAGATAAAGATATAAAAAAAATGGATCAAAAGACATCTGAACAGCAAAAAAAAGTCATGTCAAAATTTGTTCATGTATTCAGCAAAGTTTACAAAATTCCGGAGCCGGAGTTACTTTTTGAAAAGGAGCTATCGTCGCTAGGCGAATGTTGCTCTGATAATCCTAACATGCGCTATTATCCATTTATTAAAATTAATGAAAATCTTGTACAGAGTTCTGAAAGAGAATGGCTTAATAAACTTGGGATTCTTTTTCACGAATTAATCCATATACGGCAACATTGGTGGCCTTTTGAAGACAAACACCCCCTATTCTCGAGAGCTTGTAATAATCTGAATAATTTGACCTCTAATCAATCATTTAATCTTGAAATTTACACTCTTCTCCCGAGAGAGGGGCATGCCTATTATATGCAACAAAAATTCGAAGAACAATGTAATGAACGAATTTTTGACTATAAAATAAAACAAGACACCTTAGATCTTCCAACTTCACGTACATTATGGTATGACTATCAAGGAAGATAATTTAAAAAAAACAATTTACGGTTGATTAAAAAAATTGATACAACCGCATTTTTAACTTCAATCTCACATTTTCAAAAAATACTCAATTTTTATCATTTTTGGTAATTTTTTGCTCATTTTTGAGTTATTTTTATATATTTTTGTTGTTTTTTGATAAAAATGAGCTAATAATCAGAGCAGATTTTTTAACAGAATGAAAGTAAAATAATGACTACTCAATTAGATACAAAAGTCATCAGCAAACTTGCTGAAATTTTAGATAAGACCAACTTAACCAATTTAGAATATGAAGATGAAGGCTGCCGTATCAGTTTGACACGGAATCCGGGGGGAACGTCTGTTGCTCAAACTTATGTTCCCGCACCTGTTGCTCCTGCTATTGCACCGGTTTCCACACCTACAGAAGCTCCAACTTCTGCAACAACAGAATCTGCCGGTGAAGACTACAGTAACAATGCTAATGCCGTTAAATCTCCGATGGTCGGAGTGGTTTATCTCTCAAGTGAACCTTCTGCTCCAAATTATGTTAAAGTCGGAGATAATGTTACCGAGGGTGATACCGTTTGCTTAATTGAAGCCATGAAAACTTTTAATCCGGTTAAAGCACATAAATCAGGTAAAGTTACCAAAATTTTGGTTGCCGGTGGTGATCCTGTCGAATATGGTGAACCTTTGATTGTTATTGAATAGCTTTTGAGGTTTTGTATGTTTGAAAAAGTTTTAATTGCAAATCGTGGTGAAGTTGCCCTAAGAATCCATCGCGCTTGCCGTGAAATGGGAATTCATACAGTTGCTGTTCACTCTGAGGCTGATGCTAACGCCATGCACGTTCGTTTGGCTGATGAGGCTGTTTGTATCGGACCGGCTCGATCAACAGACTCTTATTTAAATAAATCAGCTATTATCTCTGCCGCTTTAATTACCGGTGCAGATGCTATTCACCCCGGTTTTGGTTTTCTTTCTGAAAATGCAGATTTTGCCGAGATGGTTGAAGCTCATGGGATTACGTTTATCGGACCGAGCGTTGAACAAATGCGTTTAATGGGCGATAAAATTACAGCACGCAAGGCAGCTCAAGAGGCCGGCCTTCCGATTACTCCCGGTTCTCCTGCATTAGAGAGCGTTGAGCACGCTATCGAATGGGCAAATAAAATCGGATATCCTGTTATCGTTAAAGCCAAAGACGGTGGCGGCGGTAAAGGTATGAAAATTGCTTTTAATGATGCCGAAATGGGAGAGGCTTTCACTATGGCAAAGGCAGAAGCTAAAGCAGCCTTTCCATCCGATGTTGTTTATATGGAAAAATATCTGCAACATCCACGTCATATTGAAATGCAAATTTTAGCTGATAAATACGGACATGTTGTGCATTTGGGCGAAAGAGATTGTTCTATTCAGAGAAGCAACCAAAAAGTAATTGAAGAATCGCCCTCTCCTGCCCTTAACAATCAACAACGTCAAGAAATCGGTGAAATTGTTCGCAAAGCCATTGAAAAAATCGGCTATACCAATGCCGGAACTTTGGAGTTTTTGTATGAAGATGGGCGTTTCTATTTTATGGAAATGAACACACGTTTACAAGTTGAGCACCCTGTGACGGAAGCCGTTACGGGAATCGACATTGTGCGCGAGCAAATCAGAATCGCCAGCGGTGCAACGCTCGGTTATTCTCAAGAAGATATCCAGTTTCATGGTCATGCCATTGAGTGCCGAATTAACGCAGAAGATCCGAATACTTTCGTACCTTGCCCAGGTAAAATTAATGAATGGCACGCTCCGGGAGGATTGGGGGTTCGTGTTGATTCTGAAATTTATTCCGGATACAGTATTCCGCCGTTTTATGATAGCATGATTGCTAAGTTGATTGTTCATGGTAAGACACGCAATGCAGCCTTGATGCGCTTGCGTCGGGCCTTGGAAGAATTTGTTATTGATGGTGTCAAGACGACTATTCCTTTACAGCAATCTATCATTTCTCAGGCTGAGTTTATTGATGGTCAGTATGATATTCATTGGCTTGAACAGTTTATGAAATCTCAGACAGAATTTACAGAATGAAAAACGGCGGAAATCCCGCCGTTTTTTTTCCAGAACAAGACTGTTTTATTTTTTCTTGCGAATGTGCTTGAATTCTTCCGTTTTGCGATATTCGGTTTTGACTTTTTTAACTTTATCATATCGTTTATCCGGTCGAGAAATTGTATCTTTAATAATATCTTCTTTACGATGCTGCCCTTTTGATACTCGACGACTAAATAGAGCGTGTGACTTAGACTTAGGTTTTTGCTCTACCTTGGATTTTTCTTTTTTCAAAGGGGATGGCTTTTTTTCTACAACATTTACTTTTGCCATCTCTTGTTTCTGCTTCAATAAGGCTTTATTTACGGAAAAACCAAAACTTCCTAAGTTTCTTCCCAAAGTATAATATTTGCCATGAGAAAAAGCAATTAACCCTGCTTTTTCGAGATCAAGTTCTCCTTGATCTGTGATATATTGCTCATCAACATTAACGGCTACGACTTCAGCCAAAAACATATCATGTGTTCCATAAGGCGTTACCGATTTAACCTTACACTCTAAGGAAACAGGCGCTTCTGCAATCTGAGGTGCGGATACCTGACTACAAGCCTCTATCGTTAGCCCTGTTTCTTTAAATTTATTTATATTTTTACCGGATTTAACGCCGCAAAAATCAACAGCAGCAACCATTTTCCATGTTGGTAGATTCAATACAAACTCTTTGCTATTTTTAATAATTTCATGGGAATAGCGTGACGGACGAATCGACACATAGGTCAGTGTCGGCTCACTGCAAACAATTCCTGTCCATGCAACAGTCAAAACATTAGGGGTTTCCATTGTTCCGCATGATACTAAAACCGGCGGTAGCGGGGATAACATTGTTCCCGGTTTCCATGTTACTTTACTCATATCTTGAACCTTTCACATCAATTTTCTTGTCTGCACTTTACTTGATAATGTTAAACAAGCTCTTAATATCGGCTTGCTTTTTTTAGAAAAATATGCCTATACTTTTATAAGGAGAAATTTGATGCAAAAGTTTATTAATTTTGCTAGTTTTTTTTGTGCGTTTATTGTTTTAATTATTGCTTGCACTGTTAATGAAGGCATTTTCGGACGTTGGGAAAACATCAGCCATGATAAATTTTTCAGCGATATCATTAATATTGTTAAGTTGCGGAGTAAAGAAGGAGCAAATTTTCCTTATTACACTTTGATTTATGACAATAATTTTTATGCTTCTGCTTGCCAACAGGCGGAGCAAGATAGAACTTTTTGCGTATCTTTTTTATTGAAAACTGTTAATATTCATCCGACCGATGAAATTAGTTCGGTTATTGCCTCTCCTCTTAAAGACAGAGATTATTTGGTCACAACAAAATTAGAAAATAAGCTCGGTTACACATTATTGCACTGGCAGATGACTTTTCCAGAAAGCAATAATCAAGTTATCACCCAAACTTTTCGACGCAATTGGTTTTAGCGTATAAAATTAGTGCTTTGTCGTGCCACTTCTTCCGGTTTGACGATACCATTTTTCTGTGCTAAGTTCATCCCTTTCATAAGCCACGCCATGTTTTTTCCGAGTATTTTTAGGGTTTGTACGCCTTCTACGTCTTTTTGTGCTTCTTCAGGTGTGCGGCCATACACAATGTTCCAATACTGCGATGATACAATAGGCATTTTATTAATAGTAAAATATTTATTGAGAACATCCAGCGCGGCTGTTGTCCCTGATCGTCGCGCCGCAACGACTGCTGCTCCGGGTTTATAACTCAAATACTTGGAGGCAGCATAAAAAACTCTATCCAGAATCGATAAAATACGTCCGCCGGGATGGGCATAATAAACAGGTGCCCCAAAAACAAAACCATCAGCTAATTTTGATTTTTCAATTAGTTCATTAACAACATCGTTTTCATAAATACATTTTCCTAATTTAGTGCAAGCATCACATCGTACACAGTCTTGTATAGGCTTGTCTCCGGCCCAAATAATTTCTGTCATAATATCTTCTGAGCGCAAAGCGTCAGCCACTGATTGCAAAGCCGTATAGGTGCACCCGAATTGACGAGGGCTTCCATTCAGCATTAATACTCTCATTTTCTTCTCCTTTGAAAAGGGATGTATGTATTCATCTTCTTTTTTCAAGATTATTATTTTATTGAAAAATAATAATCATTATTTTTCATTATTTTAATTTTTCGTATACTAATTGTGCTGTAAAATACTCTTGTATATAAGGTAAATTAGAGGAAAGATCATGACTATTTTTTTATTGGCTGTTTGCGCTTTAATTGTTGGCTATTTGATTTATGGTAAAATTGTTGAAAAAATTTTTTGCATTAATGAAAAAGCTGTGACGCCCGCTGTCGCTAAACGTGATAATGTCGATTTTATGACTTTACCAAACTGGCGTGTTTTTCTGATTCAATTTCTCAATATCGCCGGTTTAGGACCTGTGTTCGGGGCTATATTAGGAGCTCTGTATGGTCCGGTTGCTTTGTTATGGATTGTGTTCGGTTCTATTTTTGCCGGCGGCGTACATGATTATATGGCAGGCATGATTTCTGTTCGCAACGGGGGACAATCGCTTGTTCCGTTGGTCGAAAAATATCTGGGTTCCAGAGTTAAAAGCCTGTTTCTTATTTTTATGGTCTTCTTTCTGTTACTGCTCGGTTCTGTCTTTGCCATGAGTCCGGCGCATATGCTTGCGGATATGTCCGGTACGCCTTTTATCTGGTGGATTATTGCTGTTTTCGGGTACTATTTTTTAGCAACCTTATTGCCGATTGATAAGATTATCGGGCGGTTTTATCCGTTATTTGCCTTATTGCTCATCGGGGTCTCGTTGGCTATGATTGTGGTCTTGTTCATGGGTGATAAAGCTTTTTATCCAAATTTGACTTTAAGCAATTTACATCCTAAAGGGTTGCCGATTTTCCCGTTGATGTTTGTAACAATCGCCTGTGGGGCTTTGAGCGGGTTTCATGCCACACAATCTCCGCTGATGGCACGTTGCCTCGAAAATGAAAAATACGGACGTTCCATCTTTTACGGGGCGATGATTACAGAAGGAATCGTCGCTCTCATTTGGGCAACTTTAGGAATCGCCTTTTATCAAGGAAGTGAAGGCTTAAATGCTGTGATTTCTCAAAGTGGTCCGGGCGGTGTTGTCTCCGGTGTTGCCAAGGGGTACTTGGGACAGATCGGCGGAATTTTGGCTGTCTTATCTGTTGTTTTGCTGTCTATCACCTCCGGTGACACGGCTTTCCGCTCTGCTCGACTGACAATCGGGGATTATTGGCAAAAAGAAAATAAATCTCTCAAAAAACGTTTGCTCATCAGCACTATAGTCCTCTCCGGCGGTATTGCCATGAGCTTTTTTGATTTAACAACGATTTGGCTTTATTTCGGTTGGGCTAATCAGAGCTTAGCGAGTATTACCCTTTGGATGGCTACTTTTTATCTTTATAAAGAACATAAATGTTATTGGCTGACACTGATTCCTGCCGGCTTTATCACATCGGTTTGCGTCACTTATATTATGTATGATAAAATCGGTTTCCGGCTTCCACTTGACTGGTCAATTATAACAGGTGTTATCGTTGCTGTTATTTTGGTTGTTTGGTTTATTATCAAGCATAAAAAGCGGTAGAAATAGGTATTATCCAATGAATAAAGTCTATTCAGCGACTAAACTTATGTGTGATACTTATGCCGCTCAGGTACAGAACACGGCAGAAGACGTGGAAAGGTGGTTAACGCATAAGATTAAACATACTTTTCAAGTCACTCATGAAATTATGAATATTTTCTACTTCACAAAAGAGGTCTATGAGGCTTTTGATGAGGAAGGTAAGGAGTTGGTTGAACTGTCGGCCATTCTTCATGATTTGGGACGTCTCTATCAACATAACAAAAAAAAGATTTTGCCCTCTGAAGAATTTGAGCATGGGGCTGCAGCTGTTAATATTTTGAAGAAAAATGAATTGTTTAATAATCCTATTCTTTTGTTTGCTATCGGCGAGCATAACCATTATCAAATTAATTACCAAAATCCCTATTATTTACAATTATCTGATAATGGTAAGAAAAAAGCGGATATCATCGCTAAACTTTTGCGCGATGCCGATAAACTTGATAACATTAAACATACTGTGTATTGTGGCGCTAATTATGTTGGAAAATCTGAAACACCACTGCATCTTTCTGATGAAATTAAAACTTTTTTGCAACAACATCGGGCAATATGCTATATCAATGCGCAGGCAAAGTTTGAAGATTTCAGTGCGGCAGAAAAATTCATCGGGCATTTAAGTTGGATTAATGATATTTATTTTGAGTATACAAAATCTGCTATTTGTGATGTAAAATACGTTGAAGTTGGGTTAGCAAAATTAAAAGAATTCGGCGTTTCTGAAGATGACTTAGCGTTTTTGAAAAAATATTTGGTGATTTAATAAAATCTTCGCAGGTTCGAGCTGTCTTTCATTTTCACCATTAAAAAAGCGTCCATAAAGGACGCCTTTTTAATGGTGGGAGTAATAACTCGTAAATTTCATTTACTCGTTATTGACGGCTCCAATGCTTCTATTGCGCAATAAATTGCGCACTGAAGCATTCCTCCGTTGGCAGGACTGACGTCGCTTCGCTCCGCCGCTGCGTCGTCGCAATTGCGGCGATACTTCGTCTCGCCTGCTCCTCCTGGTCGAACTGCTTTCTCGCAGGTTCGAGCTGTCTTTCATTTTCACCATTAAAAAAGCGTCCATAAAGGACGCCTTTTTAATGGTGGGAGTGGCAGGACTCGAACCTGCGACCTCTACGATGTCAACGTAACGCTCTAACCACCTGAGCTACACACCCATAAATTATGAGTTGTTTTAACTGAATATCTTTTAAATAGCAAGCAATTTTTTTGATTTTTATCTTTTTTTTGAAAAACATCTTGAACTTTGTCTGTTGCTGTGCTATTAACGCTTCATATTTTTATCCATTTATAAATTATTTTGCTTATGAGAAAATTTGATGAAAGCGCGCCTAAAAGGCCATCAATTATTTTGCGAAAAAAGAAAACCACAAGAACAGCTGTTAAGAATTTTCTGAATCGGAGCTGTGGTGTTGCCTCTCTTGATGAGAAACAGCCTATTACTTCTTTGGTTCCGGATATTTCCGGCGGAAACAAGCCTTATTATACGGTTGTGGCGTGGGCTGAAAACAAGTTCAACAAACGCATTGACAATCAGTTTATCGAGAACAGAACAATCGGCGAATTAATCGATGCGTTAACTGATTAAATTTAAGACTGGGCTTCTGAAAAACCCGGTCTTTTTTATTTTTTCTATTATATAAAAGTTAATCTTTTATTTTTATATTGTCTTTATAGATTTTTAAAAGGATAAAACAAATGTCAGATAATTATCTGAATTTTAGTGTTGATTACAGTCATCTTAAAATTTATGACGAATACAGCGTTGATGATATTCGTTCTCCTCTTGTTTTATCTGTTCCTCATAAAGGTCAAGTTTTTCCAAAAGAGTTTTTGCATACCACCGCTGTCAGCCAAACAGAACTACGCCGCAATGAAGACTCTTTTGTTGACGAATTAGTTATAGAGGCGACGCGCCATGGTATTCCAATGATTGCTATGAATATCGCTCGCTCGTTTATTGATATCAATCGCGATAAGATTGAAATTGATCCGACTATGTTTTATAATTATCCTAATCCGGAACTATCGATGGGAAGACGCTGTCGCTTGGGGCTTGGTGTTATTCATCGAATTACCGCAAAAAATCACCCTATTTATAAGGGTCTTCTGGATTATAATGAAGTTCAAGAGCGTTTCATTAACGTTTATGACGTTTATCATAAAAGACTGCAGCAACTGATTGATAAATGTCTTAAAAAATTCGGAATGTGTTTTGTGTTAGATTGTCATTCCATGCCTTCCGAAATTTGTACTTTATTACAAGAAACACAAAAAATTGATTTTTGTTTGGGGACTCTGTTTGAACAGAGTTGTCCCAGTGAAATGCATACTTTTTTTAAAACCGGATTACAAGAAAAAAACTATTTTATTTCAGACAATTGCCCTTATTCCGGTGCATATATTACATTTAATTATTGCCAACCGCGGCGAAAAATTTATACCATGCAGATGGAGATTAATCGCGGATTGTATATGGATGAACATTCCTACAAAAAAAATTATTCTTTTTCAAACATTTGTAATAACATATCGCAAAATATTATTAATTTCTCACATTTTTTACTGGATTTAAAAAAATAATTGTGTTATACACGGCCTGTTTTTGATAAATGTGCATTGTGCATTTATTTTTCGGCTTGATTTTTAGTCATAAAGGAATATATGCAAAGCCGATTGTATTAACCAGCCTCAAAAGAATTTGAAAAGGTTATTGTCGTTAAGCAGGTTGAAATCTGATTTGAGGGATACTTGTGACACTTTTGAGGGATAGAGGGATGCGTTTTATCGTATCAAAAAATTTTATGTTTTTATTAGTCACGCTGCTTTTATTATTGCAGCCTGTATCGTCTTCTGCTGCGCCACAAATTCATATTCCGGACAGCGCACACATTTGTTCTTACACTGCCAAAGCAATGGAGAAAAAGCACCATATAAAGCAACATTTATTAACTACTATTGCCAGCATTGAATCCGGCAGGTGGAATGAGAAAGCTAAACAAAAACAGGCTTGGCCGTGGACAATTAATGCTCAGGGAAAAGGTTATTTCTTTAATACAAAAGCTGAAGCCGTCAAGAAAATTCGGGAGCTGCAAGCTCAAGGAATTACGAGTATTGATGTTGGTTGTATGCAAATTAATTTATTGTATCACGGGCAAGAGTTTTCCAGTATTGAGCAGGCTCTTGATCCGACGCATAATGTCGAATATGCCGCGAAATTTTTACGAAATTTGTATGAAACCAATAATCATGATTGGCTAAAAGCTGCTATGACTTATCACTCCAGCGTTCCTGAAAAAGCTAACAAATATCGCAAAAAAGTAGTTGAGACTTTTCAAAAAGTTAAGACAGCTCATCATGATTTAGATTTAGCGGCTCGCCCGAACACAAAGATTTCCGTTTTGAAAGATAAGCGTAAAATGGCAAAGAATACAAATAAGCGGAGTTTCTTGGCAATTTCAGCAAACCGCTCTAAGAAAAAATCTCAAACGGCCAAAAAATTTGATGTTCAAGCGTGGCGAGAAGCCAAATTGGAAGAATATCGCGTTCAAAAACTTTTGGCTCGTAAATACTGATTAGGATTTTGTGATGACTGTCAGCAAATTTTGCAAAAAATATTCCGTAAGAAGTTATGAATGTGATAAACATCAAAACCTCCGGTTGCTGACTTTGATGAATATTCTGCAAGATGCTGCTGATAGCCATGCTGATGCTTTGGGTGTCGGCTATGAATTTTGTGTTGCCCACGGTTTGGCTTGGGTAGCAGCTAATTATCATGTTAAAATTCTGCGTGCGCCTAAAATTCACGAAAATATTGAGATTCAGACATGGCCGAGTGAAGAGAGGAAGCTCAGCGCTATTCGTGACTATGAAATTACAGATGAAAAGGGAAACATTTTAGTTCAGGCTTCAACGCAGTGGGTATTGATTAATGCAGAGACAAAGCGTCCTCAGCCGTTGCGCTCTCATCTGCCTTTTTATGATATTCTTGATGAAAAAGCTGATAATTATGACTTTATTAAATTGGCTCTTCCTGATAAATATGATATTGAGAAAAAGTTTGCTGTGCGTTTTGATGATATTGATGTTAATAACCACGTCAATAATGCAGTTTATCCGTTATGGATTAGTGAAGCTGTTGATGGAACTTTTCGTGACACGCACACTATTTCTGAATTAGAACTTATTTTTAAGAAACCTGCTGTTGCCGGTGAAATCGTCAAAATTGCTTCTGCCTTTGAGGAAAATAATTCTTTGCATTTAATCACAACAGATGATGGCAGAGAATTGGTTCACGCTGCTGTCAAATGGATTTTAGCCTAAATCTCTTGTAAAAATCTTTTATATTTGTATAATGACTGCGTTTATAACTTGCCAAGAAAAGGACTATATATTATGGAATCGCAAATTTCTACTTTAGCAAACGGCTTAAGAATTGTTACAGCATCTCGCCCTCATACCGAATCGGTTACGCTCGGTATTTGGGTCAATACAGGCTCGGCTTGCGAAAAAGAAGAAATTAACGGTATCTCCCATTTTTTGGAACATATGGTATTTAAGGGAACAGAGAAACGCTCCAGTTTACAAATTTCTGAAGAATTTGAAGACGTCGGCGGACAATCAAATGCCTACACGTCTAGAGAATTTACGGCTTTTTACGCCAAAATGCTCAAGCAAGATGTGGAGTTGGCTATCGATATTTTGGCGGATATCGTTTTGCATTCTAATTTTCCGCAGGAGGAGCTAGAAAAGGAGCGCGAAGTTGTTGTTCAGGAAATCAAGCAAGCAATTGATACACCTGATGATATTATATTTGATTATCTACAAGAGCAGGCTTTTCAGAATCAAGCTCTCGGACGCAGTATTTTAGGTCCGGCAGAAAAAGTTCGTTCCTATACAGGTACAACCTTATCTCAATACCGACAATCTAATTATGCTGCGAAAAATACCGTTGTTTGCGCTGTTGGAAATGTTAATCATGATGCTTTTGTTAAAATGGTCGAAACGCGCATGAGTGACATGCAGTCTACCCCTCATTTTGCGATCGATAAGCAAATTTATACCGGTGGTTTTTATCAGGAAAAAAGAGATATAGAGCAAGCTCATGTTGTTTTAGGATTTGAAGGAGAGGCTTATTCACAAAAAAATTATTACCCGACTATCGTTTTTTCTACTATTTTGGGAGGTGGGATGTCTTCTCGGTTATTTCAAGAAATCAGAGAAAAACGCGGTTTGGTATATTCGGTATACAGTTTTTCAAATTCTCATACTCAAAGCGGATTATTTGGTATTTATGCCGGAACAACGAGAGAAGAACTTAAGCAACTTATGCCGGTCGTGTGTGAAGAAATCCGTAAAATTCGAACAGATTTGGTAACAGACAAAGAGCTACAGCGCGCTAAGACACAACTTAAAGCCAGTATGTTAATGGCATTGGAAAGCTCATCCTCAACAGTTGAAGTTTTGGCTCGACAAATGCTTATTTTTGGGCGTCCTATTCCAGTGAAAGAGATGGTTGAAAAAATTGATGCAATCACACGCGAGGATATTCGCGATATTGCTAATAAAATATTTTCTACTCATCCGACATATGCCTTGGTAGGTGATATTGACGGCTATCCGGCATACGACAAAATTAAAAATCTTATTCGGATTTAGTCATGGAGGTTTATTTAGCACAACCTCGCGGGTTTTGCGCCGGTGTCAGACGAGCTTTAGCTATTGTTGCGGAAACCCTCTATAAATATGGTGCTCCGATTTATGTAAGGCATGAGATTGTTCATAATAAGCATGTGATAGAAGATCTCAAAAAACAAGGTGTTGTATTTATTGATGAACTTTGTGAGCTCACTGATTATTTACGTCCGGTTATTTTTTCGGCACATGGTGTCAGTCAAGAAGTCTATTTTCAAGCGAAACAGATGGGGATAAAAATTATTGATGCAACTTGCCCGTTGGTGCAAGCGGTTCATACTCGTGTCAAAAAACTTGAACAAAGCGGCTGTGACATTATTGTTATCGGGAAGCCAACTCATCCTGAAATTTTAGGAACAATCGGTCAACTTCAAGACGCCGGAAAGGCTCACATTGTAACAATGGTAGAAGATGCCGAAAATTTATCTTTTTCTGCCGATGTTAAACTTGGTCTGGTGACGCAAACAACCTTAGCAATTGATGACACTCAAGAAATTATGTCCGTTCTCACACAAAAATTTCCGGTTTTAGCAACTTTAACAAAGGCAAATATCTGTTTTGCCACAACAAACAGACAACGCGCCGTTCAGGAATTAGTCCGTCATGCCCCTTATATTTTGATTATCGGTTCAAAAAATTCTTCTAACTCCACACATCTGAGAGAAGCCGCTTTGCGGTATGGGGCTAAAAAAGCTTGGTTAATTGATGATGTTTCCGAAATTGATTGGAATGCCCTCAAAACTGTTTCTTCACTTGGAATTACCGCCGGCGCATCCGCCCCTGATTATTTGATTGATGGTTTATTGAAAAAATTGCATCAGCGTTATGCTAATCTTAATATTCATGATGTTATAACAGCAAAAGAAGATGTTATGTTCAAATAAAGGAGAATACAATGTCCCGTGCAGAAGATATCTTTCAGAAACTCATTTATTTTGGTGAAGAAGCTATTGATGATTTTATTCTCAACAGACAGACTGAAGAATTGTTTTTAGACTTCAAACAATCAATTCCGCTTGGGAAAAACGGCACAACTCTCCATAAAGATGATCGCAAAAATTTAGCTAAATGTATTTCCGGTTTTGGAAATTCTGAGGGAGGTGTCGTTATTTGGGGAGTAGAATGCTCGAGAGATATTGATGTCGGTGATGTTGCTAAAGCAAAAGTTAAGGTACAAAATGTTTATCGGTTTTTAAGTTGGTTAGAAAATGCTATTTCCGGTTGCACAATTCCCAGTCATAACAAAGTGCGTAACCATATCATTAGCGTTGATCAAAACGGTGATGGCTATATTGCAACCTATATTCCAAAATCAGATTTAGCTCCGCTTATGTCAACGGTTGGTAATAATATTTATATTCGATCCGGCTCAAATAATGTTCCTGCACCATACTCGGTTATTGCCGGTATGTTTGGGCGTCGCCCACAACCTAATGTCGAACTGTTGATTCATGATAAATCTTTGGAAATTATTGAAAATACGGATGAAGATATTTTGTATCCGCAAAGCATTGATAATCCTCCTGAGAAGTCCGTTAAAATCAGTTTTTCTCTCAAAGGGCGGAATGAAAGTCATGTTATTGCGAGAGAGTTATATCTATCATGTGATGTTGCATCCACCGGTAGTGAATATAATAAAGTCCGTTTTTCTAATTATAATCAGATGGATTATATTCCGAATCTTGATGGTAATTTAAATATTATTACACGTCCTGAATTGCGCCTTCCGCCACTTGGTAATTTACGATTTGCCAGTGTTGATTTGATTTTATCTCCTCTTGTCGATGATGACCTGAGAATCGATGGCGTTATTGGTGCTGATGGTGCTGCTCCTAAAAATTTTAGAATATATGTTCCTAAAAATAAACTTCGCTCGTTTGTTGCCAAGGCTTTTCATAATGAAGAAAATAAACAACTTCTGTTAACCGAATTTTTCAATGAATATATGGTAATGAGTAATGGCTAGAGTTGAAATTTTTACTGATGGTGCTTGTTCCGGTAACCCCGGTCCCGGAGGATGGGGAGCTATCTTACGTTGGAAAGGTCAAGAAAAAGAACTTTCCGGTGGCGAAACGCAGACAACCAATAATCGCATGGAATTAACCGCCGTTATTGAATCTCTAAAAGCCTTGAAAGTCTCTTGCGTGATTTCTCTTTATACCGACAGCAAATATGTCATGGATGGGGTTAATCAATGGCTACCAAACTGGAAGAAAAATAATTGGCACACAGCAAATAAAAAAACCGAAGTTAAAAATATCGATTTATGGCAACAACTTGATGACCTTTTACCTAAACATGAAATTTTGTGGAACTGGGTCAAAGGTCATAACGGGCACCCCGAAAATGAACGTGTGGACAAACTCGCCCGCGACCAAGCAATTGCTTTTGCTAATAAAGAAAAGACCTTATCTTAAGATAAGGTCTTTTCTTTATTGTTTTCATTTTTCGTATGCTGATTTTTCTTTGAGGAAAAAGATAATTCCAAACGGAATCGAGCACGCATATAAAAATGTCGAGATTCCTAATGTTAACCATGGTTGACTGATGACAAAGCTGGCAAATAAGACAACGACCATCATCATCGGCAACAATAAGTACGATGGAACACGCATTTTTTTTGTGGAAATAGTTGGAATCCGGCTTACCATAAGCAAAGAAACGACAACCATCAAAACACCGCATAAAATATTTGATTGTAAAAACTTATATTCCGGAAATTCAAAACTCAACAGAATAGGCATTATGCCCAATGCTGCAGCAGCAGGAGCCGGCACACCGACAAAAAAGTGGTGCCAATATTCAGGTTGCGGCTCTTCATCTAACATGGTATTAAAGCGAGCCAAACGCATAGCCATACCAATTGAAAACATCAAGCAGAAAAACCATCCGAATTTCGGCAAATCAAATAATGTCCATTGATACATTAAAAGAGCCGGTGCGACACCAAAACTGACAAAATCAGAAAGAGAATCCAATTCTGCACCGAATTTGCTCGACCCTTTCAACATACGAGCAACACGGCCATCCAAACCATCAAAAAATGCTGCCAAGAAAATACAAATAACAGCTTTTACCCAGTCTTCCTGCATGGTATAACGGATAGATGTTACTCCTGAGCATAAAGCTAATGCTGTTACCATATTAGGTGCAAGTTTACGGAATGGCAAACCGGTTAAACGCGGTCTGACCAAAGCAATTTTTTTAATTTTTTCCATTAGAGGATCTCCCCTTTCATTTGTGGTGCAGAACTTGCTAAATTAGCGATAATTGTTTCACCTGCAACCATGGTTTGACCTAAGCATACTTGCGGCTCAATACCTTCCGGTAAATAAACATCTAAGCGAGAACCAAAACGAATCATACCGAAACGCTCGCCGGCTTTATATTCTTGCCCTTCTGTTGCATCACAAATAATGCGACGAGCAACAAGACCTGCAATCTGCACGACAGCAATCTCCATGCCGTTTTTGGCCTTAACCGCTAAGAGTTGCCTCTCATTATCTTTGCTAGCTTTATCCAAGGTCGCATTTAAGAATTTTCCAGGAACATAAACTGATTTAATAATTTTACCTTCAATCGGGGAGCGATTAACGTGTACATTAAAAACGCTCATAAAAACACTGACGCGTGTAAACTTTTTATCCCCCAAACCTAACTCTTCCGGTGCTTTGACCTTGGTAATCATCTGAACAATGCCATCAGCAGGAGAGACAACAACATTGTCAACGGAAGGTGTAATGCGCTCAGGATCTCTAAAGAAATAAAAGCACCAGATTGTTGCAACCATGCCTATCCAACCCAAAGGTTCCCAAATCATTGCCAATAACGCTGTTATTGCAGCAAAGATGCCAACAAACTTCCACCCTTCCTGATGAATATTCGGAAGTATGTAGCGACGCCATGAAATTTCAATCGTTTTCATATTTTTTTCCTTTAAATATCTCTGCAAATTTACCGTGACGCTGTCAACTGCCATAAATCCGCAGATAGTTAAAACCATTCTCAGGAAAGCATAAATCAGCTAAAAAGACAAGATTAATTGAAAAAATCTTCCACATGTGATTTTTTTGTTGCATTTCAAAAAGAATGTATGTATAAACATTTCTGTTAAGCGCTTGTGGCGGAATTGGTAGACGCTGCAGACTTAAAATCTGTTGTCCGCAAGGACGTGCCAGTTCAAGTCTGGCCTAGCGCACCATTAAAAAACTCCCCTTTTGAGGGGAGTTTTTTAATGGTCTGTGTCAGGTTTGATTTGAACTGGTGAGAGTGCCAGTTCACCCACGTTTTCAGGCGGGCGGAAGAACGCCGGTAAGCGTCAGCTTAGAAAACGTAGGGCGGCAACGAGTAAATTTGAATTTACGAGTTGTCAAGTCTGGCATGGCTTGCCCATAGCAAGACATCTTCTAGCGCACCATAAAAAACCTCGCTAAAAAGCGAGGATTTTTAATCAGAATCTGAAATCGCGTTTGCCTCCTTGGCGAATGTCATTCAGCCAGCCGCGACAGATGTCTTGCCGGCGAGCATTGGGGATTGAGAGCAATTCATGCTCAATCAGCTGTTCACCAATGGCTTTGGTTTCAGGCGAAGCATAATCTTCCAAATACTCTTGCAGAGTCAGCAAAGCGTTAGGTTGGCAAAAATTAGAAATCTGCTTGTTTTTGCAGAACTCCATAAATCTGTCTCCCGTTCGTCCAGCACGATAACAAGCCGTACAGAAACTCGGAATATACCCGCATTCCATCAACCAGCGTATAACTTCATCCAGTGTGCGGTTGTCTGATACATCAAATTGCTCAGAGTTGTCATGCTTTTCAGCATAGCCGCCGACAGAGGTCTTTGAACCACCGCTGATCTGACTAATACCATACTTTAAGACACGCTCTCTGGTCTCTTTGCTCTCACGGGTAGAAATAATCATACCGGTGTAAGGGACAGCAATACGCGTACAAGCGATAATCTTGGCAAAGATATCATCATCAATGGCATTGCTGAAAGCGTTCGGGTCAATGTCATCCGCATGTTTGATGCGCGGAAAACTGATGGTGTGCGGTCCAACGCCATAGACGGCTTCCAGATGTTCAGCGTGCATCAACAATCCGGCAAACTCGTACCGATAGGTTGATAAGCCGAACAGAACACCCAAACCGACATCATCAATACCTCCTTGCATGGCACGATCCATCGCCTCGGTGTGGTAAGCATAGTTATGCTTAGGTCCGGTAGGATGAAGTTGCTCGTAGGCCTCCTTGTTGTAGGTCTCTTGGAACAAGATATATGTTCCAATACCGGCCTCATGCAATTTGATGTAGTTTATCACTGAGGTGGCCGCAATGTTGACGTTAACACGGCGAATCGCACCATTTTTGTGCTGAATACCATAAATGGTTTTGATACTCTCCAACACATACTCTAGCGGATTGTTAACCGGATCTTCGCCAAGCTCAATAGCCAGACGCTTGTGCCCCATATCCTGAAGCGCGATAACTTCCTGTCTGATTTGCTCTTGTGTCAGCTTCACGCGAGGAATGTGCTTATTCTTGGCGTGATACGGACAATAAGTGCAACCATTGACACAGTAGTTGCTTAAATAGAGAGGGGCAAACAGCACAATGCGGTTGCCATAGTACTCTTGCTTGATCTCTTCTGCCAGAGTGAACAGTTGTTCATTCAGGTCAGGCAGTTCACAAGCAAGCAACAAACTGGCTTCTCTATGAGATAAGCCATTGTGCAACTTTGCCTTTTGCAAAACTGTTTCAATCATTTTACGATTGCGACTGTTCTGCTCGGCAAATTGCAAGGTCGCCAGAATTTCCTCATGAGAGATAAATTCTTCAGCTTTGAACGATTGTGGATTGTACATAATTATAATTTTTTAATACTAAATATAATAATCTTTTGATATGTTCTATATAGTCCCTTGTTTCTCTTTTGGCAAGAATTTTCTCTATCTGTAACCCAGTAAAAATTGATTGTTTTTTAATATTTTTTATGATATACTGTGATATATGTTAGCAAAAGGAGTGTTGCTATGAGCACAAATATTTCAGGAGTAACCAATAGAGATGACAATGGACGCTACTCTTGGGAAAAGTCTGTTGTTGATGTTAATGATGTTGACGAGTCGTTTAAAACTGCTCGTGATTTAGGTTATACTCGCTTAAATTATGCTCGTGTCACTACCGTTTCCACGCTTGATAAGTACGATCAAAAAGATATGTACGCCATTCAGTTGCAATCAAATGGCAATTTGCGTATTACGATGAAAAGCGGTGATTCTTCTGATGAAAAAGTTTTGGATTTATCTAAGTATGAAAGTGCATTAGAGGATATTAAGCGTGAGCTTAATCCGCTAGATTATGCTACAGATGAGTTAGATAAGCTGAAAAAAGATGCTGCCAAAGATATTTTTGAGCAAAATGCCCCCGGTCTTTACATGAAAGTTTATATGACACAGCACGGCAAGCAAGTTTTGATTGCTGACAGTACTGCTGATAAAGATTCAAAATTATATCAAGCTGCTGAAGACATTATGAATGGCGACTACCGCGCTAAAAAAGGAAATTATTTTATTGAAACCGGCTTTAAATCCGATGCTGAAATTTCTAAAGATGGCTCAGCATATGCCTTGCAAATTCAACAAGGAACATCTTATAAACATGATTATGTTACCAAAGAGTATAAATCTGAGGACTCTAAAAACCAAAAAACGACCACAACAAAAGATATGGAACTTGAGGCTTCAACCAATACTTATGGAACAACGACGATTTCTGCGGCATATGCAGCTCAAATTCAGGCACAATCTTATGCAACAACGGCAACTATGCTTTCTAATGCTTATTTGAATTTGGCTGATATCAATACCAAAACAAATAAAACAGCCCAAATGTTTTCAACATTATTAAATGTTTAATAAAGCAAACATAAAAAGAGTCGGCGATTAGGGCACCGACTCTAGTAATCCTGCTGTGTTTCAAGCAGGTCATTCGTGTGTAGAACCACCCCGAACTTTGTTATTTGGAGTCAGCTTCTTGTTCGGCAACAGGCTTTCTACAGACGAAATAACTTTTTCATCTTTAGTCTTAAGACGAGTGATTGATAAGGCTTTATCGAATAAAATATTTTTAACTTTCAAAGGCATTTTTTGACGGTTAATCTTTTTGATAACCTGTTTAATCGTTTGAATAGAATTTTGCTGTTGTTCTGCGGCAATAGTCAGCATTTGTTCGTAACGTTCCGGTTCTGGGAGTAAAGCAGCTGCAGTCATCAGTGTCTTATGTGCATCTTTTATTTCTCCTAATAATCTTTGAATTTTTGCTTTAGCTACCATAGCCTCATATTTTTTCTCGTTATTCGGAGCTTTTTTGGCCGCTTGGCAATAAAAATATTCTGCCCATACTAAATTTCCCTTATCCTCCAAATCAGGTCCTGCAAATGCGATGCTTGTTGAACTGATGTTTTTTTGATATAACTCAGCAATCTGTGAATTGAGGCGATAACTGTCTTCAGGATAAATTACATGACGATTTTTTAAGACTCGCTTATATGCAGAAATAAGTAAAGGAATGTTTTGTTTTAGTATTTTTTTATCTTTTGACATTCTATCCAAGCAGCAGTCAACCATGCCGAATAAAGATGTATTCTCCAGTACCATTTGCAGGCATAGTATTTCTTTATTGCATGGTTTCGGCTCATTATAAATTCCAGGGACAATTTGAGCGCGCCGATAAACCTCAGAGGCTAGATAATATACTGAACTTTTTTGTTCCGCATTCAAGTTCGGCTCGTAAGAACGAAGGTTATTATAGAGTTTTTCAGCATTTTTTGTCGTGATTATGGCAGAACTGTCACTTATTTCTTGTGCTTCCTCAACAGTCTTAATAAATTCGAGCGTTCTGAACATATCATTGTTATTGATAAAGCGCATACGAATATATTTTTTTAGATTTTTCACATCTCCTTCTTGGTAATGAATATATTGTAATTCTTCTGGTGTGAAACTCGCCAAACTCTCTGCCATCGACCAAGCAATTTCTGCTTTTCCATCCAAGGCCAAATTTTGAATAACTTTAATGGTTTCGAGTATACTTTTTTCGACGACTCGTAAAAATTTTGGAGGGAATCGACTATCATCTTGTAATATCTTTTCAATATTTTTATCTGTCTGTTTGCATTGGAAAACTTTGACGAAATCTTCTTCGGACATACTCTCAAAGTATTTTCTAATCAGAATTTCGTCAAATTCTTCCTTTGTCAGCGGCTGTGGTGCTCTAGAGGATAGTTTATTTTCTTGTTCAGACATTTGAATTTTCCGACTCCTAAATTTTGTCACTATTTTATCCATTTTGGGAAATTTGTCAATATTTTTATTTTTTCAGACAAAAAAAAGCTCCTGATATCAGGAGCTTTTGCTTTTCTTTGTGAAATTATTTATAAATTACATCAACAATATCAAAAGTTTTTCTACCACCGGGGGCGGTATATTCGACTTCATCACCAAGTTCTTTTCCTATTAAGGCTTTTGCCAATGGGGAAGAAAGTGAAATCTTATTTTGGTTAATATCAGCCTCATAGTCACCGACAATTTGATAAGTATTTTCCTCATCTGTTGCTTGATCTGCAACAACAACTGTTGCGCCAAATCGAATAATATTACCTTTGATTTGTGCCGGATCAATCACTTGTGCTCGACTGACAACAACTTCTAATTCTTGGATACGTCCTTCAATAAAGCTCTGCTTTTCTTTTGCGGCAGAATATTCGGCATTTTCAGACAAATCTCCATGAGAGCGCGCTTCTGAAATAGCGGCAATAATGTTGGGTCTGTCAACCCCTTTTAAGTGTTTTAATTCTGCTTCCAATTGGGCAAAACCTGCTTTCGTGACCGGAAATTTATCCATCTCAACTACTCCATTTTATCCATAATGTTAGAAAAATGAGACTGCGAGAAAAGCCACCTTTTCTCACAGCCCGTAAATCTTTATTATCTGGAAGTATATAGCACAAAAAAATTATCCTGCAAGTATTTTTAAATAAACTTGTCCACACAAATAAAATATTCCATAAAAATTTTATTAAATCACTTTACAACCAAAATCATAATGTTAATCTGTGGGGGTAAGACTCTTATCTATAAAGGAGAAATCTAGTGAAAAAAACATTATTAGCATTGGCTGCCGTTGCAGCTGTTTCTTTATCTGCAAATGCTCATGCCGTTGATAGTACAGGTTGTGGTCTCGGTTCTTTGGCATGGCGTGGTCAAAGTGGTATGGTTCCTCAAGTTTTGGCTGTTACAACAAACGGAACTTTTGGTAACCAAACATTCGGTATTACTTCTGGAACTTCAGGCTGTGATCCTCATGGTCGTGTTACCGGTGGTACAGGTCGTATGACTTTAGCCTTCTTAGAGAACAATCTGGAACAGTTTGCGATGGATGCTTCTGCCGGACATGGTGAAACCATTGATACATTGGCCGGTATCTTAAATGTTGACAGCGAGAAATTGGGTGAAGTTGCAAAAACAAATTTTGCTTCTTTGTTCCCAGATGAAAATGCTGATGCTGTTGATGTTACCGTTAAGTTAATGGCTTTGATTTAATTTTAGGAATTTATTATATCCCTCTCTTAAAAATCATAGGAGAGGGATATTGTTTTATATAAGTCAATGCCTGTTCTTTTGTTTATCTTTGCTTTCCTTTTTTCATTTACTGCTCAAGCCTCAACTTTTGCTTATGATGAGCAGTGGTTAGCCTTATTACATTATCAAAAACAGTATATCGGTGTTGATGAAAGCACAATTGATTCCGAAGATTTTTTCTTGAGTCCGGTCGGAAAATATAATCCGGAAGCCGAACTGGCAGCCACTATTCGTTTATTTGAAGAAACACAGAATAATAAAAAAAAATGTTTATTTCCGGCACGTTATCAATGGCTCAAAAAGAAAGAACTTATTTCAAAACCTTTTCCTCATTGCAAGGAATGGGAAAGTTTTTATGATGATATTCGCCCACAAGGGGTTACGCTTCTTTTTACCAATGCTTATATGAATAATCCGGCATCATTATTCGGACATACTTTGCTTCGAATCGATACGGCTCGCAAAGGAACGCAACTTTTGGCTCATGGGGCAAATTATGGTGCCTTTACCGGTGAGCAGAATGGTTTACTGTTTGCTGTTTATGGTTTAACCGGCGGATATTTCGGCGGTTTTACCGTTAAGCCCTATTACGAAATTGTCAACGAGTATAATAATATTGAGAATCGCGATATTTGGGAGCTTAATCTTAATTTTTCCCCTGAAGAACTTGAGATGCTGATGGCTCATCTGTGGGAAGTCGGGCAAACACAAACACGTTACTATTTTTTCACGGAAAATTGTTCTTATATGTTAATGGAAGTTTTAGACGCGGTACGTCCTTCTCTGCATTTGTCACAAGAATTTCCGGTACACGCTATTCCGCTCGACACTTTTAAGGCTGTTGCCCACCGTGCTGATTTATTAAAAGACTTACATTACCGACCTTCTCGGCAGAATAAAATCATTTATCGTTATCAACAGATGAATGAAGCTCAGCAAAAAGCCTATAAAAACATTATTAAGTATCAACATTTTGACTATCAATCATTGTCTGAGCAGGAAAAAGCGTCCGTGTTGGAGACTGCCTATCAATATGTTCAGTATCAATATGTTGCCCATAAACTCGAATTGAAAGATTATCGAAAACAAAGTTTTAGGATACTTAAAGAGCGTAACAGTCTTGGAAAACAGGATAATCTTAAAGAGCTTAAAGAAGGAAAAAATCCGCTAAAGGCTCATGAATCCGCGCAAATCGGCTTAACTATCGGAAAGCGTAACGGAAAGACTTTTCAGCAAATAAATACACGCCCTGCTTATACTTCTTTGCTTGATAACAGTTATGGCTTACTCTCCGGAGCAGAAATTAACTTTTTAAATATCAGTGCGCGTCATTATGATAATCGTAATAATTTTGTTTTGAATTCCCTGAATCTCGTCGGTATCTCATCCATTTCACCGATTGATTTTATGTTTCAACCAATTTCCTATAATATTCATGCTGATTTAACGCGTGAAATGAATCCTGACACACAAAAAGAAGGCTATGTTTTTGATATTCATGGCGGAGGTGGCGGAGCCTATGCTTTAACGAATAACATTAAGATTTTTGGTTTTGTTAACAGCCATTTAGCATATGGCGGTTTTCTCCCTCATAACTCTTGGGGCGGAATCGGACCTGAAATCGGCTTATATGCTGATTATGGCAATTGGCGGTTATTAACGAGCATGGAGAAAATTTTTGCCACTTCTCATTTTGCCGATAAAATTAAATACAACATCGGTCTCAGCATTGATGTTCATAAAAATATAGGTATAGAATTTGGCTATAAATTCAATGATAATCATGGCCATAATGAAGAAGAATCGCTGCTTAGTCTTAAAGTATTTTACTAATCTCAATTTCTGATATCAAAAATTTTAAATGTATTTTTCAAATACTCTATGAGATTTTTATCTTGGAAAAAGTTATCGCACATTGTTTCCGTTGACACTTTATCTGATGGAATCGGGCGGTATTTTTGCAAATGATAATTCTCGACCCCGCGTGCTTTTAATTGTTCCGCTATGGTATAAATATCTTTAATACTCAATAAACGAGGGTCACAAGTGGTGCGGGTTTCAAAGCCTTTTCCGCTTTTTATCAATAAATCTAAACTGTCCAAAATGTTATTGAGCGGGGTTTGAGAGCCGGTCGCCTTTTGATAGTGTTTTTCATCAAACGGAGCCTTTACATCAAACCCGACCCAATCGACTAGAGGCAATACTTTAGCAAACCTTTCGGCATCAAATCCACCGGTATGCATTCCAATTGTATAGCCTAAATCTTTTGCCTTCTGCATGGCATTCTCAAGACCGGATTGTAACAGCGGTTCCCCTCCGCTAAAAACAACGGCATCAAGTTTGCCCTTACGCTTTTCTAAAAACTCAAAAAATGCTTCTTCATCAAGAAGTTGTTGAGAATCAGCCGATTGTAAATGAGTATTATAGCAAAACGGGCAACGCCATGGACATCCTTGTAAAAATAAAACGGCGGCGACATGATTGGGAAAATCAACAAGACTAAAACGCTCTGCTCCACCTATTTTGATACTCATTTTTCAACCTTTCGGCTATAAGAAAAAGATTCCGGATATGGCACATCCTGTAAGGTGTGCCCTCCGGAATGACAGTTTGTTTTACTCGGCGGCACAACCACAAGACATAACATTTGATTCATGGTTAGCAACTGCTTTGCTTTCACAGAAGCAAACGCGTGAATAGAATTCAGATTTTTTACCTTTATTGAATTCAGAAACCGGTCGATGATATCCCATTACACGGGTCCAAATTTCGCATGGCTGTCTTTCTTCGTCTGCTAATTTGATATCTTCGATATTGATTACGGTCATAATTTATGTCTCCTTTTCAGTAATAATGTTATGTCTTGAGGGTTAACTATTCTGCAGCACCACTGCTTGCTGCTGCAATTTTGGCTGCTCTCTTTTCTTCATCACAAAGAGGGCAGAACTTGTGCTCTCCTGCAATGTAGCCGTGTTTCGGGCATACAGAGAAGGTCGGCGTAATGGTGATGTATGGCAAACGATAATTTGTCAAAACGCGTTTTACAATATCGCGACATACTTCAGCAGAAGAAATTCTTTGATTCATATACAAGTGCAAAACAGTACCTCCCGTATATTTTGCCTGCAAATGAGCTTGCAAATCCAAGGCTTCAAACGGATCATCGGTATAATTAACCGGTAATTGAGAAGAGTTGGTATAATACGGATTCTCTTGCGTACCGGCTTGGATAATGTTCGGGAATCTCTTTTTATCTTCACGAGCAAAGCGGTAAGTTGCACTCTCTGCCGGTGTTGCTTCAAGATTGTACATGTGACCAGTTTCTTCTTGAATCTTAATCAATTTTGCACGAATATAATCCAAGAATTTTTCGGCAAATTGCTGTCCCCACTCATCTGCTATATTATGTTCACCATTGGTATAGTTCAAAATCATTTCATTGATACCATTAACTCCGATGGTTGAGAAGTGATTACGCAAAGTTCCGAGATAACGTTTGGTGAACGGGAATAAGCCGTTGTCAATTAAGCGTTGAATAACTTTACGTTTAATCTCTAATGAAGTACGAGCAATATTCAATAATTCATCAACACGTCCATATAAACCTGTCTCATTACCTTTATAAACATAACCTAAACGTGCGCAGTTAAAGGTAACGACACCAATAGAACCTGTTTGCTCTGCAGAACCAAACAAGCCGTTACCGCGTGCCAACAACTCACGCAAGTCAAGTTGTAAACGGCAACACATAGAACGGATTTGTCCCGGTTTCAATGATGAATTGATAAAGTTTTGGAAGTATGGCAAACCATATTTAGCGGTCATTTCAAATAACAACAAGGTATTTTCGTCTTCCCACGGAAAATCCGGTGTCATATTATAAGTCGGAATTGGGAAAGTAAACGGACGCCCCTTAATATCACCTTTCATCATAACGGAGATATAAGCCTTGTTAATCATATCCATTTCCGGCTTCAAATCACCATAGGTAAATGGTTGTTCTTCTCCTGCAATCATCGGGTGCTTGTCACGCAAGTCCTCAGGACATACCCAATCAAACGTAAAGTTTGTAAATGGTGTTTGAGAACCCCAACGGGACGGAACATTCAAATTATAGATTAATTCTTGAAAATTTTGTTCGACTTGTTCGTATGTCAGATTATCTTTACGAATGTATGGAGCTAAGTAAGTATCAACCGATGAGAAGGCTTGTGCACCTGCCCACTCGTTTTGCAATGTTCCCATAAAATTAACCATTTGACCGACTGCTGCACTCAAGTGTTTTGCCGGACCAGCTTCCGTTTTACCGGGAACACCGTTGAAACCTTCGTGCAATAAGTTTTTCAAAGACCAACCGGCGCAATATGCTGCTAACATATCCAAGTCATGAATATGCAAATCTCCATTACGGTGAGCTTCACCAACTTCTGCCGGATAAACGTGGCTCAACCAATAATTAGCCGTAACCTTACCAGAAACATTCAAAATTAAACCACCATTTGAATAACCTTGGTTAGCGTTGGCATTAACACGCCAGTCCAGTCTCTCTAAATATTCATTGATTGAACTTTCAACATCGACCATAACCTTATGATCCGTACGAGCACGATTACGTTGATCACGATACAAGATATAGGCCTTAGCCGTTGCAAAATAGTTAGAAGAAATCAGAGCTTGCTCAACAATATCTTGGATATTTTCAATCGTCGGCAAAGTTTCTGCATACTTATGTTTCATAACTTTTAAAACCTGTCCGGTTATGAGCCAAGCCTCATTTTCACCAAACTCACCGGTACTCGTACCTGCCTTCAAAATCGCCTGATAAATTTTATTACTATCAAAAGGTGCTAAAGTTCCGTCTCTTTTAGTAACTTGTGAAATATTGATATTTTCATTCGCAATTGCGCTGTGGTAAACTTGATCTGACATCGTAAAAAAATCTTTCTTTCAATAAGTGGTTATTATCCTTTGTTGTTTTCAACAGTTATATACAATATTTAGTATTAAAATTTTGTAAATATATCTATATATTGTATACACAGTTTTTTTCATGACCACGATATCGTGTTTCCATACCAGCTATATTGCGCAATATTAGTATTATAATCAACCCAGCAAAAAAATAATTTCTGGCTTGACAAAGCCTATCTTATTCAAAATAGGTCATAAAAAATTTTTTCTTCTTCTGGATAACTCTGTTGAAAACTTTTATTATTGTTTTTCAATAGGTTAATCCCTATTTATCAAAACAAAAAAAGTGCCGCAGAAACGACTCCGCGGCACCAAAATTTTATTGATAAAAATCAAAGATGTGGCTCATATTCAACATCTGTTCCAATCTCATGTTCATCAACGTAATTATCTTTACACTGGCTACCGACACATCTTTTTAAGACCGTTGTTCGACTACCGTCGGTTAATCCACGAATACTCAACGACTCTTGATAAACACCAATAATTTTCAATCGAAATTCAATATACCCTACTCGATTTGACGAATCGCTGATGTAAATTTTTATCGGATATGTTCCGGCATCTCCGGGCATAGCCACACCGGTAAAAGTATAATTCTGCGGATTATATTTTAGCCATTGCGGTAAGGGCTTATGGTTGCGTAAACTTGCATTAGTCGTAAAGTTTCCACGAATTTGCATTTTATCAAAAACAGTTTGCGGAATCGTTATTTTAATACGCTGTCCGACCTCATAAGTTACATCAGGCATCCATTCTCCGCTCATATTAATTGCGGGGCGTCTTCCAGGAACATCTGCAGGATGCGGACGAGCATCCGGAATAAATACGCCTTTTCGCCATTCTTCCATCGTCTTTCTTAAAGCAATTGCAATTTGCGAAGGTTTCTTTTCTAACATAGTATAAGGAATCGCATCCAATCCGACTGTTGCATACAAGTTGCCTAAAGAATCCTGAACTTCAGCATAGGCCTGAAAAGCACTGACCTCATCACTTACAGCACGCGCACCGGCGAGAATCGTTTTTTCTGAACGACTTCCTTTGCGCAATGAGATGTTTTCAGCAATATCTTCCGAAGTGGAAGCAATTTCCATATTAACTTGATAATCTTCTACAGCTGAAGTATACCAAGCCCACGCTAAATAGACCTGATTTAGAATCAGATTAGTCATCCGCTGGCGACGTAAGGTATCCGCTTCATTTTCTTGAGGATTACGCACGTCTTCAATAATTGTCATACCAATATCTTTAGCCTCTTTTGACCACAAACGATTATAATAGTTTGGATCATTCTTGTAGCGATCTTGTTCGCCCGGACGGAAACTTTTAACAACAATTTTCAGTTCATCCGTATTGGTTTGCAAATCATAAATTCGTAATTCCGGACGATTAACCAGAGCTAACCATTCCAGTTGTGATAGTTCATTTTTCAAAGCCGGCAGTTCAAAGTTACCATATTCCTTACCAACTAATTTGTACTGCGTTGTCGGATGAAAGCCCATTAAACCGGCAAGCCGAATCTCCGCCGTTTCCATTTTACGCTTTAAATCCAATAATTTTTTAACCGAATCCATGTACTGGCGTTTTCTCTGCAATTCTTTAGTCGTCAATGACTTTCCTGTTTGAGCCAATTCCTTGGCTTTCACATTCAATTCATCAATATCCAATGTCATATATTCAACCATTTCATCAATTACAGGATTTAATTTTTGGGAGGCTAATGTCTGCCAGTACAAACTTCTGGTTTCTTGCATAATATTATGGATAACCTTACGACTACGCTCAACAGCGGCACCGGCTTGGAAGCCTTCAGCAGCACTTTGATAATACATTCCGGTAATATCCAAGATGTTCCATGCCACCTTCATATCCGGACTAATACGACTATTTAACGTATCATTGCTATACCCCGCCGTAGCAACAATATCAGGTAATTTCGCAGCAGGCGCTTTTCCTGTCTCAAGGAGGCTTTGTTCATAACTGATTAAACGACGAGAATAATTATATTTTAAGGCTAAAGCCATAGCCATATAGATATCTATAGGTTTTTCAATTTTACTCGGAGCGTCAACAAACATATTTTGTAAATCAACATCTGCACGAATCGCTCTATCCCAATCACTATAATAAACAGGTTCAGGCCCGGCGACCATAACCTCGATTGATTCTTCTTCCGTTTTATGAGTTGTACAAGCACTCACAGCTAATATTATCAACAGAATCGAACTTAAAAATTTTTTCATAACATAAACCCTTTATATACTTCTATGTTATATATTTATATCAATAATTTGAAACTGAACAGTATTTATTTGATTTTATTCAGCTTTCATCGCATAATATTTGAAACAGGTTTAACTTGAGGTTAAATTTTAAGCATGTTTGATATTTTTAATACAGTTTTTAAATATAAAGAAAAATCAAGCCCTGACAAACTTGGGGCTTATCCGGAGCGTGTTCATATTAAAGCTATGCCGGAGCGAAGATATTTATGGTCCTCACGCATTTTAGTTATTTTATCTGTTTTTAGTATTTGCCTTAATATAATATTAGCCTCAACGATTTATCTCTTATTGCCGCAACGCAGCAGTGCACCACGCTTACTTGCCGTTAATCCGGTTTTAAATCAGATGCAGTTGCTGGAACCTGCTGAAATTGATGTTCCTGCGGCTAATTTAATTACCGAAAGCCAAGTTCGAGATTATATTATGTATCGCTATCTTATTACTTCTCGGTATGATGAGCTGGTTTCGCGTTGGGCTCCCGGATCTGCCCTGTATTGGATGTCCGGACGTACGGTTTTTAAAAATTTTACTGAAACGGAAGCTAAGCAAGGCATAACCTTACAACGGCTCAAAGGAATCCAGCGAGATGTTGAAATTGATTGGGTGACGCAAATTGCACGCGGTGTTTGGCAGGTGCAATTTAGAACGATTGATTATTATCCGCAAGCAACACAGCCGGATATTACAATTTGGCGCGCAGTTATGCGGGTAACTTTTGCTGATATTAATTTTCCGAATAAGAATCTGGCAATGCGCAATCCTTTTGGTTTTGTGGTTACCAATTATTCTCTTGCTTATCATGGAAAAACTTCTACTTCAGAACATTATCTTGATAAGGCCAGACAGACAATTACGAAAAGAAATAAGTAATTTTACCAATCAATATTGGTTCCATCAATGCAGCGGCTCGGATTTTTCTCACAAATTCCGGTTTTACCCATATCATGAAGACGATTACGTTCGGGCTTAAAATCTCCGGCGACACATGCCGTTACGAATAGCATCAGGCTTATTCCTAAAAAAAAGCGTTTCATTTTATTCCTCTCAAAAAATAATTTTTAAATAAACATATACTAAAAAGATAATCACAAAGCGTGCCGCATATTTCCAAAAAACGCTTTTATCATATTCAGCAGAACTTCGCCAAACTCCTAAGACAACGGAAAAAATATATCCGCTGAAGACCGTCAAACTGGTTAAATAGCACACTGTTGACAACAAAATATCCGACCCGTTACGCAATGGGTTATAGTATTGAGTATAGTAAGTATAAATACTGTACCCGTGCAATTGCGGTGCGAGTATTCTGCCAAAAACCCTAACGATAAAGTACCCGAGCAAGCCACCAAGTATTCCAAATTTCCAAAATGTTTCTCCAAGGCTTAACTCACCGGCTAAAAGTTTTTTATACATTCCATTCTTATCCGTCTAAGTCTTATTGTGTAATACCCTTAGTTTATGTATTTTATTCTTTTTGGCAAGTTATTTTTGCCATTTTTTGGCAAAAATTTTAAAAATGAAACTGTAATTCTATATAATTTTTGATTCCTGTTTCTTTTTGGATTTTGGCAATGTATTGAGATTTTTCTCCCCAAGCGGTATATTTATCAATAAAATCTTTTGCTTTTTCCGGAGATCTTGATAACTGCAAGGCAATTGTATCTTCAAGTAAAGCGTATGCGGCTTCATGAAATTTGTCAAAATGAATATGAACTTTATTGGCCTTATCAAATGAAAAAGCTCCTCGTTCTAACAAATAATTAAAATGGATTAATTCGGCTACACGGTGCACTTCTACCGGTTTAGCCTTTAAGAACAAACGTTTTACAACCCAAGTCGTATAAATTTTTTTCAATGTTTCTTCATTTATTATCCCTGTTTTGACATACTCCGGCATAAATGTTATAGAGACCATATCTGCTTTATGTTCTTCTATTGTGCTTTTATAATTTCCTAATGAGCGTTGATAGGTATTATCAGGTCCTAATGAATGCCCATTTTCATGACCGATAACAAATAAGTGATCCGCCTCACTGTCGTAATATTTATGAAATTCCGGCGCAACCAATTTTTCTAAAATTTTCGACTCTCGTTCTTTGTCTCCACCCTGGCGAATCTGTCGGTGATAAACATTACGGCGTCCTCCACCTGTTTTGACCGCTAATTTATCGTTATTCGGCAGATTTTGAGCCAGAGTAATTCCACCGCGGCAACGTGCATAATCACCTGTCAGCATAGCAATATCCGCATCCACCATTGATTGTTTTAACTGACCGTTATCTGAAACAGATTGGGTATATTGCTCACTCAGCGGCATTAATTTGGCTAACTCCGGCATATGTGATTTAAATTGCAAAATTAAATCTGTTCCTTTTTTATTGATAATTCCTACACGAACACCCAAACTGTCTTTAGCATTGACTTCTATTTGGTGTTTTTCTAATAATTCCAAAAGATGTTTATTTTCATAAATTGTCGGGGTTAACTCATCATCATAACTTTCCCGACCAACAGTAAATTCCAACTGATTATTATTTTGTAACACCGCCCAATGCTTATCTGCCAGCATATCCATATCTTCATTGTTTTGCAACAGAGCCTGCGCCTGCCACCCCAGATAATCCTTAAAATCTTCATCTGTGGTGTAATGTGCAGCAACTTCTAATTCGTTGGCTATTTTTGAAAAAGCGTCGGCAAAATACTCTGTATAATCAATAGCGCGCAATTTTTTTCCGGAGCGACGCACCATTGTTCTGACACTTAAAATTTTTCGTATCTCCTCATTCTCCCCATCTTGAAGCATTTGCTCAATAATTTCATGAAATTCCGAAACAGATAAATCTGCCGGATAGAAATTACGACCTTTTTGTGCTTTTATTCCTTTGAATATTTCTATCGGCTCTGTTTCAATTCCATTATGTCCTTCCACCCCTTGAAACATATTAAACAGGCGTAATGCTTTTGCGGCATGGCTGCTTGTTGCAGCAGCTTTTTCCAAGCCTTTCTTTTGCGCTATATTCAATTCATGATCTTGCTCCAGAGCTATGTCCGTAAAATATTTTGCAGCCTGCACCAAATGCTCAAGTGCTTTCTTATTCCCTTCTGTTAATGATTGATATTCCTGACAATTTTTATCTATCAGTTCAATATTTCGGGTTTTATGATTCAGAATATCATCCAGTTTTTCTTCGGACAAGGCTATTTCATAACCATTAATTTTCATGCGTAACCTCCACTGTTCTAAAGCGATAAACCTTTATGCGGCTATTCCAATAATTAGGATTTAAACCGGCTTTTACTTTTAATTTTTTCAAAAAATCTTTTTCGTCATCAGCTTTCTGCCACATTAGCGGCATAAATACTCCTTGACGGCTACCATCTTGAATAATCAAACCATCTATTCCCTTTTGGAGTTTCTGTAATAAATCATATTCATTTTTATACTTAATAGCCTCACAATTACTAAGCAAATAAATTTTTAGAGAAATATTGTTTAGATCATTTTTTGTTATCTTTTCAGTTAAGTTTTTGGCAGCATAATAAGTATTATCTGCTACCGAATCTGCAACCGATTTATTCGGTAAAATATCTCCGGAGACACCTATTTGTTTTCCGTTTTTTAAAATATAAACATAAGCTGCTCCTCGATTAAAAATATCCTCCGGAAAACTTCGTCGGGAGGGAGAAAACTCGCGACGACCTGACATTGCTTTATCTAAGGCCGTTTGTGCAATCAACCATAAATCATTTCCATATAGGTTAACAAAAGATGTTATATTTTTAACATCTTGTTCTATTTTTTTTAGTGGGCGAAGATCATTTGAATCCGGATAGGACCGCCATCGGTTGTAATCAAATGTTTGTTCCCCTCGTGAGGCTAAATCAAAAACCTGAAGTCGATAATTATTCTCTTGCGACAACAGCAAAGCGGTGTTAACACCTATCATTCCGCATTTATCTTTATTCTCTTGCTCTTCATTTATGGTATCCGTTTCATGACAAGACAAATTTGCCGGTACCATCATAATGGTATCTGGGCGATTAATATATTTTTTTATGCTTTCCGATATTTTTTGAGGAGAAATTTTGCCGTAGCTCAGAGGAATAACATTCACGCGAGGCATTGATTTATAGATAAACGGTAATTGCTCGTAAATTCTATGAGATTGCTGCGTTAAATTTTTCAACGCATAAAAAGAATTTTCCGTTTTTAAATCATTTACGATTTTGGTATTAACATTCAGGTCTACATACTTATCAGACAACTTGTTTTGGTGCGGAAGATAGATAACATCATCTTCATCATTTTCCTCCCCCCCTAAAATAATAATATTTTTAATCTGGGGAGCTGTTTTTTGCAACAATGTATAGACCTTTCCCAACGTTGGAGTTGAGACCAGATTTTCCATAAACGGAACAATAAAAATTTTTGGTTTATATTCTTTGTTAAAATTAAAATATCCTACAATATTGTTTTTATCTCGATTTTTTCCAGAACTCGAATAAAAAATCCCTGCTGTGGCAGGATTTCTGTATTCTGCCAAATTATCTTCGGGTGCAGCAAAATCTGTCACATAAGCCGAGTTGAATGATAAATATTTGTTAAGGTACCAATAGTTCAAAACGAGCAATGCTATCCCCAACACACCCCATAAAACCCACTTACCAGTAGCAATATTTTGTTGTTTTTTATTATGCTTATTTCTAATTATCACGCTGATTCAGTCCTTTTTTTGCATATGGTAATTGTTTTTTTTGCATTTGGTACTCTTTGTTTACCTCATTTTTGTGACTTAAAATAACATAAGAAAAAGGTTTTAGAGCATAACTGTCTCCATTTTGATATTCTTTAGTATCTTTAACAAACCCCTGTCTGGAAGAATCAAAAATCAATTTCCATTGACCACCCGATGGCGGTAAGGGTAATCGGTAATCGACCGTATAATAGTCATCACCTGAAATCATAACCATAAAATCATCATCATTGCCTGATTTTTGACTTTTCCCATTCAAAACATACGCTATTGTCTTAGCATAAGGCGTATGCCAATCTTGTTCTTCCATTTCCTGTGCATCGGGACGCATCCAAGCAATATCTTTTGCGTTATTTTCTTCGACCTTTTCTCCGGTAAATAATTTGAGACTATTAAACACAGGATGATTTTGACGGAACGCATTGAGTCTTTTAATGTTTATAAAAAGATTTTTATTTTCCGGCGATAACTCTTTCCAGTCAATCCATACACTCTCATCATCAATGCAGTACGGATTATTGTTCGGGCTGGAATAACCTCGCTCATCTCCGGCACGCATAAATGGTACACCTTTGCTTAAAATATCAAAAGCAGCATTGCTGATTGCTCTTTGGTAGAGTTCTTTTTTATCTGATGATTTTCGGTAATTGTCCGGACTACCATCTCTCCCCTCTTCGCCATTAGGGCGCGTATCTTTATAGTGTTCAAAAGCGCCAACCAAACTAAAGCCGTCATGGGAGCGACCGGTTCCAATAACAGCACTTTCATGAGACTGAGGATTTACCAGTGCAGAGCCGGCGATTTGCGTTGCGACATCACCTTGTTTGCCGCCATGTGAGCTGAAAAATTCAGCCACAGTTTTACGTCGGGCATCACTCCATTCTTTAACCTCATCAATCTGTCCGGCAAACCGTCCGGAATAATTACCTCCCATGGCACTCCATGGCTCAACAATAACATCCATATCAAGTGCTTTTCGTGCATAGCGCAGCTCTTCCATAAAGCCACCATTATCCTGAAATTGGGCGTATTGATTTAAGGCATTATCTCCACCTAAATCAAATCGCAAACCATCAACCCCTATGCCATTAGCATAGTTCAAAAAGTCATGTAAAATTTTTTGACCACCTTTTGCATTCAGATTAAAATTATTACGACATCCGGTAAAATTGGCATAATTTGACTTATCATCACCATTGGGAAGATAATAGTTTGGACTATCCAGTAACTTATATGACAATGCTCTGTTATAAAACCCCTGTGTATCATATTCGCCGGTATGATTAAACACAACATCTAATGTAATCTTTATGCCTCGACTGTGCAGTGCGTTGATTAAATATTTCAAATCTTCATGCGTGCCATAACGCGGATTGACGGCAAAATGGCAATACGGATTATATCCCCAATTATCAATCTGTCCTTTAGCTTTTTGTAAATGACGCCAAGGACATGTGGGTGTAATCGGCATCAACTCGATATTATTGACGCCTAATTCTTCAAAGTAGTCCAACATCCACGGATTTGCCAAACCGCGCAACTTTCCGCGTTCTGTTTCCGGTAAATTAAAATTTTGCAACGTATAATTACGAACGTGTGTTTCCAGAATGCTGTTTTGTCCCCACAATATTTGAGGTTTACGATGCAAAAAGGGATACAACTCATCATCTTTTGCTGAATTCTGTTCGACTACAAGTGATTTAGGCATATAGGGTGCGCTGTCCAAATCATTATCTCCACAGAGATAATCATTTTCCCAGTCGGTAATTTCTTGTGAAACATCTAAACAATAAGGATCAACTGCCAATTTATGAGGGTTAAAAAACAACCCCTTCTCCGGACTATACTCGCCATAGGCACGATAGCCATACTTTTGCCCTACTTTTATATCAGGCACAGTAACAGACCAAATCCCCTTTTCTGCTTTATTCAGCGGAATTCTGGTTTCCGTTTTTTCATCTTCAGAAAAAAGGCATAATTCAATTTTTTGAGCATGTTCTGAAAATACAGAAAAATCTGTACTTTCAGGCATATATGCCGCCCCAAGTTTTACAGACATTTATCTTCACCTAAAAAAATAATCTCATAATGGTTTTAATATAAATTTTTTTAGAACAAATTCCACCTAATTTAAGACTTTGTCCCTAGGTTTTGATAAAATTGTTTAAAATCATTAAAATAGATGATGTGATTATCGGGGTCTCCCTCATCTCCCCATATCGACCTACCGATGCGTATGGCTTGGGCATTTGCATTTAATGCTGACTGACTATCCATAGGAGAATCGCCAATCATCCATACTTCTTCCGGTGTAATTTTTTCGGCCTCTAATTCTTCCTCTAATGCATAAAAAATTTGTTGGGGAGATGGCTTGTCCTCAGGTGCCTCATGACCACAAACAATTTTACGGAAATAAATATCCGGAAACAATATTTCTTTTTCCTTTTCTAGTAAAATCCGTTCTTTATTGCTGACAATATACAGCAAAATACCGCGACAACTTAGTTCTTTCAACATCTTGCGTACAAAAGGAAATGTTTTGATCTTCAGCGGCATTCGTTGTAAATATATCTCTCGATATTTAGCGTAGGCTTCTGTTGCCGCATCTCCAAAAATTCGCGGAAAATTATCCTTAAAGGATAAATTGCAGTCCCGCAAATATTTTACTTTTTCCCATGTCGGCAAATGATATGTTTCTAATACAATATTCACTGTTTCCACCAGCGAAGTTCTGCTTTCTACCAACGTATTATCCCAATCAAACAGGGCATATTTGAGTTTTGATATATCTAACATTTTTTATCCTTTGTTTTTTACATAAGATATTTATGTCAAAAATCAACTGTTTTTAATCACGCGGGCAACGGTTAGTGCGTCAACACTTTTAACGCCGGCTTTTAACAACACATTTGCGCACTCTTTTAAGGTTGAACCCGTTGTCATTACGTCATCTATAAGAACGACTCTTTTATCCTTTAATTCTTCGATATTATTGACTGAAAATGCATTTTTAAGGTTGCGTACTCTTGTACGGCTATCGCACTCAACTTGAGGTTTGGTCTTTTTGGTTTTTTGCAAAACAGTATAATTAGCCTGTATTTGCGTGAGTTTACTCAATTCTTTACACAACAATGCCGCTTGATTAAATTTTCTCTCGCGCAAGCGAGATGCGTGTACAGGAACCGGTATTAAAATATCTGCCCCTTGCTGCCATATATCATGTCCGGCGGTCAGAAGCCATCTTGTTAAAAATTCAGCATTTTCCGTTTTATCATGAAATTTAAAATCCACAATAAGCGGACGACTGGCATCATCATAATAAACACGCGAACGTTGCATACGAAACGGATTTTTATTATCACTGACACATAGCGAACAACTTTGCACAGAGTTTCCTGTCGGCAACGGATTGCCGCATTTCAGGCAGTAGGGAGTACTGATAAACTTTATTTTATCAAAACATTCTTGACATAAACCATTTTGATCCGCCACAATTTTTCCACATAACAAACATCTGGGTGGCAGAATCACATCTATGACTTTTTGCAAAAAAACTAACATTCGGCAATGACTTTAGCCAATTCTTTATGAATATCGTTAATATTATCAACCATGATAATACCGGCTTGTTGCATGGCTCTTACCTTATCTTGTACGGTAATAATACCATTTGTCATCACTTCGCCAACGTACCCCATATTATGTCCGGCCGGTAAGGTATTACCCGCGACACAACCGATAATCGGTTTTTTATGAGATAAACTTTGGTAGTAGGCGGCTCCTTCTTCTTCAAACAGACCTCCCATTTGACCAATCATGACAATAGCATCGGTCCCCGTATCTTCATGGAACGCACGCAGGCAATCCACAAAATCGATACCGATAATCATATCATCTCCCAAACCGATGACTGTTGACTGTCCGGCTAAAGCACGTTTGGTTTCTAAAACAGCCTCATATGTCAAGGTTGATGAACGAGAAACAATACCTATCCGCCCCTTATTATGAATGTTTTCCGGAAAAATACCAAGCCGTGCCTCTTCAGGCGTAATCAATCCCGGCGTGTTCGGACCTATCAATTTTGTTTTACTACCTTTCAGAATCGCCTTTACTTCGAGCATATCTTTTACAGGAACATTATCCGCAATGCACACCATTAAATCAAGCTCGGCTTCTACTCCTTCAGTAACGGCAACAACAACCTGTCTGGCCGGCACAAACATAACAGATGCGTTTGCACCGCTTTGTTTTATAGCTTCTTTAACCGTATCAAAAACAGGTACGCCGAGGTGGGTTGTTCCACCTTTACCCGGAGTCACACCGGCAACGACATCCGTCCCGTAATTCATGGAGCGTTGAACATGAAAAGAGGCTTGCTTACCTGTAATCCCTTGGATCAGAACTTTTGTATTTTTATCCGCAAAAATTGACATCAGTCCCCTTCCTCCATGGCTTGCAATAATTTTTCAACCGAATCCTGCATATCTTCAGCAATAATAACAGGAAGACGTGATGTTTCAAGAATTTGCTTTGCCTCGTCTTTATTGGTTCCTTCAAAGCGGACAACCAACGGAACATTTAAGCCAACCTCCGAAGCGGCCGCAATAATTCCATCAGCCACTAAGTTGCAGCGCAAAAATCCACCCAAAACATTGATAAGTATTCCCTCAACTCGCGGATTAGTCATAATCAGCTTAATCCCTGAGGCAATTTTGTCTCTATCTACACCGCCTTTAACATTTAAGAAACAAGCTGTTTCACCACCTCTGCTCCGAATCAAATCCATTGCAGCCAAGGCGACCCCATCTCCGTTCACAATGCATCCGATGCTTCCGGTCAAAGCTCGGTATTGAAAGCCGTTTTTAGCAGCACGCAATTCGCGCTCTTCAACTTCGTACGCATCAAATAGCGGTATCATGTCAGGCTGGCGATACAGAGCTTTATCATCTATTGTTAATTTTGCATCAAGTGCAATAAAATCACCACGTTTGCTAACACCTGTCGGATTAGCCTCGAGCATCAGCGCATCTGTTTCGACAAAGACTTTGAACAACCCTTGAATATATTTTTTTAATTTAGCAACCCTTTTTTCGCTGAGTTCTAAAAATGCAGCGGCTTGGCGTGTTTGTTTGATGGTTACTCCTTTTTCAAAATCAAGCGGCAACCGCAGAATCGTCTCCGGTCTTTTGCTTATAATATCAGTAATACTGTCCGTCTCAAGGTTGGCTAACAGGAGGGTAATAGTTGCGGTCATTCTATCCACAGCAAAGCCAACATAAAACAATTGTGTCACTTGCTGATAGGCTTCAACATAAACTCTGGTAACAATCTTCCCTTTTTTATCGGTTTGTGGCGTGACCAAGGTTGCCCCGAGCATTTCTTCTGCCTCGTTAAAAACAGCGCGACGAGAGGTTACAATCCGAACTCCGGAACCCCGACCTGCTGATTTTTCTTTAAATTTTCCCTTAGGACGAGCACCTGATTGAATTTGTGCCTTGACGACCCACGGACCGCGGGCAGACACTTCTCCGGCAACTCTTTTGGCTTCATGCGGAGTATAAGCGACCTTGCCATGCGGAATCTTAATACCATAGTGACTTAAAATTTGTTTAGCCTGATATTCATGTAATTTCATAGCGTATCTCTATGATAAAACGTCAGCATAATATTTAATTTTCTCAACCATTGAAAATAAGCCATTACGCCGACTAGGGCTTAAATGTTCTTGTAATCCCAGTTTAGCAAAAATTTTTTCAACTTCAATCTCTTTAATTTCTTGTGCAGATTTATTTGAATAAATCATCAGAACAATAGCAATCAGCCCCTTAACTATGAAAGCATCGCTATCTCCCTTGAAATATATCTTATCATTCTCTCTTTTAGGTTCCAACCAAACCTGAGACTGACAACCCCGCACTTTCCATTCTTCAGTGCGATACTCTTCATCCAACGGCTCGAGGTGACTTCCCAACTCAATAATATAGGCGTATTTTTCTTCCCAGCCATCGAGTAATTCAAAATTATCAATCAGTTCCGCTATATCCATTTATATCATCTCCATCATAGCGCGAGCTTCTTCGCTCATGCGGTCAAATCCCCATGCTGGTTCCCACACGATTTTGACGGTTACTTGGCCAACGCCTTCAACCAACGCAACCACATCTGCTGCCTGTTGTGGTAAAACACCGGCAACAGGACACCCCGGAGCTGTCAAGGTCATATCAATATCAATATCACCGTTATCTTGTTGGCGAACATCATAAACCAAACCTAAATCGTATATATTGATGGGAATTTCCGGATCAAAAACGGTTTTTAGGGCTTCAACAACATCAGCGATTGAGGCCAGTTTTTCGTTTTCAGGCAAAGGAGAGCCGGCGTGCGCTTCATAGTCTTGAGGGATAACCGTTTCTTCCATATTTTCTTCCTGCCCTTGCGTCATAGCGCTCAAAACACCGAGCTCATTTGCATCTATTTCTTTTTCATCACTCATCAAATCTACTCCTCCACCATTAAAATCAGGCAGACAATTGAGATTAGCAATAAAATTAAATATTGCGGTTTGATTTTTATATAATGTCCGTTTTGTT
>JAFUXF010000026.1 GCA_017477185.1 Alphaproteobacteria bacterium | reverse complement strand
TTACTAATGAGTGAACTGCCGCTATTTTAACAGCTGATAAAGTTTGTAAAGAAGATTTTGTTAATAAAAAAGGTGTAGAATTGTTTGTTTTTTGAATAGATTCTGCTGCTGTAGCAGATGTGGAGGGATAAAAAACATGAGCCTGAACAATTGTTGCGCATAACAGAACACACGCCGAGCATAAATAATAGAGTCTCTTCATAATAACACCTCTTGTGGCACAGCTGTAACAAAATCTACAGCTACATTCTACTACAAAAAAATTTTTTCTGCAACCCGTTTTTAGAGGTTTCAAAGAGACATGAAGAGTTAAAATTTATAATTTGAAAGAAGGATTTTCTAAAAAATGAGCAACCGGAAGAAATAAATTAGGAGGAAGATTATCTAAATCATACCAACGCCATTCTACACATTTTAAATGCTCGCAAACATGAGGAGTTCCCGAAAAATGGCGTGTTATTAAATGAATAGTTACATAATGCTTATGTGTTTCTGCAAAAAAATCGTTTGTAACCCCACAAACAGAAACATTTTTTTCAGAAATGACTAAACTTGTTTCTTCTTTAGCTTCACGACACGCAGCTTGTTCGAATGATTCTCCGTATTCCAAATGACCACCCGGCGGACACCAAGTGCCGCCACCATGACTAGATTTTCTTAACCCTAATAAAAGCTGATTTTTTTCGTTAAAAATATATAAACCAACGCCGATTTTTATAATGTTTTCCATGAAAACTCCCAAAAGCAGGTCTTACATTACACAAAGACCTGCTTTTAATAAGATAAAAAGAACTAAGCGTCAAGAGCCCGACGTAAAGCATCTACGCTTTCTGCTAAAGAAGCATCTTCTACAATCAGTTCTTCAACTTTGCGAACAGCGTGCATAACTGTTGTATGATCACGATCAAATTTGCGCCCGATTTCTGGTAAAGAACGAGAGGTTAACTGTTTTGCCAAATACATTGCAACTTGACGAGGACGAGCAACTGTTCGAGCCCGACGTGAAGACTGCATTTCCTTAACGGAAATATTGAAATATTCTGCAACTTTTTTCTGAATCTCATCAATTGTTGTTCTTTTATCATAAGAACGAAGCATATCCTTCAAAACATCTTGCGTCATATCTAAAGTAATTTCTTTATCGGATAATAGCTGAGAATGAGCGATAACTCGACGCAAAGCTCCCTCCAACTCACGAATGTTTGAAGTTATTTTTTGAGCCAAAAATTCAGAAACCTTTTCTGGTAACTCGACGCCTAACTGCCGAGCCTTATTTTGTAAAATACCAATCCGCAAATCAAAATCTGTCGGATGGATATCTGCAACCAAGCCGCAACTTAAACGAGATTTCAAACGAGCCTCAATTCCGTCTAAATCAGAAGGAGATTTATCTGCAGAAATAATAATCTGACGACCTTCTTCAATCAGAGAATTAAACGTATAAAAGAACTCTTCTTGTGTGGTATCTTTTCCTCCCATAAACTGGACATCATCAACCATCAAAACATCAACAGAACGAAACTGCTCTTTGAAAGCGGTTGTGTCTTTATAACGTAAAGCGCGAACAAATTTATACATAAATTTCTCAGCAGATAAATAAACAATATTACGACTTGGATCTTGCTGTTTAATATGCCAAGCAATCGCGTGCATTAAATGGGTTTTACCTAACCCGACACCGGAGTATAAAAAGAGTGGGTTGAATGAAACATTTCTGGATTCTGCAACTTTACGCGCGGCAGCGTAAGCAAACTCATTTGTCTTGCCGACCACAAAATTTTCAAAAGTATACTGCGGATTAAGAGGAACAGATAAAGATTGCTCTTGACCGCTGATAAATTCATTATTGTTTGCCAACAAAGAGTTAATCCCGCTCTGATAAATATTAGATGGCGATGGACTTGTTGAAATCTGTTTAAGTAAAGAACGACAAGTCGTTCTGGAAAAAGGTCTGCGAGTTTCTTCTTGTGAAGCCTGAACGATGAAATTTATATTCTTAATATTTGGATTCTTTTTTTCCCATATTTTATGGATTCTATCTGAATAATTCGTGATAACCCAATTACGCATAAATCTGGTTGGTACACAAATGTTCATGGTGCCATCGCTAAAAGCACCGGGGGTCAGTGGTTTTAACCAACTGTCAAAAGCAACATCCCCAATTTCATTTTTTAATTGGCTGCAAATCTGAGTCCATTGATCTTGTATGGATTCTAAATTATTTATTGCCTGCTCAGCCATTTTCTCTCCCCATTCAAAAGATAATTAAACAAATATAATCGTGGTTATATAAGTGTCTTCGTGGAACAAAATTAAAGATGCGATTGCTCTTTTAATAATTTTGTTTGCAGAAAACAGTTTATTGTTATTCAACTTCTCTTGGTAACAAAAATTCTAAATACCTTTATTTATAAAATTTATTCTTGAAAATATTGATCTCATTTTCGGCAGAGCCAAATTTTTCATCTTTTATAAATAAAGTTCCCCGTATTTAGAAAAGCAAAATAATAATATCCTTAAATATCAAACTCTCCGGGAAAACGTTTTCAACTTCATCTTTTCCCCTGAAAGTGATTCGGATAATAAACAGAAAAAAAATAAATACAATAGAACAAATGAAGAACATTTAAATTATATTTCTTGACAAGTATTTTTATCAGAGTCGCTTAGAGTCTTGAAAAATATACAAAAAAGCGCAAAAAAACTCGCCTGAAGAACAGGTTGTTTTTTTTGCGCCAAACAAAATGAAAAAAATCTTATTAAAGAGCTTTCACTTTTTTTGAAAGACGAGAAACCGTACGAGAAGCAGTGTTTTTCTTAAAAACACCTTTATTAACGGCACGCATTAATTCAGATTCTGCTACTTTGAAAGCAAGCGTAGCAGCTTCTTTATCATTTGCAAGAACAGCTGCTAAAACCTTTTTTACAAAAGTGCGAACACGACTTCTACGAGCACCATTAATGATGCTTCTTTTATTGTTTCTGTTAATTCTTGTTTTTGCCGATTTATGATTGGCCATTTTTCTTTTTCCTATAAATAGTTACAAACAATTAAATAATTCTGAGAAACTTTATAAACTCTAATGCGGAGAAGTCAACAAAAATATTGTCTGAAACGTACTTTTTTTATTCTTTAGCTTTGTTAGATGGTTTTTGCGGCGCAAAAGAAAGTAGAGCTTGTCTGAATTCCGGCGATTCTAAACGAGCCAAACTTACCTGATTCTCCAAAAACAGATTAAGATTGGTCGTTTGTCCGGAAATCAGCTGTTTTGCAATAATAACGGCTGTTTGTGGAAGAGCAGCTATTCGGCGAGCTATCTTTGTATATTCTTCGGTCATGGCCGCATCGGTAACGATTCTGCTGACGATTCCACATTTTTCTGCCTCATCAGCAGACAGAGCGCGGCCGGTTAAAACCATATCTGTCGTCTTAGCCTTACCGAGTCGCGCGGCTAACATACCGCAACCGCCAAAACATGGAAGTAATCCGATGCTTAATTCCGGTAAGCCAAAACGAGCATTATCGGTTGCTAAAACAATATCGCAACTCATTACAATTTCACAACCGACACCCAAGGCGAAACCGGAAACAACCGCAATAAGAGGCTTTTTTACGGTCAACAGGGTTGCAAAATCTTTTTGCATGTTTTGAATTTTTTCTTTTGCAGACCCAAAATTTGCAGCTAATTCTTTAATATCCAAACCCGCAGCAAAAGATTGCTCGATTCCTTTTAAAACAATAACTTTAATATTATCATCTTGGTCATAATGTTGAATCTGTTCCGCCAATTCATGAAGCATTTGCTCTCCAACGGAATTAAGCGTTTGAGGATTATTAAGCGTGACAATTCCCATGGAATCACGAATTTCTGTTGCTATATATTCATTTTTCATCAAATTGCTCCTTAGATTCGATTTTTAACGGTTACGCGTATTTGAAGCGGTTTAATACTTTCTCTGTGGAAAGTTAAAGACTCGCTATCGCGATAAAAAATAACGGATTCGTCAATTGTTCCCTGATATGTCCATCCGAGTTGAGGTAATGATTCTTTATAAAAAGCAATTATTTTCTTAAAACCAACCTTAGATGAAGTCAGGTAAACCTCAATAAATCGCGATTCTTCATTGCCAAAAGAAACATTTTTCTGAGTTTGCTGATGAACACCCCTCATCAAAGGAATATCTTCTAACCCCTCAATAAATGCATGCTCTGTCGCAAGGCAAACAGAAGCTAGACCCAAAAACAACAATAGACTTAAACTCAAAATGCGAAAGTTTTTCATGACAATTACCTTTGTTTTGTTGCACAAAAATAAGTTGAACGACCGCTTTGTATAATTTTTTTAATACCGCCTGTTTTTTTTACATCACAAATACAATTAGGACAAGTTTGACCTGTTTTATTATAAACGCAATGACTGTTTTGAAAATATCCCAAACTACCATCAGGTTTTCGGTAGTCTTTCAGGGTAGATCCGCCCGCTTGCACAGCTAAAGATAAAGTCTTTCGAATTCCTTGTAAAAGATTTTCGCACTCTTTGAGTGTTAAGGAAGAGGCTGAACGTGTCGGTAAAATACCCGCCAAATACAGGGCTTCTGAGGCATAAATATTACCGATTCCGCAAATGATTTTCTGGTCAAGTAAAACTTGCTTTATCGGAGTAACCCGATTCTCTAAATTTTTTTTGAACCATCTTGCTGTTAGCGCATCATCAAAAGGATCGATTCCGATACCTCTGAATAAGGGATTTTTTTCTAACGTATCTGTTCTTTCATATAAACATAAGCCAAATCGCCGAGGATCATTATAAATCATATAGCCTTTATTCGTTGCAAAAACAAGATGATCATGTTTCAGTATTTTTCCGCGATTCTTTGATAGGCGGAGCGTTCCGCTCATGCCAAAATGAAGAATCAGAGAATATCCGTTATCCAAATTTAAAATGAGGTATTTTGCAATTCGCCGATATTGTATGATTTTTGCATTTTGCAATATTTGTGGTAAATCTGCCTGCACCGGTTTTCTTAAACAAGGGTTATTTATCTGAACCTCAAGAAAAACAGCATCTTTAAGAGTTTGTTGGACGGCATTTTTTATGGTTTCAACTTCAGGTAATTCGGGCATTGTAAAAATCCGCTAAAATGATAAATATAATTATAAAAGGATAAGATTTGATTGCAAATATTTTATTGTGTTGTCGATAACTGCTTGCTATTCGCCCCAAGATAAGATAAATAGACAATAGAATAATAACAAAAAGATGTCATATGAAGAAACCGCTACGAACCAAAAAATATTTTGCACCACAAACAGATGATACTCAAAGAAAATGTGATCATGAGGGGTGCCAAAAAGCCGGAATCTATCGTGCTCCTAAAGATAAAAAACTAAAGGAGTACTATTGGTTTTGTTTGGAGCATGTTCAAGAATATAATGCCCGTTGGGATTATTATAGCGGAACAGATGAGAATGAAGAACTAAACGAAGCCCGTGCAAAAATGCACTTTAACGGCGGAAAGTCAAAAATAAAATATCGCTTTGGGGCTAAATTCAAGGATCCGTTCGGCTTTTTCAGTGAATACGCGGAAGAATTCAGTTCTGCTGCACCGGAAACCTTTTTTACGGCAGAGGAACGAGAATGGATTCGTACCATGGAACTAGACATCAACAATTTAAGCCTTGAGGCCCTAAAAAAACAATATAAAAAATTGGTAAAAAAATATCATCCTGACGTGAATCAAGATGATAAAAATGCCGAAGAAAAATTTAAACAATTAACAAATGCCTACAGTGCACTACTGGCTAAACTTTCATAGCTTTCTGTTCTTGTTTTTGTTGAAGGAGCTTTTTAAAACTGACTTTAGGAGTTCTTTCCTGCTCCCTTTGTTTAGCCGCTCTTCGATCTGCTGCAATATCCGGCTTTCGTCCGGTTTTTTGCAGAAGAAGCTTGGCAACCTTTTTGTCGTCATATTTTGCATTGGTTATTTTGATAACATCATTGATTTTCATTCCGCGAACAGTAGAAAAACCGCCGATTCTTTCAAGCCTCTTCAAACCACGCATTAAATCTTTAGCTTTTTGCTCATCAAGTTTTGCCAGACCGACTTTGATATCCGGCGCAACGTCATGAGTCAAAGCCATCTGAAAAGTCTCTTTGCCCCAACCGTTGTTTTGCATATTTTCTGCAAATTCTGCCGATGATAATTTTTTCAGACCAGTTTCTTGTGCCAATTGATTAACCTTAGAGAGAGCGTTTAATTTAGCTGCATCCTGCAGCATTTTGATATTATTAAGTGTATGCCGTTGACGAATAATTTTCTTTTCTGTTTCATTGAGAGACTGAAACAAAGAGTTATCGACAGCTTGTTGCTCCATCAAGGCAGATAAAGAAGTATCATAAACAAAACTGTTTTCGTCCTCATCTTCATCATCTTCTTCATCAAGTGCCTCTTTTATTTTTTTATGCATTTTTCTTAAGTGGACACTGAACGTACTATTAGTCGTTGTGGTAACTGAAGAAAGATCATTTTTTTTTCGTATTTCATTTAAGACAGCTTGAGTTGCATCTATACCTTTTGACAGACGTTCTTTTTTTCCAAAACCTTTCTTTTTCCATTCAAAATTAGGATTAAGAGTTTCATCACTCATTATTTATCTCCTTATCCTTATAATTTACCATATTCTTATTTTGAGCCATTAGTATCATATTCTTGCTCCAAAATTTTTCCTGTAACCATAATAGAATCATCAGAAAGTAAAGAAGAAACGACATCTATTTGAACACCATCATTTCTCGAGAGGCGGAATGTCTTGGTATTTGCGTTCATCAGGTGAGCAAGAATATCCTCTTTCAGTTCCTGCCAATTCTCTACGTTATCAAAAAATTTCCGCTTTTCTTCCAATAATTCAGCAATACTTGGTTCTTTTTGTAAAAAGATATCATCAAGTTGCCAGAGGGATAAATAGGCGTGATTATATGCTTTTAAACGACCGTTAGAACCAAAGATAATGACCGTATCAAACAAATTATCAAGGAGCTCTTGTTGAACCTGTAATAAAGCATTATATGCCTGCTGTGTTGCAAGTCTGTCAGATACGTCTTCAAAGGCAAAAACCAATCCTCCCATCGGGTATGGAGAACGGATGCGACGAATAGTATTCCCGTTAGGCAAATGGAGTAAATCTTCTTTAGGCTCCAGAACCGAGGAAAAAGCCTCCATCTCACCGTTTTTATATGATTTGAAGTCAGGAACTTCCGGCAACAATCTTTTTTCTCTAATGTTTTCTAAAAAAGAAGAATAGGAAGGATGTCCCTCAAGCCAATGACTGTCTTGTTGCCATAAAGAAACAAAGGCCTTGTTATAAAAAGAAAGTTTGTAATCTTTACCGAAGACGGCAAAAGCCGTTCCTAATGCGCCTAAAATTCCTAAATGGGCATTTTGGTGTAATACCAAGTTTCTCTTTAGCGTATCTAGTTCAGTAATATCAACCAAAGTACCGACGGTCCAGATTTTATCAAGATATTCGCCAAGATGAAAAGGATTCTCAAAGACTTCAAAAGAACGATGATCCCCATTCAAAATAAGATTTATTTCTTGTTTTTGTGCACGATTCTGAAGCACTGCTTGTTCTGCGAGCTGTCTAGAAACACTGTTACCGGCCACAGTGGTTATTTCCGCTTGATGCTCAATAACATCGCGTTTATTGGCACCTTTAATAAAGGATAAATACTTTTTGTTAATAAGAACCAATTGATGTTGTTCATCGCGCAACCAAGCAGGATAAGGGAGGTTATCAATAATATCTTCTAACTGCCGTGAGCATAAAATGGCTGATTTTCGCTCATCTTCGAGTACAGTAATATAAGACGATTCTTCAGTAATATCGCGAAACCACACCATATCACAATATAAATTACCATCGTTTGCATTAATGCGCGCCCCACTTAAACGAAGTTGACGATTACCGTTTTTTAAAACGAATTTTTCTTCAAAAGAAACACCGTCTTCTCGCATCAAATAAACATATTTTTGAATTTTTTTGGCATCTTCTTTATAAAAGCATTTCAAAACATCTTCAAAAGTTGAGGCCGTCCCTTGAGCTAAATCCAAAATAACAGCCAATCGTCGAGAGCATCGCTCTTTAATAAAATTTTGCGGATCATTAACACTTTCATCCGGATAAATAAAAGCAAAATAACCATCTTTGGAAGCATAGAGTGTTTCAGCATAACGCTCACGATCACGATTGATAAAATAGTTTTTTTGCGTTAATTTAAGGACTTTAATTTCGGCAGAGAATAAAAAAATGAGTAGAAGCAAAAACACCGTAAACAGAATATACCACAATTCCGGTGCAGCGTAGAACATATCAAGCATAAGCTCTTTATTCATTTTTTTGCCATAAACATAAAATAGTTGTTTCTTCCTAAAAAGTATACTATAAAGCAAGAATAAGCAAATAATAAAAAACAAAAGTGAATAAAATGTACACATTAGCCTTTGATACGACAGCAGCAGCCTGTTCTATAGCCTTGTTTAATGAGGAGCAGTGTCTGGATGTTTTCAGACAAGAAATGGATTTCGGTCAAGCCGAAACGTTGTTGCCGGAGATTGATAGAATGCTGAAAAGGCATCAAATTGAATTTAAGCAAATAACCTTGTTGGTTGTTTGTGTCGGTCCGGGGTCTTTTACCGGTGTTCGCTCAAGTATTTCTGCCGCGCGAGCATTCGGTTTAGCTTGCCCTCAATTAGAAGTCTTGGGTGTGAATGCTTTTGAAGCCTATATTCGCACACTGGCTTGGACACCTGAGCAAATTGCGCAAGTGAACGCGGTGGTTATTGAGACCAAACGTGAAGATTTTTATTACCAATTGTTTGATGAACATCTAAAGCCGATAAGTGCGCCTTCTGCCGCTAACAGAGACGATATTATCGCGGCACTAAGACAAAAGAAAATAACTTTTTTAGGCGATGGTGTGGAGCGGTTTTTAAACTCTAAGACCGGATTAAGTCTGCACGCTATTATTCCTTCTCAAGAGTTGGACATTAAAGAATTAGCCTTATGCGGATTGAACAAATATCGTAAAAAAGAACACAATTATCCTAAACCGCTCTATCTGAGAGCACCGGATGTTTGTATTAAAGGATAAATTTATAGTAAGATAAAAAAGCAACCTCCGTTATATTGCTATAGCGGAGGTCTTTGTTTGTAGATGTATTAATTTATAACCGATAGGAGAAAGAGAATTCTTCCTCTTCACGATTCAGACATAATAATATGGGAAATTTATTAATAACTCTGTCCATCCGAGAATGAATCATCTAAACCTGTATGTGCGTCAGTTCCGGAAAAGCCTGTGTCTCCTGTTGCATATTCAATAATAGCACCGGCAGCAGCGAGTAATGCTAAGCCGACTGCAAGACCGGCAAACCATTTCCAGTTCACTTTACCGATAGCTGCTTGGTAAGCAATACCGACCAAACCGAAACCGCCGATAATAAAGGTAATTGTTTTAACAGAAGAAAAGATGTGAATCATTTTTGTTTGAGCTGTGGTCATCAAAGAAGATCCAGCCCCTCCCGCTGAAGCAAAAGAATCGGCAGCGATTAATGTCAGAACAAAAGCCCAAGAGCAAATTGTCCAAAAGTTATTTTTAATAAATTTCATGATAGTTCTCCTAAAAAATAGACTAATAAAAACCTTACATTTATAGAGTATCATTTATTTATTAAAAATGCACTAACTTTTTTGTAAAACTTTTGTAACAAAAATTTTATAAGAAAGGTTCTGCTAAAGAGACCTCATAAGAAAGAATAACATAAAGAAGAAAAAATTTTTAATGATAAGGTTATAAAATTTTTCTTGAATTAAGAGCAAGTTGAATGGTTCCTTCATCCATATAATCAAGCTCTCCACCCATAGGAATTCCTTGGGCGAGCGTAGAAATTTTGACCTGATAGTCCTTAAACCGAGAGAGAAGATAATGCGTCGTAATCTGACCATCAACAGTTGCCGGTAGGGCTAAAATCAATTCAGAGACAGGTTCAGTCTGGAGTCTTTTTTCGAGGTTGTCAATGTTCAAATCTTCTGCCGTAATACCATCTAAAGCAGAAAGCACGCCACCTAAAATATGATACTTTCCCTTAAAAAAAGAAACCCTCTCCATTGCCCATAAATCGGCAACATCTTGTACTACACAAATAACACTGCTGTCTCTCGTTTCTGTTGCACAAATAGAGCAAGGATTCTGTGTATCATAATTGCCGCAAATTTCACAAGTTTTAATATGTTCTGCGACGTCAGTTAATCCCTGAATAAGCGGCAACAATACAGTTTCTCTTTTTTTCAAAAGTTGTAAAACAATCCGACGTGCCGAACGTGTCCCCAAAGAGGGGAGTTTGGCAATCAGCTTGACTAATTTTTCTATTTCCGTTCCGGACAAGAGTTTTTCTTTCGATGTTGTTAGAAGGGTAATTTTAAACCACCCAAGTTAAGTCCGCCGGTAACTTCTTTCATTCCGTCTTCCATAGCTTTATCCGCCTTTGCGTGTGCATCATTGAGTGCCGCAACCAATAAATCTTCTAAAATATCGACCTCATCAGCAACCATAAGAGATTTATCAATACTGATTTTCTTAGTTTCAAACTTTCCGTTCATCGTAACTTTGACCATACCGGCTCCGCTTGTCCCTTCAACCTCTTGCTGAGCTAATTTACCTTGCGTCTCCTCCATGCGTTTTTGCATCATTTGCGCTTGCTTCATTAAACCTTGAATGTTCATCATCAGTCTGTCTCCTCATCAAAATTCAAATCATTATTAGCTGTTGGTGCTAAATCGTCAACGGATTCGTTCTGTTCTTGCACACGGCGAATTAAACTCTCTATTTTTGCTCCCTTAAATTCTTCCATAATTGCCCGAACGAGAGGGTATTCCATCACGGCACGCTCTTTACGCGCTAAAACGGCATCTTCTTTATCTGCTAAGGTTTCCCCCATAATGCCGCTCAAAATCTCGATTCCCCAGTCTCTACCGGTAGTATCGCGCAAGACTTTAATTAAATTATTGATAAAGTCTCTGCCAACTCTATCAGAAACAGTCATTTTGATAAGACCGGCTGAAAATTCTTTAACGCAAACATCATGTTTAAGCGAATAAACAATAAGCGGATATTTTTTTTCAGCCAAAAAAGAAACTAAATTTTCAAAAGAAGAAAAAGAAGATTCTTGAGCTGGTAAAACGATAGATTCTACAAGAGCGGATTCTGCTTGCTGAGGTTGCAAGGCAGGCTGAATGTGTTTTTGCGCTAAGCTAGATTTTTTTTTTACCTCGTCCAACAATTCATAAGGTGTTGGTAACGAGGCAGAATAGGCAACCCTCACTAAAATCATCTCCAGCGCATCAATTTGTACCGGAGCAACTTGTAACTCGCCAATACCTTTAATCATCATCTGCCAGATTTTTGATAAGATAGGGATAGAAACTTTTGCCTGAATTTTAGCACAAAACTCTCGCTCCGCTTCACTGACGGAAGAATCATTAAGAAAACTCGGGACCAAAGTAACTTTTGCCAACAAATGAGTCAACGCAATCAAATCTTTTAAGAGAGATAACGGGTCTGCTCCGTTTTTATACTGTTCTTGCAAAGAAATAATAACTTGTTTGGTATCGCCAAGAATTAAATTTTCAAATAAATCAAAAGTTTGAGCAATGTCTGCCAACCCAATCATATTTTTAACAATATCGGCTTTAACAACTCCTGCGCCCAATGAAATTGCCTGATCCAGCAGCGATAAGCCGTCACGCGCTGATCCGTCAGCTGCTTTAGCAATCATATGCAGAGCTTCTTCATCAGCTTTTATATTTTCCGCCGTAATAATCTTATGGAACAGCTTTAACAAATCCTCAATGCGCAAACGTTGCAAATCAAAACGTTGACAACGCGACAAAACCGTAACCGGAACTTTGCGAATTTCGGTTGTTGCAAAAATAAACTTCACATGAGCCGGCGGTTCTTCCAATGTCTTTAACAAAGCATTAAAAGCACTTTTAGAAAGCATATGAACTTCATCAATAATATAAATTTTATAACGTGCATTTGTTGGTTTATAGCGGACACCATCTAAAATTTCACGCATATCATCAACGCCGGTACGCGAAGCCGCATCAAGTTCTAAAACATCAATATGACGACCGGCGGCAATGGCCTTGCAATTTTCACAGACACCGCAAGGCGTTATAGTCGGACCACCTTTACCATCAAGTCCGGTACAATTAAGAGCCTTTGCGATCAGACGGGCTGTTGTTGTTTTGCCGACCCCACGGATTCCCGTTAAAATATAAGCATGGTGCAGGCGATTATTTTTAATGGCATTTGTGAGCGTCTGCACAAGCGCATCCTGTCCGAGCAAATCCTCAAAATTCTGCGGACGATACTTCCTTGCCAACACCACATATTGGTTATCTGTTTGTTCTTCTGCCATAGCTTTTGAATAAAAGGTGGAGAGCTGATGACCTCAAGGTTATTCGTTACGGCTGCTTCCTTCCGAACCTGACCGGATTGGCGAAGCCCTGACCCATAACTCTCCTTTAGTTATAAATTACAGACAATATTGCCGATATTCGCTATTTTTGCAAGCGAAAAATAAGCCTAATAAACAGGAACAGCTTGCAGTTGAGTATTATTTTTCGATAATAGGTTGCCAAAAATCAACATTTCTGCAGTTTGTTGATTTTTGCCATAAATAGTCGGTTTGTAAGATGGAATTGTTTCTATAGCGTCAATATTATCATTAGTTATAAATTTCCGTGGGGCGGCATCGACGATATAATTGCCGCTATCACGAATTTCTTTAATATCTAAACTGTGTTGATTATAGCCGTTATTAAAAAATCTGAAAACGCCGTTAATACCGAGATACCCTTCAGGGTTTGTGATTTTGGCATTAAGATTATCGCTTCCTTGGCGAGAAATTGCCGAGGCAAGAGCAACCGCATCATAACCGAAAGCATACAAACTTGACGGGCGTTCGCCAAACAGCTCAGTGTATTTATTAACAAAGTAAGAACTGTTCTGACGTGACAATGCCGGATACCAACTGCCGCGCATCGTAGATTCTTTATTTAGGCTGGTATTCTCCCAAATAGACGTTCCGATAAATTTAACTTCAGGTGAAAAAACATCATAATAACCGAACATGGCAACAGCGGATTTTAATGTAGCACCGTAATCAGGAATCAATACGGTATCAAAGCCGACATCTCCATAACTGTCTAATTTTTCCAAGTGCTTCATTTTCTGAACAGCATCGGTATTTCCCGCAGCGGCAGAAGATTTATATTGTGCTTTCATTTGTTCTAATGTTGCAGAACGCTTAGAATATTGTGTCATGTTTTTAAGAAGGTCGGTAAAGTCTGTCGTTCCAGGTTTATAAAAAGCAATAGCTGTTACTGTTGCGCCATTTTTTTTAGCGGCTTTAACCGCAGCTCGAGCAACAGCAATCCCTGTACTGTTATCAGGAATAAGCAAGCCAAAACGAGTCCGCCCTTTTTGAACACTGTAAGCAATAACTCGCTCAACTTGTTCATCAAGTAAGAGTCCTAAAGTATAAATGCCGTCTTGTAAAACCTCTGAAGCAGAGTTAAAAGCAATAACCGGAACATTCCTTCCTTTAACGGCCGGCGTAATAGCCTGAACAGAAGAACTCAGCATAGGCCCGATAATGAGTTGAGCATTTTGATTTAGGGCGTTTTCAATCGCAATTGAGGCTCCTTCGGGTGTCCCCTTAGTGTCATAATATTGCAAAATTAAGCCGCTGTCATTGATATCATCCATTGCCATCATGGTTGCATTTTTGAGCCCCATACCTTGTTTAGCAAATTCTCCGCTCAAAGGCAATAAAACACCGACTCTGAAATCATTACGTTTGACCACATTTATCTCATTCGTTTCGGTATAGAGTTCATTTTGCCCGCCGTTGGTTCGGATTCCCTGAGAAGCACAACCACACAAAACCAAAATAATAAAAAAAGAAGATAATTTTTTTAACACTTGCTTTTTACCCCAAAATATAAAATCATAAGAATAGAAATATATTAAAAAAAAGCAAAAGTAAAGTAGATATGAAAAACGGATTATATATTGTTGCTTCACCAATAGGAAACATAAACGATATATCGCCAAGAGCAGTTCAAGTTCTAAAGGAGGCAGATGTTATTGCTTGTGAGGATTCCCGTGTGACCAAAAAGTTGTTTAACTTATTGGGAATAAGCTGTGCAAGAGAATTTATAATTTATCAGAATTATAATGAGGAGGAGCAATCTCCTCGCTTACTGGCTTTATTAGCAGAAGGGAAAAGTGTTGCCTTGATAAGCGATGCCGGTTCTCCACTGATTTCTGACCCTGGGTATAAAATTGTGCGTAAGTGTCGAGAGCAGGGGATTTATGTGACCTCTGTCCCTGGGTGCTGTGCCGTTATTACCGCTTTACAGTTATCCGGCTTACCGACAAACCGCTTTATGTTTGCCGGATTCGTTCCTAATAAAGAAAAAGCCAGAGTCGATTTTTTGCAGGATTTAAAAGATATCAAAACAACATTAGTTATTTATGAAACAGCCCCGCGGTTGCTGAAAACGCTGTCAGCTATCAAAAACATATATCATTTTCGAGAGGTGGCTGTTGCCAGAGAACTAACCAAAATGTATGAGGAATGTCAACGCGGAACAGCCGAAGAACTGATCACTCATTATACCGAAAACACCCCTAAAGGGGAAATTGTTATTATGATTGCGCCACCGGAAGAAGATGAAACAAATATAGATATTGAAGGTTTGTTAAAGCAAAAAATGGCAAAAATGCCCTTAAAATCAGCAGTTAAAGATCTTGTTTCCGAATATAATCTCAGTAAAAATGAGGTTTATGAATTAGCCTTGAGAATAAAAAATGAACAATAATACTGCCGGACATTTAGCTGAATCTATGGCGCGGTGGTTTATGCGTTTGCGCGGATATCGAATTATTGCATGTAATGAAATAACCGGTAAAGGGACACATGCCGGAGAAGTTGATTTTATTGCAAAACGCGGAAATACGCTGGTCTTTGTTGAGGTCAAAAAACGCTCTGATATAGAACGAGCAGCCTATGCCATCAAACCGCAACAACAACAAAGAATACGCCGAGGTGCGCTGGCTTTTCTTAAGAGAAATCCTCAATATGCAAATTATAATATACGTTTTGACGCAATTTTAATTACATTTCCCTGTACTATTCAGTATATCAAAAATGCTTGGTAAATTGGTTTAATAAAAAACTTGCATTTCATAAATTTTCTTTTATAGTAACCCTTGTAGGCAGAGATGCTTACAGGGGTCTAGAAAACTCCTACGGAAATAAATAACTCCTTCTGAGAAGAGGGAGATGGTGGAATATATTGAATACATCATACTGTTCCGTACAGTTTTCTAGCTCCCTCACCTTTCAAAAAAGGTGAGTTTTTTGTTATAGCCTCTCTGAATTTTTAGAGAGGCAGGATTTGCCCGAAGTGCCAACGAGGTTGCAAATCCGGTGAGTTTAAAAAAAGACGGAAAATAAAAATTTTAAACTCATCCGGCAAACAAGCGCAATAAAAATTGCTTTAGTTTGCCACCTTCCCTAAAAATTCAGGGAAGGTTTTTAGAGAGAAAAAAACAAAAATTAGGAGCTAAGAAAAAAACATGAAACATGCAAACATTCTCAAAAAAGAACTCGGGCTGCAGCTTGGCATTTTGCGCCTCAAACAAGGCAAAAAACTAAGCCGTGTCGCGACTGATTTAGGTTGGAAAGACCAAGTCATCGACCAAATCGAAAACGGGTATCATCACTCTTGGAAACGTTATTACGAACTCCTTAAATATTATCATGGCACAATTGGGATTATTATTGACAAGTAATCCCCTTTTCTGAGCACGGCTTTGTATCCCTTAACATCGCCCTCAGGTGCTCATCGGGGCTGGCTTATTACAACAGCCCCACCATCAAAAAACGGAGCCGTGCCGAAAACGCGGCTCCTTAAAGTTTATCTACCCAAACATCCATGAGTGTCACGGGCATAGTAGGCATAGCGTTTGTAATAATGCTCTAAGCCCTTCTTAACCTCATAGTTGACCGTGCCACGCGGATACTCGCCCTTAGCATTTGGCTTACCGGCAGGGATTCCTGTCAAAATTTCAATACCGTCATCAACCGTATCAACCGCGTAAATATGGAACATTCCCTCATCAACGGCTTGTAAAATATCTTCACGGAGCATTAAAGAGGTAATATTTGTTCTCGGAATAATTACGCCTTGCTCGCCGGTCAAACCGCGGTGCTTACAAACATCAAAGAAACCTTCAATTTTTTCATTAGCACCGCCAATCGGCTGAATCTCCCCAAACTGGTTAACAGAACCGGTTACGGCAATACTTTGTTTAATCGGAATATTCGAAATCGCCGACAGCAAGCAATAATATTCGGTTGATGACGCACTATCACCGTCAACACCACCGTAAGATTGTTCAAAAACAATCGAGGCCGATAACGACAGCGGAGATTCTTTTGCAAAGCGGTTTGCAAGCAAAGAAGATAAAATCAAAACACCTTTGGTATGAATAGGACCACTGAGTTCAATTTCCCGTTCGATATTAACAAATTCGCCTTTACCCATTCTGACCTGAACGGTAATCCGTGATGGCTTACCAAACGAATTTTGCGAGAAATTATAAACAACCAAACCATTGATTTGCCCGACACGCTTTCCCTCAACATCAATCATAATCGTCCCTTTATCGATTTGTTCAAGCATGGCTTCTTTAATACGACCGGAACGATAAATTTGCTCGTTAATGGCTTGTTCAATATGGTTTTTACCAATTTGCTTAGAATTGGATTTACGCGCCCAATAGTCAGCCTCACGCAGTAAGTCTCCAATTGAAGTAATATGGGCAGATAATTTTTCGGAATCTTCTGCTAAGCGTGAAGAATACTCAATAATTCGCGCGACAGCTTGTTTGTTTAATGAACGAATTTTCTTCTTTTTAGAAAGAGAGCCGATAAGTTTAGCATATTCTTGCTCATTTTCTTCTGTTCTATCCATTAAAATACCGAAGTCTGCTTCAACCTTAAAGTAATCGCGAAAATCAGGATCTTTTTCTGACAAAAGCTCAAATAACTCTTCATCACCGGTCAGAATAACTTTGACATCTAACGGAATTGGCTGAGGATCGAGCGTAATGGTCATAAATGTACTTTCATCAGCCGGTGAATCGATTTTAACTGATTTTGAAGCTAAAGCACGTTTTAAAGAGTCCCAAGAATAGGGCTGAACCAACAATTTACGAGCATCCATCAATAAAAAACCGCCATTGGCACGATGTAATGCTCCGGCTTTAATTAAGGTAAAGTCGGTAATTAAAGCACCGTATTGTTGGATTCTTTCAACACGTCCGACCAGATTACTTTGAGTCGGGTGGTCGAGCAAAATAATCGGTGCACCGGTATCTTTTTCGTTTTTAACAATAACATTAACCTTAAGTTTTGAGAATTTGTCTTCATCCGGCTTATTCATCCGACTTAACAACATTCCGAGCGGATCATCTTCTCCTCCGGACGGATTCTGCTGTTCTTGAGTCGGAACAAATTCCTCAATGTTATCAATGATATGCTTTTGAACGTTTTTCAAAAAGTCGACAGCCCCCTTATTGCTCTTATATTTTTTCTTAAGATCATCAATCGGGCTTTTAACAATGCTTTTAATAAATTTCTCACGCAAAGCCTTGGTTTCTTCTCTTTGTTTTTCTTCCCAAGAAGGCATATCATTGGCGGTGTTCTCTATTTCCTGCTGCATTGCATTTAAGTCTTCTATCAAGGCTTTTTTCTCTTCTTCAGGAAGTTCGTCAAATGCTTCAGGACTCAAAACTTCACCGTTTTTCATCGGGGCAACAACCAGTCCGACCTGCATTTGCAAAATAGAAACGCTCTTACCTTTAGCTTTCTTTTGCAAAATTTTGATATATTCTTCTTTTTTCTGTTTGAATTTCTCTTTGATAATGCTTTCTGCCGCTTTATATTCATCACTATCTAAAATAGTCGGGATAGCGGTGGAAAAATCATCAATAAGTTTATCAATGTCTTTTGCAAAGTCCGGAGCTGTTCCGGCAGGGAAGTTAATTGCCTTTGGTTTATACGGCTCATCAAAATTATAAACATATGCCCAATCATCAGGGGTAGGGCGATTTTTAGCCTCTTTCTCAAGGATTCTCTTGACCAGACTAGTTTTTCCTGTTCCCTCAGGTCCCAAGCAAAAGAGGTTATAACCTTTTGATTTGACATTAATTCCGAGTTCTACGGCACTGATGGCGCGATCTTGCCCGAGTGCAGACATCCGTTCTTCTAACTCTGCAGTACTACTGAAGTCAAATTTTCGCGGATCACAAACACGATAAAGGTCAGAACTTTTTAATTTTGTAATACTCATGGATTACCCCCTCTTATACTTGCAAAATTCTGTTGTTGTGATAGTATACGTTCTGAAAAACTAATTTAGCGTTAAAGATTTTATGAATTATCTTTTTTACATCATCATTTTTTGTTCAATAATCGGAATAATAATCATTCCGTGGATGTTTTTTTATTATTTGCAGTTAGATTTTATTCGTAAAGTTGCAACCCAAAAAATCATCAAGCAAAAGCCGCTATTTTTTTCGGAATATCTTATAAAACAAGCGGTTATTTTGGCAATTAAGCATCGTGCAAAAGGTCAGAAACATTTATTGACACAAGGGAAGATATTAACCGTTGCAAAAAAAATACAAAAAACAAAACCGATTCTCTCGTTGCTCTTAAATGCCTTTTTTAATCCGCTATACGCTGTTAAGAAGTTGGAAAAACAATATAAAAAAAATCAATATTTGACGGTATGGCTGGCTCTTCTCAATGAAATAATCGGAGATAAAATTCGTGCGGAACTATTTTGGGACAAAGTCAATGTAAAAAATTTGTCGCAACATTTAAGGCCATATTATATGACTCATTTGGCTAAAAAAGCTTTGGAAAACGGCGATTTAGAATATGCTTCGCAAAATTTATATCAGGCAGCAAAACAATTTCACCAACAACAAAGTTTTTACGAAGAGGCTGAAACTTACCTCTTATTAGGAACAATCTACCGCATCAGTTTTATCAGTGATGTTGCTGAAATGCTGTTTTTATCAGCGAGAAAACTTTGCAAAAATCTAAAATGGCAGGAGGGCGAGGCTAAAACTTATGCTAATCTTGGAATGTTGATGGTTGGACAAGAACGCTTTAGTGAAGCTCAAAATTATTTTGCAAAAGCTGAAGAAATCTACCGCACAACGCAACAACACATCGAATTGGCAGAAATTTACAATCAACAAGCTCTCCTGTTTTTACTGATGAAAGAACATAAAAAGGCGCAAAATCTTACACAAAAGGCCGGCAAAATCCACCAAGCACAAAACAATTTAACCGGATATGCTTTCAGTCAGGATATTGCTGCAAATATCAGTTGGCAGCAAAACAATTATACTAAAACCATGAAGCAAGCATCTCTAGCTGCGGCAACGTATCACCAATGTGCACAGATTTCGGGCGAACTTGACTGTTTATATCTACAAGCGCAAGCTCTGTATAAAATCGGAGATGACAGTACCTCTGAAAAAATTTTACGACAAATTCTGGAAATAGGAAAAATAGATTGTGGCTGCTTTTATTTGGCAAATGCGTATAATTTACTGGGGATAATTTATGTAAAGCGCAAAGATTTAGCGCGAGCCAAGGGACTGTTTCAGCAATCTTTAGATTTAGAACAACGAGGTCACAGAGTAAATGCACTTGCCGCCGATTATGCTAATATTGGTCTGCTAGAACAGTATTGCGGACATAGCGATTTGGCGCGCAAAAACCTACAAACGGCACTGGACTTTGCCAAAGAAGTCGAAGACGAAGAGCTATGTATTTGTTTGCAAAATCACTTAGATCGACTTAGTAATTAAGATCAATTAATAGGGGGCGAATTTTATTTTTTTTGGCAGGTAAAAAAGTCATATGACTAATTCCGAAGTCTTTATAGGCCAAAACATTTATCGTCGGAACAACAAACGGGTTAAACAGATGCTTGCCATTATTTAGAAGAACACTGTTTTTGACTTCTAATCCGGTTTTGTCCGTAAAACTTAAAAAGTCAGGAGCCCAAGCCTCGATTCCGAAATTTCCGACAACAATAACAGGATTATCCTGCATATTAACAAACTCTGCCAGATTCTTTAGCGCAGTTTGCTTCTCTTTCAATGAAGATTTTGAAAAATCGACGGCAATAAAAACAATTTTTTTCAAATCAATATTAACTTCAGCAAAACCGGCTTGATTGTTTTGGGAAAGCAGAACTTCTCCTGACCGCAAAATTTTGTGAGGCGTAAAAATCAAATACTTATCGTCTTTTCGTTGTGAAACATTTAAATCAGAAAAAGGAAGTTGAGTAGCAAGGGAATCATGGCGAATAATGCCGGCAATATCAACGTTTTTTTTGATAATTTGTTTTTCTGTTTCATAAAGATGAGAGATGTTCGGTTGATATAAAAGACGTATTTTTTGCAATCCTGCCGTGTGAACATCAACAAAAAGATTGCTCCCCATACCGATATTCAGAAACAAGAGAAAAGAGCCAAAAAATAAGGCGATACCTTGCCAGTAAAAATGATAAAACAAGGCAATGCAAAAAACGCAAATCATATATAGATAAATATGAAACAAGCCTTTACTGATAAAAGCTGCCGGAACCGATTCCTTAAAAAAAAGCAAAAGAGAACAACAAAAGAGCAGAAATATCAAAGAAATCAGCAAGAGTTCTCTTATGTTTGTTTGTCGTTTTTTTTGACTTAAGTATCCCATTTTTCAGTCTTTTCTTGAAAATCGGACATAACCGATTAGGTATTGTATTTTAAAAAGTTCCGATTATAATAACCTTAATTCACGATTAGTTTAATCGTTATTTTATTATTTGTAAATGGTGCCTTTAAAATTATGAAAAATCAGCTGACAAATTCTTTTTTTTCTTCTGAAATATTATCTCAGATAACCAATGGATTTATGGCGTTAGTCAATAAGGTAGAAACCGGTCTTGCTTCAGCAGATAATATGCATTTGCTGGCAATTATTATATCCGGAGCAGTAGTTGTTATCCTGTTTTTTATTACATTTTATCTGCTTATATGTATCTGTTCTATTGTTTTTTTCAGAAGAAAAAGACCTCATAAAGTACAAATAAAAACAGAATCTGAAAGTCAGCCTGACGAATCTTTCCAAACGGAAGAGAATACTAATGAAGATGTTTTAGAATCAGAATTACAAGAAGAATTAGAACAAACTCAAATCACACAAGAAGAAAACAAAAAAAACATATCAGAGGAAAAAGAAGATATTCTTGCGCAAGAAGAGTTGAACACTTCTGCTCATGAATTCAGAGAAAAGCAACGCAATCCGCAAGAACAACAACTCATAGAGTTAGATTGGAAAAAATCGCGCCATAATCAACAAAACCAACCAGTTTTTCAAAATTCTTCATTACAACAGGGCAATACAACCATCATCCGTAAAACCATGCATGATTTAGTCGGAATGATTGTGAATATGATAGGACGCAATATTGATGAACTCAAAATTGCACAAGCCTTAATGTATCGTTGCAAAGACGATGTGTCTGAAGAGACGGTTTTACAAATTGTTCATTCCGTAAAAGAGTTTTTAGCTTTATGTAATCAAAGGGCTTTTGACAATGTGCGTCGTCTTAAGGATTTACCGACAGACGAAGATTGCATTATTCATCTGATTGCCGGAGACACATCTTATGCAATGGCTTTGATGGAAGCCTTGATGGATGACCGCATCAATCAAGCAGTTTCTATGAAGAATATGACTCAACGCGAGGCTTTATTTAAGCAATCTTCAAATTATGCTTGCTATTTTGGAACTTTGGCTGAAATAAATGATACGAAGCTAGCATCAGCTTCTTTTGAACTGGCAATTGAGATGAATCCGGAAAATCCTGTCGCGTGGAGTCGATGTGCCGACTTATACAAAAAAATGGGGCTGGAAGATAAAGCAAATTGGGCATATAATAATGTTCTCAAGTTAATTAAACAAGGCGACGATAAATCCCAAGAAGCAAATGCGTTCAAACACATATCGCAATACCTGTACGCCCAAGGGGAGGGTAATCAGGCCTCTCAGCTCTACATGCAAAGCAAAACATATTACGATTCTATAGGAATCAATCGTCCCCTGGACAGAAAAGAATTGGAAATTATTGAATTAATCGACCAAACAGAGAAAGAAAAAATTATCGAATCTATTTTATCTCACCGAAAAAACATTCGTCAAAATTAAGCGACATTAAATAAATCTTTAATTTTATCCATAAATCCTTTTGTTTGCGGTTGGCAAGTATCATCTTTATCCAGAGAACGAAACTCTTCCAGTAATTCTTTTTGTTTTTTACTGAGATTAACCGGAGTTTCTACCGCAAAACGAACATATAAATCTCCTTTACGACTAGAGCGAATAATGGGCATTCCCTCGTTGCTGACTTTTTGTTGTTGATTGGTTTGTGTTCCAACCGGAACATCAATTTTTATATCACGCCCATCAATACTCGGAATATCAATTTTGCCACCTAAGGCAGCACAAGCCATAGATACAGGAACTGTTGTATAAAGATTAGCTCCTTCGCGTGCGTAAAGTTTGTGCGGCAACACATTAATAAAGACATATAAATCTCCGTCTTGTCCACCTCGTAAACCAGCCTCGCCGCCACCGGCAACGCGCATACGAGTATCGGACTCAATACCGGCAGGAATTTTGATTTTAATTTGTTTCTCAGCGTGAATTATTCCCTCGCCACGGCATTTTTTGCAAGCAGATTTAACAATCCGACCTTTTCCCTTACAAGTCGGGCAAGTTGTTTCTACAATAAAAAATCCGCCTTTCTGAGATTGAACTTTACCACGGCCATGACAAGTTGTACAAACAGGAGCTTCTTTGCCGTCTTCCGTTCCATGACCATGACAATTCTCACACAAGGCAGAATGGGGAACTGTAATTTCTTTTTCAACACCGGTAAAGGCTTCTTCTAAACTGATATCGAGATTGTAGCGTAAATCAGCTCCGTCTTGAGGGGCGTTCGGGTTACGAGCTTGTCTGCCACCCCCCATAAACTCGGAGAAAATATCGCCAAATATATCACCAAAACCGCCGGTAGCACCGCTAAAATCAAAACCAAACCCACCAAACGGATTACCCCCGCCCATTCCACCATTTTGGAATGCCTGCTTGCCATAGCGATCATAAGCAGCACGTTTTTGTTCATCTTTTAAAACGTCATAAGCCTCATTAATTTCTTTAAATTTTGCTTCAGCTTCCGGATTATCAGGGTTGCGATCCGGATGGTATTTCATTGCCTGACTACGATAAGCACGCTTTAATTCATCAGTTGATGCGGTTTTTGAAACACCTAATATTTCGTAGTAATCAGTATCACTCATTTTCTTACAAATCTCTATATTTTCTGTTTTTTGTCATTGCGAGGAGCACCCTAATTATTGTCATTGCGATAATTATTGTCATTGCGAGGAGCATTAGCGACGCGGCAATCTCACATCTGAGGAAACAGAACCAAAATTAACTGATTATTTATTTAAGGTGTTTATTCTCAAAAGGCAAGAGATTTTAATAAAAATATGGGATAGCTTTGTCAAAAAATAAATAACTATTCATTTTATAGTATTATAGACAAAACTTGACAAGATATCTAATATTTGTTATACTCAAAGAATAAAATTATAAGGAGCGACGACGATGGCTACGCAAGAAGAATTAGATAAATGGGTAAACGATTATTTAAACGATCCTACCGGACCATACTACGATGAATTTAGAAGTTCTGCGCTCTTAGATGAGAGAAGAGAAGAAATTTTGCAAATAGTCAGAATGTTGGCACGAAATGAGTTGGGCGACGTTGAGACACAGCAAGAGGCGACTACACCGAGTGTAGACTACGGCTTGCAACCGGAAATTCCAAGCGCCGATGATGTTCATCAAGAACCTGCAGAAAATCGTCAGGCTCAGAATAATGAAAATAATGATGCTCTCACACCTGAGCAAAGAAGAGATGCTTTATATAATAGTTTTTTAGAAATTGCAGGACAGGCTGTTTATGATGGGCAAAACACAAGTGATGCGACACGTCAAGCCATTAATAGTTTTGTGAGAGAAAAAAATCAGTTTTTGTCTGAAAATCCACAGTTTTCTGATGAAATAAACAGTCAGATTAATCGCTGGTTAAATGGGCAAGATCAAGAAACATTTTTTTATGGTAACGATCTTTTTAATTCGGCTGAGTTAGCTTCTTTTGCAGACGCTTACAGAACAGCGGAGACGGAGACTCAAAACAATGCTCGTACAGATAACGGAAACGCTGAACCCTTTGCTGACGAAGATGCATTGTATCAAGAATTTGTCCGTTTGGTCGATTATGATGCCAGAGGCTTGAGACTTCAAGCAACCGGGGAATTAGTCACCCAACAAGATATTCAAAACTTTGTGAATAGAAAAAATGCATATTTAGCACAACACCCGGAAGAGCAAGAGATTATTGATAATAATCTTAATGAATTTTTAAATCGTTCTGCTCAATCCGGTCCTTTATTCGAAGCCAGAGAATATGCCGAGGGTCCGACCGATAGATTTATGATCATGTGGAATAGCGGAAATGATGGCGGTAACGGCGGAAATGATGATAATACCATTGTTACACCGCCAAGCAACGGCGGTAATGACGGAAATGATGGACCACAGCCGGGACCGCAGCCGGGACCTCAACCGGGACCTCAACCCAGACCTCAACCGGGACCGCAGCCGGGACCTCAACCGGGACCTCAACCGGGACCTCAACCGGGACCTCAACCGGGACCTCAACCCGGACCTCAACCGGGACCTCAACCGGGACCGCAGCCGGGACCTCAACCCGGGCCACAACCCGGACCGCAGCCGGAACCGCAGCCTACTCCGACGCAAAACATTGAAACTAACTTTACTTCTGATGAATGGCAGCAACTTATCAGTGGAGAAAATACGGATTTCTTAAATTCAGAAGCTCCCATTCGTGTAGGTATTGACCGTGCTATTTTAGCGCAAATGAATAAACTGCCGGAAAATTTTGCTTCTTTAGATCATGATGCTCAGCAAGATGCCATCAATTTGGCAAAAGCCAACTTAAATGCAGATGAGCGAAATGATTTCAACCAAAGAGATAAAGCCCTGAAACAGGAGATTCTTGAATATTATCCGCCGAAACGTTTGGTTGATACATCTCGTTGGCTGGAAGAGGCTGAAAATCATGCCAGTACTGATGCCATCAAAGCAGAAATGCAGGCTTCAAGGGCGGCATTAATGGAGGTCATGGTTTCTAAGGTAAACAAATATGCCAATGATGAAACTATTGTTGACCAGACAAATATTGCCGATGTTTATGACGGCGCAAGGTTAATGTATGATTATGTCGAGGAAAAGAATCCCGATAATGACGCCTTGAAGCAAAATATCAAAACCTGCCGCGGAAAACTTGAAGAACAAATCAATATTTATGATGACGCTAATGGTTTTACGGGCTTAACACATGATGATGCCTATGAAATTAACGAAACGTATTTGAGAGCTCAAAAACGAGTCAACGAAGAACTCGCTAAAAAAAATGAGGCTGAAAGAAAAATCAAAAATCCGCCGGAAGATTTGGCTCAGGTTTGGGATAATATTGAATTTGTAGATAATACGCAACGTGACAACTTCATCAACTCCTTTAATGAGGCTGTTATCAAAAAAGCAACGATGAATGCGGCTGTTAAAAACAAGGGCAAGAAGGGTGAAGAATTAGATGCCGCCATTCAAGAAGAAATTAATATAGCTTATGCCGCTGAATTAACAGCAATGTTGACAGCTAACGAGGCTGCTAAACATTTGGCTCAGGAAGAACAAAAAAGGCAGGCTAATCCTTCTTATGTTCCGCAACCGATGAGTGAGCAACAGGCTAAAGCTGCCGGACAAGCCGCTTATGATGCCGTTATTAATGGTACCGGTGGAAACTATAAGGTAGATAATAAGGTACAAGTTGCAAACTTTGCTCGCTATACGAATGATGCGTTCGGTTATTTGAATCGTTTGGGAACAAAAATCGGTAAAAAAACGAATGCTGTCGGTAATATGGCAAAAAGTGTCAAAGATTTTGATAACACTTGTATTAAACGCTTTGATCCGTATTATACGATAGCCAGAACGCAAGCGAAAGCCGTTTGGGGGAATATGGGTAGACAAGCCTTAAATCAGGTCGTCAGATATGGCTCAAGTCTCGTCCCCGGCGGAAATTTTCTTTATGGTGCTTATGTCGGCGGACAAGCAATTTGGCGTTTAACAACAAAGTATAAGCGCCTCAAAGAGGAAGCGAAGAAAAATAATCGTAAACTTACTTTAAAAGGATTCTTAAAAGACCATGTTGGTGAAATTGCCACTTCTGCATTAGCAACAGGTGCCGCTCTGCTGGGTGGTGCTGCGGCCAAAGATGCGGCAAAAGGTTTGGGAATTGCCGCAATGGCTGTCGGTAATCTGACGAACATTGTAAAGACTTTCAAACGGCAAAGAGAAAAAGGCGAAAGCTGGTGGAAATCAGCTTCCGTAGCTGCTTTTTCCGCTACATTATCAACCGGAACAGCTTTAGGAACAGGCTATGCTCTCGGTCTGGGAATGCAAGCCACAGGGTTGGGGACAACATCTCATGACAGTGTTGTTACAGACAGAAGTGAATTTGATAACTTGCGAGCTTTGCCAGAAGAAGAACTGACAAAACAGGGTTATACCTTAGAATATTGTGATAAAACTGATGAAGGTGCTTTCCTTGTTCAAGAAGGTAAAGAGGGATTTACAACGCGTGATTATACTGCTGAAGAACTTGATTTTGCCAAACATCGTATGGAGCAAGTATTAGACCCTAATGACACCCATACCGGCGGGACACGCTACAGTGAGTATTTAGGTCATGACTGGACGGATAAATCTTATGATGAGAATACCTCGGCATATAATGATGCTGTTGCTTCTTTAGATAAGTTGGCTGAAACACACCATGAAATGAACAGCTATGTCAATGGTGCGTTTGTTTCTAACAGCGACATGCTTCTTTACAAACTTTATCAGGCAAATATTTTAGCACCAAAAGCTGATGCTCTTGACGATAACGGTCAGCCGATTGGAGAAGTCTTGAGCTATACGGACGAAAACGGTCATACAACAACTTATCAAGATACATACCATAAACTTCTTAGCGGAGAACCCTTGACAGAGGCTGATGCAAAAGTTTTACAAATTGTCGAAGATCATGTTGGTGGACAGCATGAAGGTGATGTTAATGATATGGGCAAAATTAAGGATTTTGACAACTTGGGCGATGGAAAGAATCCTGACTCTTATAATAAAGATGCAGATGTCGGTTATGAACCGCACGATCATCCGGGGCAAGAAGAACTGTATCAGCGGATAACCCAGCATACCGAAGAGGGTGTGGATATTCTGCCATTTACCATGGTTCATGATAACCAGGAAGAAAATCGTGCTTTGGCAGAACGTGTTGGAGCGAATGCCAAGAAGAACGAAAAACAAGATAAGAAACCGGTTGATAAAACGCCGATCGATAAGACACCGGTTAAGCAGGAAGAGCCAAAACAGCCGGTTAAGCAGGAAGAGCCAAAACAACTCGAAAATTTAGAAAAACCAATTGACGGATATCTTCCGACCCCTGAAAAAGCAGAAGAAATTCTGAAGAGACTTAAACAGAAAAAGAAAAAAGAAGATCAAACACCGACTGCAACGGTTGAACGTCCGGGATATGGCAAGTTACTCGCCGATGAATATAAGATTATGTATGGCGTTGATCCGAAGGTTGTTGATAATCCGGAGAATCCGTCTGAGCATCGGCAATATCAACATTGGATTAATTACAATAATCGTGTTGATGCCGAACGACAAGCGACAGGTCGAGATATTGATATGTATGTTTTCTTAGAGGAGCGGCGGCAGAAATTCGATGAGGCTATTGCTAAAGCGGGTCCGTTAAAAATTGGAGGCAAGGAAACTTTACAGAGTGAAATTGTTGCCGATTATGAAAAGCACAAAGATAATCCCGGACAAGCTGCCGTCGTTAATGAGGCTCGTCAGAGTTTATGGCAAAGCAATATAACTTCGCACAACTACAGAGATGTTATGACGCTCAGTCACTTCACAGATTATACCGGAGAATTTGTGCGTTCAACCTCTTTTGTGGCTGATGGAACCAGAGACATTTCTCAAAATCCACAAGCAAGCATGAAAAAGTCTGGCAAACAAGTATTTGTCGCTGATTTAAATGATTTCTATTTCTCTCATCCTGATATCTCATATGAGGATAAGCGAGCGGCAATAGAAAAAGTGCCTGCTGCAGATGCTGCTACAGAGATGGCAAAAATTGCAAAAAGGCATCCGAAAAATGGTGTTACTCCCACAAAAGAAAATGAAAGATAATTTATCTCTCTAACCGATAGCCGCCGTCTTCTGCAACAATCAGTGGGGCGGCGGATTCGTCATCGTCAATTTTTTTGCGTAGACGGTAGATATGGGTTTCTATGGTATGGGTTGTCGTTTCAGGACTGTATTCCCATACATTCTCCAACAATTCTTCTTTGCTGACGAGCTTTCCTCCGGCCTTATATAAATAAGCCAGAATATCAATTTCCCTCTCAGTGAGTTTAATCGCCTTATTCGTAAGGGTATTAATTAGTGAGCGGTCTTCTGGATGAAGTTCATAAGGATCAAAATATAGAGTTCCGTCAGCAGAATTGGCAAAGACGTTTATCGTAGATTTTATTTGATTTAACAAAGAAGCCAAAATGAGGGGCTTATAAATAAAGATATCAAGGTTATTTTCTGTAAATTCTGAGCTATCTGCCGGCTCTAAAATTAAGGCCGGAACTTTTGAATGCTTTGCACGAAAATCAACCAACCAAGATTTTCCGTCAAGCAAAGCAAGGTCAAAAACAGTCTCTTCGTTATCCTCGGTAAAAACCTTATATTCGGGTAAACAGTATTCAATCTGTGCTGTTAAATCGCTTTTTAATAAAACATTTGCTGTTAAAAATAAAATGTTTGTCATTTGTTTTTCCTAAAAGCTCAGACTAAAACCGGTCATGGTAGCCCAACCGCGATTACTTTCCTGATGAGTAAGTCCCTCAAAATCAACTTTTGCGGTTGCGAGATAAAAAGCCAAATGTTTATTATAGCGAAATTCATTTGATAATAACCAAATTTTATCTTTATTAGAGGTGTTTGTTGCTTTGCTTTCAAAGTAGGAGAGAGCTGTTTTAACGGGGCCAAATTCATAACCGATTCCAACATCCCAAGCCTCGCCTTCACGGTAATTATCAAATAAATCAGGTAATTTTCGATTTTGTGAAATTTTGGTTATCGGATAACTATTTCCCTCAACATCTGCTTTGCGCCAACTTCCGCCAAGTGTCCAACCGGCACGATACAAACTTGCCCCAATGCTTAATTCTTTATCATTTTTATGAAAGACGGCATAGCCGAGAGAAGTCTCTAATTCTGCAAAGCCCAAATCTGCCGTATAATAAGCCGCTCCGATATAACCATCGTCGCGGGCATATTTTGCCCCTTTTTGAACAAGTCCGGTCCGGCTATAAGTATCCGGAACATAAGTAAAGCCAAAAGTCAAATCATGATAATCCGGTGTAATGTAGCTGATTTTAGCTGCTGTTCCATCCGTATTAACAGCGGTAGAATTAAGTGTTCGATATGCAGCTTTGTGTTTTTCTTTAATCCAGTTTGGGTTAGCCAGAAAATCAATAACCAAACCGTCATTTAAACCGAATTTGCCAACTTTAGGCGCACCAATATGAAATTGCGCAACGACATTTTGGGTCTCTCCAAACATAAAACGCCCATACGGGTTATCCAAAATACCATATATTTCATGCCCCCATAAGCCATTGCTGTAATTGCGCTGACGCTTATTGATAGCGGCAAATAAATCCGTATACAATCCCAACGACCAGTCATCAGTAAAAATTTTTTCTGCGCCAAAATTCAGTTCAAAAGTGTTAATAAAAGATTGCCGTTTATCACGATGTTTATAATCATGATCCGGAAATGTATAACCGTAAAATGAGTTCCAATCTCCTTCGGCTGAGAACTTAATATCTCGTGCATGAGCAGAAGGCAAAAATAACATAGTAAGAATGCTGAAAACCAAGAATTTGATTTTGTTCATTTAACATATTCCCTTTGAGTTTGCTGCCATTATAATTCTCCGTTGCTTGAAGTCAAGAACAGAAAGTACGGGTCTTAAACAAAAAAAACACCTGTTCAGTTAACTGGACAGGTGTTTGAAAAACAAGTATGAAGTTACTTAACTTCTTCGAAATCAGCATCAACAACTTTTTCTTCGTTGTTTGATGGGTTAGCTTCTGCGCCTTGTGCCTGAGCACCTGCCTCTGGAGCGGCTTGTTTGTACATAGCCTCGCCAAGTTTTAATGAAGCCTGCATCAGTGTTTCAGTCTTTTCTTTAATGGCACTGACATCTTCCCCTTCAGCTGCCTTCTTTAAATCCTCCATAGCTGATTCAATGGCAGATTTTTCAGCGGCACTGATTTTATCGCCATGCTCTTTCAAGGTTTTTTCGGTAGCATGAACTAAACCTTCAGCTTGATTTTTAGCTTCAACCAGTTCTTTCTTTTGTTTATCGGCTTGAGCATTAGCCTCAGCATCTTTAACCATTTTTTCGATATCGGCATCGCTTAAACCGCCACTGGCTTGAATACGAATGGCTTGTTCTTTGTTGGTTGCTTTATCTTTTGCAGAAACATTAACAATACCGTTCGCATCAATATCAAAAGTAACTTCAATCTGCGGCATACCGCGTGGTGCCGGCGGAATACCGACCAAATCGAATTGACCGAGTAACTTATTGTCCTGAGCCATCTCACGCTCACCTTGGAAAACACGAATAGTAACGGCAGTCTGCCCATCTTCTGCAGTTGAGAAGACTTGTGATTTACGGGTTGGAATGGTGGTATTACGATCAATCAAACGAGTGAACACACCGCCCAATGTTTCAATACCTAAAGATAACGGCGTAACATCAAGCAACAACACATCTTTGACATCGCCCATCAAAACACCGCCCTGAATAGCCGCACCGACAGCTACAACTTCATCAGGGTTAACGCCTTTGTGAGGTTCTTTACCAAAGATTTCTTTTACTTTTTCTTGTACTTTCGGCATACGAGTCATACCACCGACCAAGATAACTTCACTGATTTCACTGGCTTTAATACCGGCATCAGCTAATGCCTTGCGGCATGGCTCAACCGTACGTTCAATCAAATCTTCAACCAAAGATTCCAATTTAGCACGCGTTAATTTGATATTGAGGTGTTTCGGGCCGGTTGCATCAGCCGTAATAAACGGTAAATTAATATCTGTTTGGGTAACCGAAGACAATTCAATCTTAGCTTTTTCTGCCGCTTCTTTCAAACGTTGTAAGGCTAAACGATCATTTTTCAAGTCGATACCGGATTCCTTCTTGAATTCGTCAGTCAAATAAGTAACCAAGCGTTGGTCAAAGTCTTCACCGCCGAGGAAAGTATCACCATTCGTGGATTTAACCTCGAATACGCCGTCACCGATTTCCAAAATAGAAATATCAAATGTACCGCCACCTAAGTCATAAACGGCAATCGTTCCGCTTGTCTTTTTATCCATACCATAGGCCAAGGCAGCAGCTGTCGGCTCATTGATAATACGCAAAACGTCCAAACCGGCAATCTTACCGGCATCTTTTGTCGCTTGACGCTGAGAGTCATTAAAATATGCCGGAACGGTAATAACGGCTTTTTCGACTTTTTCACCGAGATAGCTTTCTGCATACTCTTTAATCTTTTGCAAAACGATAGCGGAAATTTGTGACGGAGCATATTTATCGCCCTTAACTTCGACCCATGCATCGCCGTTATCGCCATTGATAATTTTGAACGGAACCAAAGCCTTATCCTTAGCGACTTCCGGAGAATCAAAACGACGCCCGATTAAACGCTTAATGGCAAATAAGGTGTTTTCAGGGTTTGTAACAGCCTGACGTTTTGCCGGAAAACCAACCAAACGCTCATCATCTGTAAAAGCGACCATAGACGGGGTTGTACGCGCTCCTTCGCTGTTTTCCAAAACTTTCGGATCTTTGCCTTCCATAACAGCAAAGCAAGAGTTTGTTGTTCCCAAGTCAATACCAATAACTTTATTACTCATATTTTTGTATCCTTATCCAATAAATAAAACATTTGCTAATTGCTTATATAGGGAGCGTATTTTAGGAGTGCAAGCCTTGAAGCAAAAAAAATGAAAAATTTTTTATGAAATAATAAAAATCAAAATTTTGCTTAGGCTCAAAGTTTTGCCAACTATTGCAATTTGGAGGACAAAGTATTGATAAATTTAAAGGATAAAATTATCCGTTATTCTTGATGGTATAAGCGATAGAATCTTCAACAACTGTTTCAGCTAACTCCAAATCTTCCGGAGAACAAGCATAGATACGATACAGAGGTTCTCCGGCGGTAACAATATCACCGACTTTCTTAAACAAATCAATTCCCGCTCCGAGATATTGACGAACACCTGACCAAATTCCGATACGGTTAATTTGCTGATTATCAATGGCAATAACTTCACCGCTCTCCGGAGCTAAAACATCACGAGTATAGCCTCCTAATACCGGTTGTTCTTTTTTGCCTTGTGCGCGGATAATTTCATTTAATTTTTCCAAGGCTTGACCGGAGCGCAAAATTTCCGCTGCCGTATCATAGCCTTTCCCGCCATGCAATTTAGGATCAAATTCTAATAAACGACCGGCAAGAAATAATGATTTTTCAAGCAAATCTTGCGGCGCATTAGGCTTATTTTTTAAAATCTGGATAATATCCCGAGCCTCTAAAATAGCTCCAATTCCGTTTCCAATCGGTTCGCTTCCGTCTGTAATAACAACTTCGATATCAATTCCTAACCGATCGCCGACAAATTCTGCCAATTTTCGGAGTCTGATAGCCTCATAAATCGTTTTAATGCGAGATTTTTCACCAACCGGAATATCTATCAATAAATGAGTAACGCCGGCAGAAATTTTAAGCGCAAGAACTTCAGTTAATAAAAACTCTTGTTGAGTCAATCCTAAATGCCGTTCTACATTAGAAATGGATTTAATGGCATCAACCACTTCAAGCGGCTCATAATTAGCAACAACGGCTCGATTGGTGGTAACCAGTTCCTTAAATTTGTCCTGAGATAAGTTGATGTTACACAAAATGCCCATAGTATCAGCGACGCTGGCGCAAGAAGTTGTTGCCTTTGCAACGGTTTTGGGAATGGCAATACCATACGCTCCGACAATCGCTGCGATAATAATATCTGTTTTATTGCCAGGGATACCGCCTAAACAATGATGATCTACGACTAGTTTTTCATAAGGCCAATCAATTTTAGTATTATCAACTAACGCATCGGTTAATCCCAAAACCTCATTAGCACTGATAAACGTACCGCCGGCAACAATAAATGAGGCAATATCAATATCAGAATAACGCCTGTTGACAATATCTTTAATGATAAATTTATAATCTTGCGGAGATAAAATATTACCCGCAATTTTGCGCTTAAGGGCAGTACGACTGGGTGCTGTCGCCGCTAAACTGACGATAACTTCAGTCCCTTCCGATTCTCCTAAATTTGCAAAGGCTTCATCATTTAAGGCGAGCTGTGTCGGTGAAACCAAAGAGTCGTCATCAACAATCTGCAAAAAAGCATAAATTTTACTGTTTTCTGTTTGAATTTCAACTTGTGAAAGTGCAGAAATATCGTCAATCGAATAATCAAGACAATTTTTATTCAAATACGCCAAATTCTCATTAAAAGACTTGATGTTGAGATGTTTTAACGACAGCATATTTGTCTCCTGCTAAAAAAGTTATGAACTTGTTTTGCTTTCTAAAAGAGGACGGCTGATGGCCGGTTTTTTATGGGTTAAAATACTGATGACTTTAACCAGAGTTTCTTTCATTTCCGAACGAGTAACGACAATATCAACCATTCCATGTTCCAAAAGATATTCGGCACGCTGAAATCCTTCCGGTAATTTTTCTCGAATAGTCTGTTCAATAACTCGAGCACCTGCAAAACCGATAATGCACCCCTTTTCTGCAATATGAACATCTCCCAACATGGCAAAAGAAGCAGAGACACCCCCTGTAGTCGGGTCTGTCAAAATAGAAATATAGGGAATACCTTTTTCTTTAACTTGATTGATGGCCGCGGTTGTTCGAGCCATTTGCATTAAAGATAAAATTCCTTCTTGCATACGAGCACCACCGGACGCCGTAACGATAATTAAGGGGTAGTGATTCTTTGCAGAAAGTTCTGCCGCCTTGACGATTCCTTCGCCTACAGCCATTCCCATAGAGCCACCCATAAAAGCAAAATCCATCGCGGCGACAACACAAGGAATGCCCCCTATCTCGCCATGAGCCACACGAATAGCATCATTATGACCGGTCGCCTTGCGATAAGATTTCAAACGATCGGTATAACGCTTAGAATCCTTAAATTTTAAGGGATCTTCTTTAGGTTGAGGTAAAGCAATCTCGGTATATTTCCCATCAAACAATAATTTCAGTCTTTTATCAACAAACAGGCGCAAATGATGTCCGCATTCCGTGCAAACATACATACTTTTCTTCAGCTCTTTAGAAAAAAGCATTTTTCCGCATACCGGACATTTAATCCATAAATTATCGGCAATATCCTCTTTTATGGTAACTTTAGTAACTTTCGGACGAACGAAATCGGTAAGCCAGTTCATTACTTTTCCCCATCATCAGTGTTATTTTCGGTAGACTGTTTTTTTAAGAAACTCAGCCAACTTGGTTTTTCAGGCATTAAAGCCTCTTTTTCTGCTCTAATTTGCTCCAAATCACCTTGCAGACCGGAAACAGTTTCCGTAAGAACCTGTTGCTGTTTACTAAGTTTTTTATTTGCTTTTTTTTGTTTTTTTAAATCTTTTCGCAATGGAGCATATGATAGCCAAGAAAACAAATTACCGAGTAAGAAGCCTAAAATAACAAAAAATAAAACGGCAACGCTTTGGGATACGGTTATTTCCAGTTCAAACGGCCACAAACTGAACTCTGCCAGGTTGTTATTAACAAAGGCAAAGATCAAAATAACCGCGACAATCGGCAAGCCGATTAATGTCTTAATAAATCCCATCGTGCTACTCCGTCATATAAAATTATCTTTTGTTCAATAACTCATGCAATTGCTTTCCGGTCTTAAAGTGAGGAATTTTTCTCTCGTCTACCTCAACTTTTGCTCCTGTCCGAGGGTTTTTAGCAATACGCGGTGTTCTCGTTCTGACAGAAAATGCGCCAAACCCGCGAAACTCGACACGATCGCCAGCAGCCAAAGAACTGATAATTTTTTCCAAAACGGTTGTTACAATACGATCAACATCTTTCAATGTTAAATGCGGATTTTTTGCTAAAATTTTTTCAATCAACTCAGATTTTGTCACAATATACCTCTTTTGTTTTGTTAAGTTAACCATAAAATATCTTATTTTAATTCATAAATCAATATCGCAAATTTATAAAAAAATAAAAATTGTTACAAGTTATCCCAAAGTTATTACTCGGCAATATATTTATTGGCTTGTGGAGGAGCATATTCGCCCAATTGTAAGTCCTCTATTTTTTCGATTCGTCGTGAAATTTTTCCTGAAGAAATCCGAACATCACCGATATCTTTTGAGGCCTGCTCAAAGTGGCGAGCTAAACTTTCTATACGATCATCAAGGCGAGCGATGTCTTCAATTAAAGTACAGACTTCTTTTTGAATAACACCGGCTTGCTCTCGCATAGTAACATCTTTTAGTACAGCTCTGACGGTATTAAGTGTTGCCATCAGTGTTGTCGGAGATACAATCCATACTTTTGAGCGGTAAGAATACTCAACGACGTCTGTAAAGTTTGTATAAAGTTCAGCATAAATCGATTCTGCCGGTAAAAACATTAAAGCCGATTCGGCTGTTTCTCCGTTAATAATATATTTTTCGGCGATATCTTTAATATGTTTGAGGACAGAAGCACGAAAAAAACGCTCCGCTTCAACCCTTTCTCGGTCAGAAGATGCATTGCGTAATGCCTGATAACTCTCCAGCGGAAATTTTGAATCAATAACAATCATTCCCGGCGGATTCGGTAGTCTGAGAACACAATCTGCACGTTTTTGATTACTTAAAACACATTGAAATTCGTAAGCAGAAGGAGGCAAAATTGATTTGACCAAATCGTTAAGCTGAATCTCACCGAATGCACCGCGAGCTTGCTTGTTCGACAACACTTCCTGCAAAGAGACAACTTGTTCCGACAAGTGAGATATTTTTTGTTGGGCAACATCAATCTTAACTAATCTTTCACGCAAGTCCTGAATTGTCTCCGTTGTTTTTGCTGTGGATTGTTGCAAACCTTCTCCGACGCTTTTGGTAACAGCCAATAATTTCTCATCCATAAGTTTCAAAACGGAAAGTTTTTGCTCGTTAATCGCCTCCGAAAGCTTTCCTTGTTGTTGGTTAGATGATTCGGAAAGTTGAGACATTCTTCCTGCCAGCTCCGCTTGCCCGCGAAACAGAGCATCTGTCAGAGAATGCAACTCTCGAACAGGGTCTTTTTTCAAAAGAGCATACAACAGATTACACAGTAGTAAAAAGGTTATGCCGATACCAAAAGATAACAACCAAATATCATGTTCAGACATTCACAAGACCTCTAATTTTCAGGAAGATTACGTCCCATCGCTAAAAATTTTGCGGATCTCTGCTTTTTTAACTCTTCGCCTGTAGAAGCTGACAATTCTTTCAGATGCTTGGCAATGGCATCTCCTACTTTTTGGATTATTTGATCCGGATGGCGATGTGCACCACCAAGAGGTTCTTTGATAATTTCATCAATGACGCCGAATTTTCTCAAATCTTGAGCCGTTAAACAAAGTGCTGCCGTCGCTTCTTGAACTTTGTCAGCGGAACGCCATAAAATAGAAGCACAACCTTCCGGTGAAATAACCGAATAAATGGAGTTTTCAAGCATAAGAATACGATTGGCCGTTGCAATTGCAATAGCTCCGCCAGAACCGCCCATACCGATAACGATAGAAATAATAGGTGTTTTAACTTGTAAGCATTTTTGGATGGATGAGGCAATAGCTTCAGCTTGTCCTCTGGCTTCAGCATCAATCCCCGGAAAAGCTCCATCTGTATCCACAAAAGCAATAATCGGCATATTAAACTTATCAGCCATATCCATTAAGCGTTGTGCCTTTCGATATCCTTCAGGCTTCGCCATGCCGAAATTATATTTCATGCGAGATTGTAAGTCGTGTCCTTTTTCTTGTCCGATAACAACAACGGAGGTTTCTCTGAAACGACCTATACCGCAAACCATTGCTTCATCGTCGCCAAAAAAACGATCACCGCAAAGAGGCGTAAAATCCTCAATTAAGCCGTTAACATAGTCCAAACAATGCGGACGTTGCGGGTGTCTCGATACTTGCAATTTTTGCCAAGGCGTTAGATTAGCGTAAGTCAATTTCATCTGCCGTTCAAGTTTTTGTTTTAATCTCGTTGTTTCCTGCGAGATATCAACAGATTCATCTTCTGCTAAAAGTTTTAGACTTTCGAGTTTGGCCTCAATTTCGACAATATTTTTTTCAAAATCCAAAATCAAAGTATTTGTCTGATTCATCACTTATCTCTTCAATATTAAATCTGTCTCTTCTTATAGCACAAAAAAAACAAATTTCGACTATTATTTTAAAATACTGTTGATTTTGTTGTGGAAAGGTAGCCGTAATATTAGAAAAATAATTGCTTTTACGGTGAAAACGGCTAAAATACAATTCATTAAAAAATAATAAGGATGATAAACGTGTTGTCAGCAGCTTTTTTCGTTTCGGTTTTTTCAAGTATTATTTGGCTTTTTTATTCTATTTCAAATATGTCCGGCGAGAATATGGAGAGTTTTTCTCTAAGCGTTGCCGTCGTGGCCTTGCCGATTTTAATTCTTTGGGTCGTTTTCGGGTATATATATCAGTATTTCAGCACGTCTGTTCTCAATAAAAATATGTATTCGTTGTTTAAGCAAATGCGTAAAAATCAAGAATATGCAGATGCTATGATAAAGGTGTTATTGGAATCTCATGATAGCTATAAAAATGGTATTATTCTAAATAAATTTGATATGTTTATTGCAGATATGAATGAATTGCTGTCAGAAATTATAGAAAGAGGCAACCTGTCAACGTCCGAGCAAATAGACTCTTTGTGGGTTAAAGTTAAAAATGGCGGAAAGTGGGCATTAGGAAAAGTATTGATAGATGTTTACCAAAATCAGCCGAATTTGCCGAAAATTCTGCTTGAAAAATCGCTAAAAGATGTCATTCTCGGAGGGACAATTCTTGAGTTTTGTTCTCGCTATCAAAATTTGATAAATATGCTTGAAAAACATGATCAGGAAAGAATTTTTCTAAACGTTATCGAAACAGGCGTTTTTGGTAAAGTTTTTAGTTTACTTGCCGGCCCTGCGGATTCTATTCGTCAAAATAGAGATTTGAGCTTGGCTCACAAACAAATGGCTGAGGATACCCCGCAAGAAAACGAAGGATTTTCTGATGTTGATGAAGCTGAAAAAGAAGTTGATACAGAAAAATCAAATATTGTATTTATTCCTCAGAAAGAACCTGAAAAAAAACCGCTGTCCGAGAATGCCCGTCAAATGTTCTTAAACACCTTTACCCGCAAAAAAACAGAAAATGTGAAAGAAGATGTACAAGAAAATGCAGATCCTCTGTCAATGGCCTTTGCCAAAAGTTTTGGTAATCCTTCTGAAGATATATCAATGCCGAGAGAACCGCATTTTAGCGAAGATATTGAAGAACCATCTGAGCACGTAGAAACAGAAAATGAACCGAAAGAAAATGAGGAAGAAGAGGTTAGCATAATACCTGAAGAAAAACCTCTGCAAGATATATTTGCACCCACTCCCTCCGTTGTGACTTCTGAGCTTGAAAGCGGATTCCAACAGACTCAAAATCAATTAGCTGATTTGAAAAAAGAGTGGGAAGAAGCCAAACAAAGAGACCTATCGGCACAACAAGAACCTGTTTTTCAAAAAGAAGAGGGAATGCCTGAACCCAAAATTAGTAATGATGAGGATTTTTCTTATCCGTTCGGCGAGTGGATGAATGCTGAGAACTACCATAAATAGATTCTTTTGGACACTTTTGTTTGCCGGATGGAGCTTTTCAGCTGTTGCGGAAACATTGCCTTATTTGGCTTTGTATGGAAAAGCGCAGTATCCGGCAGATTTTACTAATTTTTCTTATGTAAATCCGGATGCCCCTAAAGGTGGTCGTATGGTTATGCCGACCTATGGGACTTTTGATAATTTTAATCCGTTTATCTTTAAGGGGATATCAGATGGCGGCTATACGGTGTCACTCACGCTTGATACCTTAGGAGTCGGAGCTGTAAATGATATTGCAACAGTTTATCCTTTGCTGGCAAAGGAGTTTGAATATCCTGAAGACAAAAGTTATGTCGGATTCATTTTGGATGAACGGGCAAAATTTCACAATGGAAAGCCTGTTTTAGCGAAAGATGTTATTTTTTCTTATAAGGCACTGGTTGAAAAAGGTCAGCCTTTTTATAAAGTTTACTATGCTGATGTTGATCGCGTAGAAGAGGTAAACGACCGCCATGTTCGTTTTTATTTTAAGAAAGGGTCACAAAATAGGGAACTTCCTTTAATTTTGGCGCAAATGAGCATTTATTCGGAAGATGACTGGGTAGGAAAAGATTTTTCTGAGCCAAGTTTAGTCCCGCCACTTGGGAGTGGCCCTTATGTTTTAGATAAGTTTGAAGTCAATAAGTTTATTCAATTTAAGCGTAATCCTGATTATTGGGCAAAAGATTTACCAACGCGCAAAGGAATGTTCAATTTTGATGAGCTGCGTTATGACTATTATCAAGATACAACGGTAACCTTACAGGCTTTATTTGCCGGTAACATAGATGCACGAGAAGAATATATCGCCAAAATCTGGGCTGTCGGCTACGACAATGATATTATCAAAAGCGGGAAGGTCTTAAAAAAAGATATTAAACATAATAATGCCGCCCCTTTACAAAATTTTGCTTTTAACCTACGCAAAGATAAGTTTAAGGATAAACGTGTTCGCCAAGCTATAGCTCTTGCCTTTAACTTTGAATGGGCAAATGAAAATCTTTTTTACAAACAATATACGCGTATTGCCAGCTTTTTTCCAAATACCGGCATGGAAGCTACTGGTTTGCCGCAAGGAAAAGAGCGCGAAATTCTAGAAAAATATAAAGACAAATTAGAAGAAAGTATATTTACCGAAGCACCAAGATTACCCTCACATCGTACGCCTGAAGAAACGCGTAAAAATCTCAAAAAAGCGGTTAAATTGCTACAAGCGGCCGGATACGACTTTGTAAATGGAAAAATGACAAATCTTGCGACACAAGAACCATTGACAATAGAAGTTCTCGGTAATTCAGCAAACGGAGCCGCTTTTACACGAGTTATGCTTCCCTTCATTGCTAATCTGAAAAAAATAGGAATAAAGATGAAGTTCCGCAATATTGAACCGAGTGTTTTTAAAAACAGACTTGATAATTTTGATTTTGAGATGGCAATTGCCGGTTTTAATGTCAGCCGTATGCCGGGGAATGAGCAGACTGAAATGTGGGGCAGTGCTTCTGCTGACGTGCGCGGAAGCTATAATATCTTAGGATTGAAAAATCCGGTTGTTGACGAGTTAATCAAAGGCATAATCAGTGCCCAAAGGCAAGAAGATTATGAAGCATATGTCCGCGCATTAGACAGAGTGTTGCTTCACGGCTGGTACTTAATTCCGCATTGGTATTCACCAACCCAACGTGTGGCTTATTGGAATAAGTTTGAACAACCTCAAACAACTGTTAAAACAGGTTTTCTTCCTCAAACATGGTGGATGAAGGAGGCAAAATGAGAAATTACATTATAAAACGCCTTTTGCTGATTCCAGTAACTTTATTTGGAATTTTGTTTTTAAATTTTGCAATTATTCAGCTTGCCCCCGGAGGACCTGTTGAATATATGCTTGCCAAGTATCAAGGTATGAATACAGATTCAAAATCATCGCTCAGTTCAACCACTCAAGTCAATATGAATACGGCACAACAAAGCCAGTATCAAGGAGCGCAAGGAGTGCCGGAAGATTTGGTTAAAGCACTGGAAAAGCAATTTGGTTTTGATAAGCCGGCACCGGAACGTTTTGTAAAGATGATAAAAGACTATGCAACTTTTGACTTTGGTACCAGTTTTTATCATAATAAAACGGTTTGGGAACTTATCAAAGAACGCATGCCGGTATCTATATCTTTGGGTTTATGGTCAACCCTATTAATATACCTGATTGCCATTCCGTTGGGAATAAAAAAAGCCGTTAAAGATGGTAGCCCCTTTGATGTATGGACTTCATGTGCAATTATTATCGGTGCGGCAATACCGGTATTTTTATTCGCCGTATTTTTGATTGTTGTTTTTGCCGGCGGCATATATTTTCAGTGGTTTCCTCTACGAGGCCTAACCTCAGATAACTGGGAAAATCTATCTCTTTTAGGTAAAATTGGCGATTATTTCTGGCACATTACTTTGCCTGTATTGGCGATGGTGATCGGTGGATTTGCCAGCCTGACCATGCTGACAAAAAATTCATTTTTGGATGAAATAAACAAGCCCTATGTATTAACAGCCAAAGCCAAGGGATTAACCGAAAGTCAGGTTTTATACGGTCATGTTTTTCGAAACGCTATGTTAATTGTGATTGCCGGATTTCCTGCGTTACTGATTAAAATGTTATTTACCGGCTCTTTGTTAATAGAGGTTATTTTTTCTCTTAATGGTATGGGGCTTCTGGGTTACGAAGCGATTATGACGCGCGATTATCCGGTTATTTTCGGAACATTGTATATTTTTGCTCTTTTAGGCTTAATTCTAAAGTTGATAAGTGATATAACATATTCTCTGGTTGATCCGAGAATTAATTTTGATAAGGTGTAAATAAAAGGAGCCGCGTTTTCGGCACGGCTCCGTTTTTTGATGGTGGGGCTGTTGTAACAAGCCAGCCCCGATGAGCACCTGAGGGCGATGTTAAGGGATACAAAGCCGTGCTCAGAAAAGGGGATTACTTGTCAATAATAATCCCAATTGTGCCATGATAATATTTGAGGAGTTCGTAATAGCGTTTCCATGTGTGGTGGTAGCCGTTTTCGATTTGGTCGATGACTTGGTCTTTCCAACCTAAATCCGTCGCGACACGGCTTAGCTTTTTGCCTTGTTTGAGGCGCAAAATGCCAAGCTGCAGCCCGAGTTCTTTTTTGAGGATGTTTGCGTATTTCATGTTTTTTCTTAGCTCCTAATTTTTGTTTTTTTACCCTATTTAGTCATTGTCGGACTTGATCCGACAATCCAATATTGATAAAAGCAGATTCCTTTAATATTAGATCACCGAATCAAGCTCGGTGATGACCATTCAAGAGAATAGTTCCTAACAAAAAACTCACCTTTTTAAAAGGTGAGGGAGCTCAAAACTGTCGTAGAACAGCATGATGTATTCAATATATTTCATCATCTCCCTCTTTATCAGAAGGAGTTATTTTTATCTACGAGGAGATTTTGAGGCCCCTGTAAGCATCTCTGCCTACAAAGGTTACTATAAAACACTTTAAGAAAAATGCAAGCAAAAAAAGAGGGACGTTTCCGTCCCTCTTTTCTTAAAGTCAATTGCTTAATTAAGCTTTCTTCCTTAAAAAAGATTAGTACTATAAATAATCATTCTAAAAGCTGCAATTTTTTGTTAATATTTTGTTATAATATATTGCATTTTGTTATAAATATGGTTAATGAAAATATATATGGTTAATTTACAGATTGAAAAGGAAAAATAAAATGCCTCTCCCACTGCTTCCTATTATTAGTTCTGCGGCCAGATATGTTGGTAAAAACGCCTTAAAAAAAGCCGGATTAAAATTTTTAGATTCGGGTGGAATAAAAACACTTAACAAAAGAGAAGACTATGCTGTTAAAAAATATTATGACAAATCTTCTCCCTTATACAAAAATAAAAAATTAATTAAGGAATATTACAATCCTAAATTGCCTATAGATAAAAAACCAAAAAATTGGGATGCAGATGATTTATTCAATGCAATGGAATCTCCTCTGTACAAATATGATAAACAATTGCAAAATATGGCTAAAGAATATATTAAACATCGTTCAACCCGCCGCTATGGCAAATAATACAAGGAATAAGCAGATGCAAAAAAATATTTCCGTATTAAAAAAAATAGCATTTTTTTGTCTTTTAGCGTTAATCGTCCCTTGGCTTAATATGGCACTGTTTTTTACTCTATTATCAGCGGATAGTAGCAAAGAAACACTATCATTTATTCAAGAAAATGAAGATGAGTTATACAATAGTATTTACAAGATATCTCTTTTAGCATTTATTGCAACCTACTTTATCGCAATACATTTGATAAATAAGAAAATCAGCAAGAAATTTTTAAAAATTATTTTTTATATTCTCGTTTATTTCGGAATTTTCTTGCTTTTTTGTTTTTTACCTTAGAACAAAAAAAGAGGGGCGATTTCGTCCCTCTTTTCTTAAAGTCAATTGCTTAAATTAAGCTTTCTTCTTTAAGGCTTTACCTAAAGCATCACCTAAAGCGGAGTTAGAAGAGTCGGTATTAGAATATTCTTCTAAAGCTTTCTTTTCTTCCTCGACTTCACGAGCTTTAACGGATAAGCCAATTTTAACGTTTTTCTTGTCTACGGAAGTAACTTTGGCTTCCAAAACGTCGCCTTCATGATAGTTGTCGAGATTTTGATTAGCTTTATCTTTAGACAAGTCAGCTTTCTTGATGTTTGCTGTCAAACCATTAACGTCAACAACAACGCCTTTATCTTCAATAGCGGTAATTGTTGCCTTAACGATATCGCCTTTCTTGATACCCTCTAAAGCAGAAGAAACTGCTTCTTCGCTTAGTTGTTTAATACCAAGACTGATGCGTTCTTTTTCAACATCAACATCAATAATTTTAGCTTGGATGTCTTGACCTTTGGTGTAATCTTTAACAGCTTCTTCACCGGCTTTATCCCAAGAGATATCAGACAAGTGAATCATACCGTCGATTTCATCGCTCAAGCCAATGAACAAACCAAATTCGGTAATGTTTTTGATTTTACCTTCAATAACTGATCCGAGCGGATGCTCTTCAATATAGGCAGCCCAAGGATTCGGTGTGCATTGTTTGATGCCCAAAGAGATACGACGTTTTTCCGGATCAACTTCCAAGACCTTAACTTCAACTTCTTGAGAAGTAGAAACAATCTTACCCGGATGAACATTTTTGCGTGTCCAGCTCATTTCAGAGACATGAACCAAACCTTCAATACCGTCTTCTAATTCAACAAATGCACCGTAATCGGTGATGTTTGTAACTTTACCTTTGCAAATATCGCCAACCTTAAATTTGTTAGCAACATCTTGCCATGGGTCATTTTCAAGCTGCTTCATGCCCAAGCTGATGCGTTGATTATCTTCATTAAATTTGATAACCTGAACTTTAACAGTCTGACCAACAGACAAAACTTCTGCAGGGTGGTTAATACGTTTCCAAGAAATATCCGTAACGTGTAATAAACCATCAACACCGCCCAAATCAATGAATGCACCGTAATCGGTAATGTTTTTAACAACACCCTCGAGAACAGAACCTTCTTTGATATCGCCGATTAATTCAGCACGGGCTTCAGCGCGTGTTTCTTCCAAAACAACGCGGCGAGAAACAACGATATTGCCTCTGACCTTATCCATTTTCAAAATTTGGAATGGTTGAGAAATGCCCATCAATGGGGTAATATCGCGGATCGGACGAATGTCAATTTGAGAACCTGGGAGAAAAGCAATTGCGCCGTTTAAGTCAACCGTAAAGCCGCCTTTAACACGACCAAAAATGATACCGTTGACACGTTCGCCGGCATTAAGAGATTTTTCCAAATCTTGCCATACTTCTTCACGGCGTGCTTTTTCACGAGACAAAACAATTTGTCCGTCTTTATCTTCATATCTGTCAACGTAAACTTCGATTTTATCGCCGACTTTGAGTTCCGGATTTTGACCGAATTCACGGAGAGGAATACGGCCTTCTGATTTTAACCCGACATCAACCATAGCGAAATCAGGAGTTAAACGAATAACAGTACCTTTAACAACAGAACCTGTTAAGGAGTCTTCACCGAATTGCTCATTCAAGAGCTCAGCAAAGTTTTCAGTTGTTTCAGGGATTTTAAATTCTGCGTTTGTCATAAATAAATATATTTCAAAAAATGCCAACCCGAGCTTATTGAATCAATACAACCAAAAGCCCTTTGCGGGTGGACTTGCACGAGGTTAATATCTGATATAGCGTGCCCTATCCTCATCAGACCAGCTGTTTATACCACTATCTTTTTATTTTTCAAGCATTTTCTTTAAGAATTCTTGATTCTCTCATCAATAATCTTCAGCGCGTAAGCTAAAACTTCTTCAATCGACATTGCTGAAGTGTCAAAAACGATGGCATCTTCGGCCGGTTTCATCGGTGCGGTGGAACGCGTCGCATCGCGCTCATCACGCGCTTTCATATCCGCCAAAACGGTCTCATAGTCAGTTGTCAACCCTTTTGCTTGAAATTCCTTAAAACGCCGCATCGCACGCACTTCTGTTGAGGCGGTAATAAAAAACTTAATGTCTGCATGAGGACAGACCACTGTGCCGGTATCTCGTCCGTCATAAATAGCCCCTTCAGCCAGTGTTCCGTCGGCAAATGTAGGATTCTTAGAAAAATCTTGTTGCATTTTGAGGAGTGCCGCGCGAACTTTCGGATGTGCCGAAACAATAGAGGCATAATTTCCACCGATTGCCGAACGAAAATCCGGATTCTTTGCCAAGTCGTGCATTTTTGTAAAAGTCAGCGCGTCGGCATATTGCGTTGCCTTTTCTTCATCATGAGGGTCATCATGATGCAAGTACATATCCAGCCCGACAGCACGATAAACCATTCCTGTATCAAAATACACCAGATGATATGTCTGAGCTAAAACGCTTGCTAAAGTTCCTTTTCCTGCCGCTGCCGGACCGTCAATCGTAACAATCATATCCGCCTCAAATAATGTTAGTATTTAACAAAATTTAACATATATCTTCTAAAATAAGAAAACAAAAAACAAGTTATGCAGAAAATTTATGGGACAAATCAGATTATACATTGCACAGCCGTTATCCGTAAACAACGCAATAGAACTTGATGAGAAACAAAGTCATTATTTGACTCATGTAATGAAGCGTCAGGTCGGAGATTCGTTGTTATGTTTCGATAATCAAAGTGGGGAATATCTATGTGAAATTGCGGAAACAAGCAAAAAACATTGTGTTTTGCATATTCTCAAATTGCAAAGGTCGTATTGTTTGCCACCGGATATTTGGTTAATATTTGCGCCTGTCAAAAAAGATAATACAGATTTTATTGTACAGAAAGCGACAGAACTCGGTGTCCGAAAAATCATACCGGTTTTAACGCGTTATACGATTAGTGAACGTGTTAAAAAAGAACGCTTTATCGCTCAAACAATTGAAGCGGCAGAGCAATGTCGACGTGTTGATTTGCCGGAGGTTGCAGAGGTAATAGATTTTGAAAATTTGTTAAAATGCTGGCCGACTGATCGCAAATTATACTATTTAGATGAAACCCTCAACAGCAAACCGCCCTTACAAGCATTTATCAATGAAGATAAATGTGCCGTTTTGGTTGGTCCGGAGGGCGGATTTTCGCTTCAAGAATTGGAACAATTAAGGAAAGCACCTTTTGCGACTGGTGTTACCTTAGGAAACAGGATTCTTCGTGCCGAAACGGCAGCCGTTGCCGCATTGGCTTGTTGGCAAGCATTAAGAGGAGATTGGAAATGAAAATATTAGTAGCAGATGATCATGAGTTGTTTTTGAAAGGGTTAGAGCTGCTTCTCAAAACAAATTATGCTGAGGCAGAAATTGTTTTGACGCATAATTACACAGAAATATTTGAAATCCTTGAACGCCAAAAAAAATTCGATTTAATCTTAACTGATTTAGCTATGCCGGGGGATGTATGGAGCAATGCGATCAAAAAGATTCATGATAAAATTCCTGAGACACCGATTATTATTTTATCTGCTGTTTTTGACCGTGAAATTGTGCAAAAAACAATTGAATTGGGGGTTTCAGGATATCTTTCTAAGACCTCATCGCATGATGAAATAATCAATGCTCTGCAGCTGGTGTTATCCGGAGGAGCATGGTTACCGCAAGAATTTTTGCAAACACAACAGCTTGACAGTGTGACAGAAGCTGATAAACTACTGCAAGAAATGATGGTCGAAAATGTGAGTCTTTCTTCAAATAAACCGCATTTGACACCACGTCAAAAAGATGTTCTGGAAGAAGTTGCCGCCGGTAAATCGAATAAAGTAATTGCTTTTGAATTGGGTATGACCGAAGGAACAGTTAAACTTCATATGACAGCTATTTTGAAAATATTGGGCGTTTATAATCGAACAGCCGCCGTTATGGAAGCCACAAAACTAGGGTTAATTAAAGGCTCCTGATAAAGAGAGGATATGATGATAAAATTAATTAGCGAAGTAGAAGCTGAAGAAAAAGCCGCAAAAAAAGAAGAATTGGAAAGTCGTGTTTTAATGCAGTCTAAAACATTTCCGTTGCCGGTGTACCAAACGGCAGTGTACCCTCGTCTTTATCAGGATGAAAAGTGGTTTAGGTTTTTTCGTTCAAGATTTATCAATAATATTCTGAGTTTATTCACACGAGAGAAAATAATAAATTCATTTATTGAAGATATTTATCCTCAGACGAAAGTCTTACAAATGGGTATCACTTTTGGAGATGAGATTAAAGACATTGCCGATCAAATAGGCTATAAGGGGAGATTTGATGTTATAGATGTGAATAATGCACAGATTTCATTTGCTCAAGAACATTTGGGAGACGGATATCCGCAAGTGAAGTTTTATCACTATAATGCTGAAGAAAAGTTACCTGAAAAATATGATACAATCATTTGTTTTATGTTGTTGCATGAATTACCGATAGTCAGTAAAATGAAGGTCGTCAATAATGCCTTAAACAGCCTCAAAGAGGGAGGAAAGGTGATATTTGTGGACTATGGGCGTCCTAATATGCTACATCCTTTAGCTTACGTTGTGCGGATGTTTAACCGCCTGAAACAACCTTTTGCCGAAAAATTATGGGACAGAGAAATTGCCAGTTTTGCAGAAAGAGATTTAGATTATAACTGGCAAAAGACCAAGTTCTTGGGGGGAATGTATCAAAGAGTTATTGTGACCAAGAAAAGTAAAGACCAGATGGTTTATTAGAATTTGCAAAAAAATAAAATTTCGTTTATTTTGTCTATTTACAAAAGAAGATTTTTATGATATAAATACTCTCCCAATGAATATTATTAACGAATATAATTGCCTATGAGTAAGAAAAAGTTAGAGGCGTTATCTGTTTTTTTGCGTGAGCATGAAATCAGTATTTCTGAGTTAGCTGAGATGGTTAACTACGCCAAGTTTTATGAGTGTTTGCCTCTTTATGAGGCAGAGGAAGAACTCCCTATCGCGTTGCGATATGCTAATGGGGAGGTCAGTAAAAGTTTCAAGCCCATGCGGTCGATAAAAGCTGTTCATCTGGATGAGGCAGATATCGGGTTAACCGAATTATCTGTTCCGATGTCTTACCTAGCAGCTTTGCAAAATTGCAGGCAAATCCGGACACGGCTAATGACAGAAGAACAAGCTCTTGAGATCTACCAGCATTTGATCAAAATCAATCAGGTGTTGAAAAGTTTCGGAAAAGAGCCTCTGCGAGAAAGTCGTTATTGGCTGGAAACACCGGCTTCGAAGTCCTATTTAGCAAAAGCGATAGACTTCCAAACCGGAAAAGTAATAGAGCTAAAACGCAGTGAAAGCTGTCGGGTACGCCCGATGGTTTTCATGTAACCTCAAAAACTCCTAAGACCTTTATCGGCTTGGGAGTTTTTTGTTAAGACAAAATGTATCCTATAATAATTCCACAATAACTCTTCTCCTCTCATCAAAAACGCTTGCTCCGACACCAACAAGTGTTTTTGATTGAGAGAGAAGACATAAAAATACTTAATTTCTATTCTTAAAATGCTTATCATCCATCACCGTGCAAGGAAATAAACATTTTAACTAAAATTCTTTTATCATCACAACTTCTGTTGCTATCAAATGACATTCTGCCAAGTTTTAATTTTTTTGACCGGTTTTTTATCTTTTCGAAAAGATTATGAATTCATGCTTCGGATTCTAGCTGCCATTTATTAACAAAAGATTGATAAAAAAATGAGTCTTTCCAACGATTCGCGGCAAATCGAGACTCAGATTCGTTTTGAGCCCTTATAAAAAAATTAGCGACTCTGATAGTCCAAAAAACAGAATCGCCAAAAAAGACATCAGAATCGCAAAATCAATTCATCCGTTGATTATTTGATGCCAACAAGATTTGCGGATCAACAGGTTTTCGCCCGACGGCAGCCCATGCAAACTCTTTTTCATCTTTTTTAATGGGTTTAGTTTGAGAAAACGGCTGAAAAGATACAGGACATAATGACCGAATTTCAACCGGCTTTATTAAAGGATTTTCTTTTCGGTGAAGGTAATTGATGAACATATCAAAAATTTGGTAATTACCTATCATTTCAGAAACATCAAAGACATATCCTCGTTTTCTCTCTCCGATAAAATAATCTTCAGTGTTGGAGATAGCCGTGCGATTAAATCTGGCCGTTTTGCCGTGCAAGCTGTCCTCGTATGCTAAAAGAGTATCTACCGCCAGCGAATTGGAAAATACGGTCACATAGTGATATCCACTACGGCTGTTACTTTTAGAACGAGGAAAAACGATGCAGACGGCATACGGATTTTTCTTAAAAATGTCAGCCAAACTTTTCTGGATATCAGAACTTTCTTTTTTTGTGCCAAAATTAAGTTTAAAATCCTTAATTATTTTGCTGCAATTATTCGGATTGGTAAGACATTCTGAGATAAGACGATATTCCTCGAACTGCCCATCATCAATGGTTTGTAAAAAAGAGCCTAAACCGGCAGAAGCACAGAAATATTCTTTATCAATGATAATTCCATCTTTCTTATAGACCTGAAATAATTCTCGCAAAGCCTTTGTTCTGCTTTGTTTTCCTTTTTTTTCAGCTTCTTGAACAATATGGATATTTGTTTGCAGATTTTCCCACAAAGCGATGGCAAAAGATTTTTGGCGTTCAATAACCTGAGTTTGGTGTTTTTCAAAAAACTCTTCATAAGTAGGGTTTTCCTTGATTTCAGCTGTTTTTGCGAGAAGTTGTGGAACAGATTTTTTTTGTACATTCTGCGCATGCAGACTGATTTGAGCGTGGGGTGCGGCGAGTGTAATGAGTTTTAATCCGAGAGCCAAGACCATTTTTTTTGTCAGACGACTGATACCGAATTCTTTATCAATATATTTCATCGTACGAAAAGTGTGTCGTGCTAATGTGTTGAAACCATTAAGAATTTTTTTCTCAAAGTTATCAGAAACATGAGTCATCAGAAACCTCTTTTAGTTTGTTTTTATCTATAGGAAATTAACAATGATAGATTAGATAAAATCAAAATATACTAAAACAAGTATAAAAAAATACAAAAAATAACTTTTCCACACTAAATCTTGTGAGGTATAAAAAATGCTCTCCGTGGAGAGCATTTTTTTAATCAATGACTTCATCGGGATAAACCCCAAAAACATTGCTTTTAGGAACCCATCCTTCAATTTTATTTTCAAAATTGACTAAACAAAAAGTTTTACCTGTAGGACATTTTTTTATCATTCCGACAACTTCCTCCTCAGCACGAGCAATAACCTTTGAATTATAATCCGGATACTCATAAATATTGCTTTCTCCCGGAGTAATAAGTTTAATACTCCTTTTCCCCGTCAGCATAGATTTATGAACCCAAGATTCTGAGCCTTTCCAGTCTTTAATTTTCCGCCACAACTCAAATTCTGCAGTAATTTCAACCGGAGCCCCCTTTTGACGATATACCCAAGAAATCGGATACCTTGCTCCCGGACCGGAACGTGCGTTTATCATGTTAGAACGCAAAGATACCATTCTGGGCAAAGCTAAACCGCTTTCTCCTTCATCAGGTAAGCCCTCTGCGCTAGCATTAAAGGAAAACAGGGCCAATAAACAAGCAAAGAAAATCCTTTTCATCACATCCTCGTATTTTAATCATTTTTTATTATATTAAGCCTAATATATCCCAAGATTGTGAAGAAAACGTAAAACATGAGGAAAAAACATGAATTTATTAGAAACCATTAAAGACTTAATCCAATTCAGAACAGAAACCGGAAATTTAGCAGAAATTGATAAGTGTATGGCGTACTGTCAAAACCTTTTTAAAGGAAGCAGAGCTGTTGTTGATGTCTGCCGCTATAAGGATACTTCTCCGGTTCTTTTTATACGCAATCAAGATGTTGAGGAGTTTGATGTTATTGTTTTAGGACACCTGGACGTTGTTCCTGCTGCAGATGAGATGTTTTCTCCTTTTATTAAAGATGGAAAAATGTACGGGCGCGGGACTTTGGATATGAAATCTTTTGCCGCGGTTGCTTTTAATTCTATGTTTCATGTTTTAGAAAACAAGTTGAACTTAAAATTCGGTATTATTTTATCTACCGATGAAGAAAAAGGAAGCAACAGTACGCACGCATTCATGAATGCTCATCCGAATATTCAAGCAAAAATAGTCTTAGATAATGATGTCGGCGGCGATATCCTAAAAATTGTCAGCAAATGCAAAAATCCCGTTTTTGTTAAAATTATTGCTGAAGGGCTTGAAGCTCACGGTTCTACGCCTTGGGAAGGGATTGATGCCAATGAAAAATTGATGATGACTTGTGCCAATATTCGCAAACTTTATCCTTATTATTCAAAAGAATTACCTGAGCCGAAAAACAAATGGCAAGATACGGTCCATTTTGCCTCAATTAAGGGGGGGGACGTTTCTAATATTATTTCTAATCATGCAGAAGCCTTGTGTGATTTCAGATTAACAGAAACGTCAAGCGTTGCCGATTTAAGGAAAAATCTTGATCAGTGTATGGAAAAAGGCGTGACTTATAAAATTGTTTCTGAAAGCACTCCGGTTGTCATGGATGAGAATAATCCGTATATTTTGGATTACAAAGAGTTTGCTGAAAATATCTTAGGACAGAAAATAGAGTTTGAACATATCGGAGGGGCAACGGATTCGCGCTCATTTGCCGTTAAAGGGTCAATTGTGATTATGCACTCAGGAACAGGCGAGGGAATGCACGCCAGTGGAGAATATGTGGTTATTGACAGCGTTGAAAAATTAGCGGATATTCAGATTAAGTTCTTAGATAAATTAGCTGGAAAATAATATAAAAAAACCGCTGACTTTGTGTCAGCGGTTTTTTTATCGTTAACCAAGGATATAATCTTCCCCACGGACAATGTGTCGCGTCCCTTTATATTTCACTTCAACAGGATATTTATTGAAGTTAAAAATACAAAGACAACGAGATCTGTCATCCTCATCCGTGCGTACGAAGGCGATAACATTTGCCTTTTTAACCTTCAGCGGAATGATGGTGCCATACCCACTAAAGAAACGGCTTCCTCTGCGAAAATAAATACATTTTCTCGTGTGTTCGAGCATGGATTCCGTCGTCCACTGTCGGGAAACAGCATATTTATACTGCTCCTCAGAGGGATGCAAAGCCAACTGACGGCTCGGATCATCGGGGCTGTCACTCATGGCAAAACCGGCACGAGCAGCATCCCACGGACTGTTAAAATCCGTCCAGATGCCCAAGGGATCATTGTTCGGATTCTTGCACTCATCCATGCTTTGGGGATTGGGTAAGCCCAGCTCCTCACCTTGGAAAATACAGATACTTCCGGGGAGAACCATCAGCAGGCTCATCAGCAACTTACTCCTTTGCACAGAGTGCTGATTCCCGAAAATGCGGCTCGGAGCTCGCTCCAAATCATGGTTGGAAAAAGCCCAATTGAGTTTTTCGCCATTCGGAGAAACACGCATTTCGTCCCGCAACGAATCTGCCAGACCTTTTAACCCGCGATTCAATGCACCGGTAAAGAAAGCATCACACCCACTCTCTGCCAGAATCTTCTTTGCCTTTGCAAAGCCTTTAGGGGACTTATCATACCAGTACTCCGCCAGAAGTGTTTTCGGAACTTCATAGGTATTACACAGATCCTTCAATCGGTTGATGAACTCGGCACCTCCCAATGAATTGATATCATAGCGGCGGATTTGATGACCTTTTTCATCCAACGGATTGTCTCTGAGCTGAGGGTCACAAGCATAATGTGTTACAGCGTCAAGACGGAAACCGTCAACACCTAAGTCAAACCAAAATTCAGCCACTTTCAGTATCTCGTTCTGTACGCGGCGATTGTTGAGGTTTAAGTTTGGCATTGTGTAGTCAAAGGAGTGCATGTAGAATTGCTTTCTGGTATCGCTCCACATCCATGCGCTGTTGCCCGAAGAATCCCAGATTGATGTCCAGTTATTCGGGACAATAGGTCGTCCGTTTTTATCAAAGCCTTTGGCATCTGCCCAGACAAAGAAGTCTTCAAAACCTAATTTTCGCTCTTCACTCTGAATAAACCACGGGTGATAGATGGAACAGTGATTGTAGACTTGATCTATCAAAACACGGATACCATGTCGATGATAGGTTTCGCAAAGCTCCTTAAAGTCATCCAAATTACCATACATCGGATCAACGGAGCAATAATCAACCATATCGTAGCCAAAGCCGTTACCGCCCCATTTATAAAAAGGCGTAATCCAGATTGCGTCCACCCCAAGAGATTCAACATACTTAACACGCGATGTAATTCCTTTGAGATTTCCATAAGCACCACTCGGGTAAGGATCTGTTTGACTTCCCGAGGCATAAGCAAAAGTTAATGGGTAAATCTGATAGATTACCTCATTGTTCAGATGTTTTTTTGTTGCCATAATAATAAGTTTTAAAAATAAATAATGAATAAAATAATTGTTTTGTAATCCTGATTTAGCAGTTTTTTGACAAAAAGTAAAGAAAAAAACCGCCGACTTTATGTCAGCGGTTTCTTAGTGTACTTTTTAATATTGTAAATCATTATTTGCTAAATTTTTAAAATTAAAAGATTGCAAACGTGATGTCAGCTTTTTTTGAACAAGCTGATCCTTTTGCGTTGAAATCATCTCCCACGTTAAATTATTTTTGGCATAATTATAACCGTTTTCAGAAATCTGAGTGCATAAATCCTGATCATTTAAAAGAAGTTTTAATGCTTTAACTTGTCGCCAACGATCAGACTCTTGAGAAGGCGCATAAATCCCGATGGTTTTGGAAAAATCTAAACTATCGTCACGGATATCAGCACAATGCGCAAAATCATTAAACCCGCTACGCCCAACAATAACAGCCGTTTTGCACCCCATCGCTTCAATGGGAACCATTCCAAAAGCTTCGTTTAAGCTAGACATTATAAAAATTGTAGATACTCTATATACACGAGCCATTTCTGCCTGATTAAGAGATGGCAAGAAAATAACGCGCTCTTCAAATCCTTTAAGAATATCTCGACATTCTTCCGTAACAGGGTTATCCTTTTCTCCGCTGAGCATATAATAAACAGAGGGATCTTCTTTCATAATTTCAACCATAGAGCGGGATAACTCGCTAAAGCCTTTATCTCGAACAACACGCCCTAAAGAAGAAACAATTTTTTTACCTGTCAAATCAATATGACGAACGGCTCCGTCTAAATCTTTGTATTCAAATTGATGCTTCAATTTATTTTTTTCTTGTAAAGACAAAGGACTAAAAACTTTGTCATTATAACCGGGGGGAATTACTGTAATTTTATTGATATCTTGCAAATAAGGAGCTGCCAGCAATCTTGTTTGTTCATCCGGTGAAGTTGCAATAATAATATCTGCCTTATCAAAAGTATATTTTTCATGGGCAATTCGATCCTCAAAATTGTGCCATTTCCATTCGGTTTCATTAATCATTCCGTTTTCATAAAGAGGAAGATTACGCTCATATTTTTTGTGCCCGAGAGAATGGCTCGTAACGAGCATGACCGGACGATGACCCGTTTCGTCTGAGATTTTGGTGCATAGCATATCTGCCGCCAGCATTCCATCGCGATAATGTCCTTCAACAACTTCAATATTTTCAAGTCGTTTTTCCCGTTTATAAAAATCAAATAAATTATCAACAAGTTCCGGAAGCAAAGGAACAATTTCCTCTTTAGGAATAAACATAAAATTCCCTCCGGCAGGTACCCGTAAAACACGACTACGAATTTTAGAGCTTTCGTGCCATTGTGTTTCAATTGTATAATTAATATTGTTGCCTAATTCTCTGTAAGTTCCTCCAAATTGAGGACAAATTCGAGGGTCAACACGGCGTGTTACAAGATCAACATCATAGCTATTAGAACTCGTCGCTAAAGCCTTAACATAATAGACTTGTCCCCCAGTATCTTGACCAGTAATAACTTTTTTTGAAACAACTCGGGTAATCGTATATCCTTTATCATCAGTATCAAAAGCAAAGTCACCTTCTACCAAACCATGCGTAGAAAACATGACCTTTAATTTTCTTGTCATTTAAATCTCCTAATCAAATAGTAATAAACTAATGATGATATTATATATGCTAATAAAATAAATACAACAAAATTCGAAAATATTTTTTATAAAAATCAGCTTAGCTCTTTTGAAGATAGAAAAATCTATTATCAAACATACGATAAACTTTATTCCATCAATAATATCAAATACCCGACACAGATAAATATATTAAAAAGCTGCCTTGCAAATATCTTTATGGTAGATTATAAAGGCTTTATGCACCGGCGTAGCTCATCAGGATAGAGCACCAGTTTCCTAAACTGTGGCATAGTGTTTTATTTAGATTTTTCTTGCTTTCCTAAATTACTTATAATATACTGTTTTACACAGAAAAACTCGTATTTTTAAAATTTTTTGATTGGATTGAATTTTACTGAATTTACTAAAATTTTAGGCACCAGAAACGCAAGAGAGAAAAACAAATTTAAGGTTACAAAAGCTACTATCAAAGACTTAGCAACCCCTAATAAAAGGATATTTTTTATGATACAGAAGAAAAAGGACTTTCTCTGCAAATTACGCCAAATGGTGCTGGTGCTTTTATGGTAAAGCGAGCTTTCACACATAAATTTCTGCAAAGCACACAAATATATGTTAATTTGGGAGTTGATGATCCGCAAGATAAACTAAACGATACCGTCAATAAGATGATAGGAAAAGCAAATAGTTAAAAAATGGCGTCAGCGGCGGGACTTGAACCCACTGCCCCCAGTTTAGGAAACTGGTGCTCTATCCTGATGAGCTACGCTGACACCTCGTTTTTTTTGATTATAATTTAAAAGGGTAAAAATCAAGAGATTTTTAGCTAAAAAACAAAAAAATAAAAAAAATGATTAAGAAAAAGATTGTGCATAAAATGATATGTGCTTGCCAAGAGTCGCAGTTTATTTTATCTAAAATACGAGGGGTTTGTTTTATGACCAGAATAGGGTTCAAAACATTCGTGTATAGTTTTGTGATTACTTTGTCCGTGGTTATTGGTGTGGACAGAGCGTTTTTTTATACCCCTCAAACGCCGAAGAATGATGTACAAATCCCTCGTAAAAATATTTCATTGTTTTTCCGGTCTCCGCAACTATACGCACACGCCTTAAAATCGGAACCTGTTTATCAGGAAACCCTTGAATCTCCGCCCATTCAGGCAGAAAAGGTGAAGGTAGCATATAATATGCCTCTTAAACTTCAAAAAGAAGAGGAAAAAGATGAGGCAACTGCAGAGGAAATCCCTCTGTTTGTTGAAAAAATTCCAGACGCAGATAAGCAGGAGGAGTTAAATAATATTCCGGATATGCCATTGGTTTATTCCGGAGATTTTGATTCGGAAAAACCGACGGTAGAAGAGAGTCAAATTGCTTTATCTGGTGATAAATCGGAAAGTCCTGCAAAAGAGGAAGAGAGTGCTGCTAAAATCGAAAATCATAAACCTATTGTTTTGAGTGAGCAGAGTGGTCCGATTATGATAAAGGCAACAAAGCAAATTTTCAAAATTGATAATCTCAAAAAATATAAGGAAAAGAAAGCCGCGGAAAATCAAAACACCGTGGATGAACAGGTTAAGGAGGTTTTGCAAGAAGAAGAGAAGAGTATCCCGTTGCAGGGAAACACTAAGACGGCAGAAGAAAAGAAGATGCCTGAGCCGTCACAAGTTGCCAGTTTAGGTGAAAATGTGTCGTTAACTGCATCGGAGGAAGTTGTTGGTAATGACCGGCCGCAAAAAAGAAAGTGGCAAACAATGGCTGAAAAGCATAAAGACGATAATCCATGGCTTGTTGCTCGGGGAAGTAAGTTTATTAAGAATAAAAAAATTCTAAAAGAAGGTTTTTCGTCAGAGGCGGCTAAAAAGAAAGCGGAAGGACTTATTGCTAAAAATAAAGTAAGTTTAGAAAAAAAGACAGCCAAAATTGCAGTTCAGGATAATCTGCTGATTCCTATTCCGCAGGATTTGCTGGATGAAGATGATTTGGTTCCAGATATCAGTGATGATGAAGGACAAATAACTCCTATACCGAAAAAGAAAACAAAGACGAAAACTGTTAAGAATACAAAAGAAAAATCCATATTGGATAGTCTTTCCTCTGTCTTTTCGAAGGAAAACAGAGAAAAAGCAATCAAGAAGCTGAAAGCAAAAGGAAATAATCTCCTAAAAAGTAAAAAACAGACCGAAGATGAAGAAAAAATAGTCATTTTACCAACTGAAATCAGGTTGTCTTTTCAGCCCAATCGGGCAGAAATTTCGGGGCAGACGTTGCGTTGGATACAGGCATTTGCGAAAAAAGCTGTCGATGATAAGGATGTGGGGTTGGAGATTCGTATAGATGGCTCAAAGTCGTTTGCCTTGCAGCAAAAACGCCTTAATATGCTCTATAATATTCTGACGGCAAATGGCGTCGATTATCAAAAGATAAATACTGCATTTGTTGATAGAGAGCCTAATTCATTTGTTGTAAGAACCGTAAAGATAGTGAATGCGGCGCAAGGGCCTAAAGAGGATGAGGAGTGGAAAAAGTATTATCAAAAATGGTAAGCTGTAATTGGTAATAAGTCGCTGTCCGTTCTTGATTATTTATTTTTATGTTTGTATGATGAAAAAAATATTTAAATATTTGGGAATATTACTTATGGATATGAAAAATGGATTTTGTTTAGGAATGCTCTCGGTTCTTATTGCCGGCTGCATGGGAACTCTGACGCAACCGATGGATCTGCCGGATGACCCTGATTGCGTGGAAGTCGTTTCGGCAGGACCGGATGGTGATAAAAACTCAGAATTTGTCAGCTACACAGACGTCGCTGCTGATTATCGTCAGTATGGAGAGAGAACACCTCGTGATCAAAATGTAGTAAGTACGGGTGCTGGTAGTAATATGTCTGCGGCAATTCCTCCGTCTGTTGATGATGAGGTCGAAGAATATGATGATAGTGTAGCTGCTGAAGAAAGTGATGATGGTGGTCTAAATTCCCAAAATCCGGAAGATCCTGTTGAAGATTGGCTAGCGGAAGAAGGTCAAAACCTGAAAGAATTGATGACAGAATGGAGCGATCGCGCAGGATGGCGGTTGGTTTGGAAAACAAATCGTAATTATCCTTTAACGGCAGGAGCGATGTTCCGTGGTCGATTTGCGGATGCAAGTGCAGCGTTGATAAGAACTTTTGCTCGAGCAAAACCTGCACCGATTGCTACGTTTTATAAGGGAAATCGTGTATTGGTTGTTGAGACGATGGAGGACGAGAATGCTTTTGAATAAAATGACGCGTAATGCATTTGGGGCGATTCTTTTATTGGGGATGACGTCTTCTTGTTCTATTTCAACAGAAATGGATGCAACGGTCGAAAGAGATGTTGAAAAGGCAACGGTCCTGAGTGAAAAAGCAAAGTTGCCTGATAAAGCAATTGCTGAAGATGTTGTGCGTGTAAAAAATGATATTTGGCTCGGCGATGTTAGTGAAATTGAATATGACGGACAGCCGTTACCTGCTAATTTTGAAACAAAAGATGGTGTTACACTGATTAGTAATCGTCCGATAACATTGTATGAAATCGGTGATATGATTAACAAAATTACGGGAGTGCGTGTCAGTTTTGCCGGTGATATGAATGATGAAGCCAGAGAAACGGCTCAGCAAAATAAACCTAATCCAAAGAATGTCAATGTCGATTGGACGGAGCCAAACAAAATGCTCGTTTCTTATCAAGGGCCTTTAAGTGGTTTGTTAGATGAGATTGGATCTCGTTTTGGTGTTTGGTGGAAGTACGATAAAAAAGAAATTTATTTTTATAAAAATATTACCAGAACATTTGTGTTGTATAGTCTTCCTAGTGAACCGAGCATGAATGTTTCTTTAGGAGGTTCTGCCAGCGGTAGTGGGGCAACCAACTCTTTAACGATGTCTAACTCGGCAAAGTTAGAGTTTTGGGGCAATATTGAAAACTCAATCAAGTCAATGATCGACGCGTCTGCGCAACTGAGTATGGATTCGTCAAACGGAACGGTTGTTGTAACAGCTAATCCGAATGATATTAAGAAAGTTGCAAAGTTTATTAATGAGCAGAATGTTCGCTTAAGTCGACAAGTCGCTATTTCTGTAAAAGTATATCAGGTAAATGTCGGGGATAGTGATTACTTTAATCTCAATCTATCGGCAATGTTTCAGGATCCTGCTTTTGTAAAACGGTTGAAAAGTATTACAGTCGGTGAGGATGGCTCAAAAATAGCAACATATGCTTATAATCCTCAGTCAATCGGAATTGCCGGACTTGGAGCTGGTGATACGTCTATAGCTGATAATTTATCCTTAACGTTATTGCCTGGTAATTTTGATGTTTCGGCAGCAATGAAGGCTTTGTCTACTCAAGCGACGACAAGCCTGATTACCAGTGGTACGGTAACGACGCTCAATAACAAGCCGGCCCCAATTCAGGTTGTTAAAAAGCAAAATTATATTTCAGAAATTACAAAGACAAACAGTGGCGGTGATTCTAATTATTATGATATTTCCACGGAAACGCAGGAAATTGAAACAGGTTTCACGATGAATGTATTGCCGCGTATTTTGGAACATGGTCGTATTATGATGATGTTTAATTTAACTCTTTCTGATTTATTGGCTTTGGATAAGGTTAGCTTAGACGGTGGAACAGCAGAAGGGGGAAGTGGTCAATATATTCAAAACCCGATTGTTGAATCTCGAGGATTTTCTCAGGAAGTTGTCATGACATCAGGCCAGTCCTTGGTGTTGACAGGGTATGAGCGTGTTGAAAATACAACCGATAAATCGGGCGTCGGCTCTGCGACCAACTCTTTGTTAGGCGGTTCGGCATCGGCTAAAAAAACAAGAAGTATACTCGTTATTGTTTTAACGCCGGTTGTTTTGGAATCTCCGTTAAATCCGGAATCAAGAATGCATAATATCTAAGAATAAAAGAGGAAAACCGTTGTTAGAAAACGCAAAATTATATGATAAAGATTTTGATGCAACAGCCAATCGTTCATGGGCTGCGACAACGGTTATTGATGGTAAAACTTATGTTGCGGGTCTATTTTGGCAACCATTACAAAATAGAGATGATCCATATACGGAAATTGATGAAACTGCAGAGAGTATTTTAGAAGGAGCGGATCTATTCGCTCTTAAACCGGGAAAAGTTGTTCAATTTGGTGTTTGTTCCAGCTCTGATGGCTATCGCAAGGGAATGAATTCTCTCGCTGTCTCTGTGGCAACATCATTTGCTGATAAATCATCATTTGTGGCTGTCTTTAAGGTTGATAACGGGTGGTGGTACTGCTGCGTCAGAAATGATATTATCTTATCCGATGGTGATATGCTGTTCCTTAAAGAAGAGGATGCAAAAGAACAGTTTATGTCAATGATGACGGTACCTGACTGGGGGTATAGAATAGCTCCTGCCGAGTGGGGTATAGAAGATACCAAGGCAATGGACCTCTCTGCCATTTTAGAAAATGGTATACGCGCTAAGTTGCAAAAGGTTAAGGCGTTAAGGGGTATAAAACTTTATGCGATCGTGGCCGTTTCTGCCGTAATTGGTTTTTGGGTTCTGTCCTCTTTTGTTGTGGATGTATTGTTTGCTCCGAAAAAACAGCCGGTAATAGTTGCACCTGTTCGTCCGAAAATAATTAAGCCGGTTGTTGTTGAAGAAAAGCCTATTATCAAACCATGGGAAACACTTAAAAATCCGGAAGAAATTTTGCTTTATTGCTACCGAGATGCCATGAATATGGTTAAAATTATGCCGCCAGGATGGAAAATAGGGGGGATAAATTGTTCGGATAGTGGGGCAACCGTTTCTTGGAACAGGCAAGTTGGCCGAATTTCATGGGTCGATCAAGCGTTAAATGAGTCGGGTATGAAGTTTGCTGCTCGGTCTATTTCTACAGATGGTGGAACACTTATTGCCAGCACCAGTTATAGTCCGCAAACTATTAAATCACCACCGGCTTATACAGACATTGAGTTAAAAAATATTATCAATGACTTATTTCAATCTTTAGATTTGTCGATTTCTTTATCTGATCAACAGGAAACAGTGCAGGTTCCTGCTGCAAATCCGAATGATCCGCCAAAAACAATTATTTATAAACAGGTTGGTTTTTCATTTACGGTAAATCAAAATCCAATGACATGGATGGACGTGTTAACAAAATTTTCAGGACTTGTTATTAATAGTATAAAATACGATACGGATAGCGGTTCTTGGTCTTACGAGGGGGTAATCTATGTTTTATAAAATAAAAAGCACTATAAGGTATTTTTTATTTGTTGTAGGGATTCTAAGTGCTATTAGCATAGCTGCTATAGCGCAAGAATTGCCTTCAATAAATAATGAAGACTCTTCAAATGGCGGTGTAACGATAGAGAGCCCTGACGCTGTGAATAATCAGGATGTGTCTACAGAAAACAATAACAGTGATGATAGTCGTCCTGATATTGCTCCAAATGCTCCGATGCTTCAACCGGCACCGGTACTAGGCGGAGATAATCAGCAACAATCCTTGGCAGAAAGTTCCTCTGCTGAGGAAACTAATACGACTTTATCTTCCTCGATACCAGCAGAAAATCCGCAAGATAACAATATCTTAAAAGCATATAATAATTTTGTGGAAGAAACCGATCGTCAAGCTCTGCAAGCATCTCAACAGCAAGCTGATAGCGGGGCTTCATTTGGTGATAAGATTATGAATCAAGTTAAGGAAGATTTATTTTCACAAATGGCGGATATTGAAAAGCAAACAGGTTTGCTTTCTTTGGAATTAAAAAGAGAAAGAATTAAGAATGAAATTGCAGCCATGAAAGCTCAAAGACAAAGAGCAAAAGACGAGGAAAAAGAAAGGGAGTTGCAACGAAAAAGAGCGCAGGAAGAGTGGGAAAAAGAGCAGGAAAGAAAATTGCTTATTGAACAAAGAAAGCTCAAAGAATTATCAATCAAGTACGAAAAACTAAGACAAGAAAGAGTTTTGAAAGCCTATAAAGAGACAATGCTTAAAAACAATCAGGAATGGATTGATTATAATGCGCGTCTTTACAACCAATTAGTCAAAGAAGAAGAGGCTCAAAAAGAATTACTTTCGCGTCAAAAAGAATATTTGAAAAACATTACGTCGTCGATTGAGCGAGCTAATATGGCGGCAAAAGCGGCAAAAGAAAAGTATACAAAAGAGATTACAACGTTACAGACACAAGTTGCCGTTCTGAAGTCAAAATTAGAAGCTGAGAAAAAGGCTTTTGAGGAAAGTAAGCAAACAGGACCAAACCCATTTGCATTAGTTGATATTACTGAGGATGAAGAAGCACCGAAAGCGAAGATATCCGATGAATATGCCATTATGGAGATTAGTGGTAAAGGTGAAGTATTGGTCGCTAAGCTAATTAATAAAAACGGGGGAACATTTATGGTTAAACCGGGAACAATACTGAATACCGGTCATGTAATTGAAGAAATAACACAAACATATATTACTGCAGATAGAAATGGTGTTAAAGATTATCTCTACTTCTCTGCCGGTGGTATATTAGATAAAGAGCCGACGAAGCCGATTAATGCCGTAAGTGATGATTTTGAGGATGAAGAAGAGATTCTAGCACCTCCTTCATCAGAAAAAAGACTTCCGAGTTTGAGAGATGGCATGTTTTTAGAGTAGTGACAAATGGCCGATGAAGAAAAACAAAATATTGCGCCAAATACAGGAGATTCAGTTGAAAAAACAACTTCAGAGACAAATGATGTTAAATCTTCTGATGATACCGAAAAAACAGGCTTAATACAGTCTTTATTTGTTGCTGGAAATAAGTTACTGACATTACCTAATTCGGAAACGATATCGGTCGGTGATGATACGCGTCGTCTGCTGGCATTATTTTCAGATGGACGTTTTCTGGTCGTAGAGGCCCACCGTTTTGATGGAAGAGTCATGAGCTTTCAGGCTCTTGCCAAAAGAAAAGGGTTACGATTTGGTAACCCGATATTTGTGACTCAAAATGAACTAAATGCTATTTATGCATATGGTGAACGGTCACGCCCGGTTGAATTATCTGAGAAGGAAGTTGAAGAAAACCAACTGCAAATGCAGCGTGACTTTGTCAATGTTGTAGCGCGTGCCGCGGCCAACAAAGTGTCAGATATTCACGTTGTCGTAGCAGACAGTACGCAAATTATGTTTCGTGTTAATGGCATGATGCAAACAGTCATGGAGTACGACGGAGAATGGGGCGAAGCCTTTGTTCGTGCAGCATTTGCTTCTGCCGATATTTCCGATTCGAACTATACTCAAAATGAATTTCAGGGCGCACAAAAACTTGGTTCAACGCCATTACGAGGGTCAAATGGTAAATTAATGTTGCCACACAATGTGTTAGCTATCCGCCTACAATTTAATCCGATAGCTTTCGGATCGCAGTATTTGGTTATGCGTCTGTTGTATGCAGATGATAATCCGGATGGGAGTGGTGATTTATCTTCTTTAGGTTTTGGTGAATATGAAGAAAATTTATTTTATCGTTTACGTTCTGTGCCAACAGGGTTAAGTATTATCGCCGGACCGACAGGTTCAGGTAAAAGTACAACTTTGCAACGCAACATGATTAAATTATTACAAGAAAAAAATTATGAATTAAACCTGATTACCGTTGAAGATCCGCCGGAGTATCCGATTCCCGGTGCGCGACAAATGCCTGTAACCAACGCAACCACCGAAGAAGAAAAGGACGAAATGTTTACTAAAGCATTATCAGCCGCTTTGCGTTCTGACCCGGATGTGATTATGGTGGGCGAAATTCGTTCTTTATCGGCTGCAGAGTTAACTTTTAAGGGCGCATTGTCCGGACACGGTGTATGGTCAACCTTACACGCAAACTCGGCACCGGCAATTATTACTCGTTTGCGTGATATGGGAATCCAGAAATTTATGTTAGCGGACCCTGAGCTCATGAAAGGATTGATTTCTCAACGTTTGTTTCGAAGATTATGCCCGCATTGTCGCAAAAGTGTTAAAGAAATGCTTGATAATCCGGCAGTTAAACGTTTAAAGATGGCTTTAGGTGATTTTGGTATTGAAAATACATATATGCGTGGTCCGGGGTGCAAGTATTGCGATAATCGAGGTGTAAAAGGTCGTATTTGCGTTCCTGAAATTATTTTGCCTGATGCCACGTTCTTAGAGCTAATGATTGAAAGCCAAACGCGTAAAGCGATTGATTATTGGACGAGTGATTTAAACGGAAGAACTTTAAAAGATGCGGCAATGGAGCGTATGTTAAAAGGTTGGATTGACTTAGAAGAAGTCGAACGTTGGTGCGGGTTGCTTGATCAGAGACCATCTTATTAAGGAAAAAACACATGGTAGAACAAAGAAATAGAAGTCTGAAAAAAAATATGCGCAAAATCAGTAAAGTTGAGATTAAATATGCGCAGATAATTTGTCTTTGTTCTAATAAGACAAGACTGAAACTTTATCGAAAACTAGCATCTTTGATGGCTAACCGCTTTTCTTTAATGGATGGCTTGGATATGCTTTATCAGGGGGTTAGTGATAATGGTAAAAACCCATATGAACCGATGGCAATTGCAATTACTTCATGGATGAAAACCCTGCAAAATGGTTTGACATTTGCTGACGCACTTAATGGTTGGGCTCCGTCAAGAGAAAGGCTGATGCTATCGACGGGTGATGTTTCTAACTTGGAAAGTGCATTACACAATTTAATTAAAGTAACGGAAGGATCTACAAAAATGATTCGCCCGATTGTCGGAGCAATTGCATATCCGGCATTTTTGACCATGATGTCTGTTTTGATTTTGTATGCAATAGGCGTCTACATGGTTCCTCCTATGTTGGAGGCAGCTCCGGATACGCGGTGGACAGGGATAGCCGCTGACTTGGTTGGTGTTTCCGAGTGGATTCAAAAATACTGGTTTGTAGCATTTGCTGCTCTTCCTGTAGCCATGATTACAATTTATTTAACCATAGGTATCTGGGTCGGACAAACAAGGGTTGTTTTTGACCGATTCCCGCCTTGGTCTTTGTATAAGATATTTGCCGGCATCAGTTGGCTTTTAGCTATGGCTGCTTTAATTAAAGGAGGAACTCCTGTTTCCAGTGCGATGAGTGCATTGCGTCGTGATGCGAACAAATATCTAAAAGAAAGAATTGATAAGAGCCTCAAATATATCAATAATGGTGACAACTTAGGTGTGGCTCTCTATAAGACAAAACTGGAGTTTCCAGATAAGGAAATCATTTCTGATTTGTCAGTTTATTCTGAGTTGGATAACTTTGAAGAAGCCATTGATAATTTAGCAAACGAATGGTTGGATGAATCTGTATACATGATTGAGCAAAAAGCCAGTGTTTTAAATATGGTGGCATTGTTATCAATCGGTGGCGTTATTGCTTGGGCGGTAATGGGCGTATTTGATATGCAAGATCAAATTACCAATTCAATGGGAAAATAGCATGATAAATAAAGAAAAATTGATTTTGTATATATGGCTGTTTTCATTATTTTTTATCATTTTGTTGGGTGTAATCTTCAGTTTTAAACGTCCTCCTTCAGAGATTATTGCTGCAGACAAAGAATTGATAAAAATGACCGAGAAAGTTCGGATGTACTACCGCAATCGTCCGGATTACTGGGGACTGAACAATACAGTTGCAATAGAGCAAAAGTTTTATCAAGGAGAGCTGAAAGATAATAAAATCTTTAATACTCTTGGCAAAGAAGTCGTAATCGGTGCTGATGGTGACGGGACACAAGTGATGCCGGGGGCAAGAAGTTTTGTTATTACTTATCGAGAATTAGATAAAAAAGAATGCATTGAATTAGCAATTTTTCAGGGAAAAGAGCAAGATAAACTGGGCTTAATTTCAATGAGTATTCAAAATGATAAGGGAACATATGATTTTAGTTGGGGAAATAAGGGATTACCGTTAAGTCGTAAGCAGGCCAAACAATATTGCCAAGAGAAAAACAATATAATGTGGTCTTTTGAATAGGTTTTATAAGTATGAAAATTAAGGTATTATTCATAAAAAAAAGGTACACTATAAAATAAGGATTCTTTATAAAAAGGATAAATGTGATGAGGGAAATGATCTATAAAGCGGTGGCAAATCCTCCAAAAATATTATGGGGTCCCTTTTTGCCTACGTTACTCAATTTAGGAATTCAGTTCCCGATAATGTTTATGTGTATGGGAATATGGAATTTAAACCCAATATTTTTTATAGCGACTATAGCTATAGGTCATATTATTGTCATTGCGATGGGTGTTAAAGATCCGCACATATCAACCATGATACAGGCCTATGGTCAATGTCGGGTTATCAGCAACAATCTGTATAAAAGTAAGGGGAATAAATTTGCGCCCTGATGAATTTGATTTTGTATCCATTTTTGTTCAAGGCTTGAGCAATGTGGAAGTTATTGTAGCGGTTATCGGATTTATTTCGGCAGCCGCATTTGCTGGTGTTTGGGTAACAAAATTTGGCCGATATATTTTGCCTCAACCACAAGAATCACGCGTTGCGGATTTTTTGCCATTTACAAAATTGATGGCGGACGGGATAACGATTCGTTGCTATAATGGTTCTTTTGCTCGAATTTTTAAGGTAGATGGCATAGATTTAAGTTTCGTGACTGAAGAAAAGGTTATGTCTATGATGGAGGCGCGTAAACTGTGGATAGACAGTATGGGCGAACTTCAGGTAACTTGTCGTGTTTTAACGTTGCGAGATCGTATAGAAATGGAGACCGATAAAGGTGATTTTGGAAGCGCAATTTTACAACAAGTATCAGAAACATGGCACAATACTCTAGATAGAGTTTATAGTAATACGCACTACATAATTCTTTCCGTTGCCGATAGAACGGATGCCTTAAAAGACCTGAACTACACGTCTCAATCTCTAATGGCAACATTAAATGACTATGGAATAAAACCTTTATTTGAAACCGAAGACAGTAAGGCAGAAGATAGTCCTTTTTCGGTGTTTAGCCGTATTTGCAGTCCGATAGGTAAACCAAATCCGAAAGTAGGTAATGCAGAAGGATATCAACTCAATGAAATGCTGACAACTGACCACATTCATTTTACGGAGGAAGAAGGTGTTATTAAATTTTTCTCCGGAAATAAAGAAAAGTTTGCCATTGTCATGGGGATTCGTGCTCCAGGGGATTATATGGATGAAAATATGATTGCCAGTCTGCTGTCAATTGATTGTGAGCTAACGCTGTTGCACAATATTAAGCCAATGTTTAAGCCGAAGGCTCGAGCCTTGCTGATACAACAACAACGCATGGCAACCTCAACGAGCTTTTCTCCAGATGTGGTGGCGCAATACAGTGAAGTTTTATCAACAATTGAAGATAGCGATGCAGATTATCAGGCTTTAACTGAATATGCCATGGATATCATTATTCGCGGTGATAACATGGAGGAGATAGATTTTGCTGAAAGCGAAGTCCAACGTATATGCCGCTTGTTTAGTGTTACGCCGGTCAGAGAGGGATGGGTTGCGCAGGCAGCATTCTTTAATCAGTTCCCGACATATGATGCATATCCGAGGACATACCGCTATTTATCAAGAGTAGTAGCGATGGCTGTGTGTTTTGACCGACCGGCAGAAGGTTTTAGTAAAAGTGATTGGGGGGAAGGAGCTATTTCTGTATTTCGAACAACGTCAGGCTCAGCCTATCGATTCCAATTTCACGTTTCAAGCGAAGACGCTGCTGTTGCGCACTGTTGTATTATTGGTCCGACCGGACAAGGTAAGACGACGTTACTGACATTTTTAGCCGGGCAGGCTATGCGCCATAAGGATTTGAAGGTGTTTTTCTTTGATCGTCACCGTGGTGCTGAAATTTTTACGCGCGCTGTTCGAGGGGCTTATATCGGTTTTGACGGGGATGAAAAAAATGTTTCCTTAAATCCGTTTGACTGTGAAAATAATCCGAATAACAGAGCCTTTTTACGCCGTTGGTTAAAAGCCATTACTATGGTTGATGACGCGTTGTCTGAAAGAGAAATCGGTCGAGCGGTAACCACGGCATTTGATTATCTTAAACCGGAAGAACGTATATTGAAAAACCTTTACAAAAGCTGTTTTTCGCCAACCGGTAATATGCGGAGAGAATTGTTTCGGTGGATTAATCCTGAGCAGTATGGAAATATTTTTAATGCAGATACCGATAGTCTTGATTTAAGTTCAAAAAGGTTTACTGCTTTTGATTTTACCCATATTTTTGAAGATGAAACACTGGCACCGGCTGTTATCAGTTATATTATGCACCGTATACAGTCAGAAGTTGGTGATACAGGTGTTCCTTCTTTAATCATGATCGATGAAACCGCGCCAATGCTCAAACACCCTATGTTCCGAGATTATTTTATGATTGGTTTGCAAGAAGGTCGTAAAAAACGACAGGCGTATTTATGTGCTTTTCAACAACCCAATATTATCGATAAATTAGGTGTTGGTGAGGTTATCCGCGGACAATGCCAAACGATTATTTTCTTCCGAAATCCGCAAGCTATGCCGGAAGATTATGCTAATTGGAATTTAACGCAACGAGAAATCGACTTTATTTTCGGCAAATCGTATCGCGAATTTCCTTATGCAATCCTACTATCACGTCCGGCAACAGGTGAATCTGTTATTTTGGATGTTGATTTAAGTGGTCTCGGACCGTATTTGAAACTATATAACTCCAGCCGTAAAAATGTATTGTTGGTTGAAGATTTAATAAAGGAGTATGGAGAAGAAAACTTTGTTACAAAATATTTAAATATTGCGTAATGAAGCAGAATATTGTTTATCCTCATGCAAATTTTTGTTAGAATAAATAATCAAGGCTTCTCAAAGGAGGGTACTATGCACTTAAAAAAATATGTCAAAATTATGCTTATGGGTATTATCTGCTCTGCGTTATTTCAGTCCTCCGCACAAGCACTGTGGCCGACATTTGATTGTTCCGCAATTTTTCAAAATGCACAATCAATTATGCAAAAGATTGATCAATATAAAACACAGATTCTTGAAAGTAAGACAGTCACATCGATTAATTCTGCGATAGGTGATGCCAAAGCCAGTATGAGCAAATTTAATTTGGATAAAGTACAAGAAGTTAAGAAAAAAGCGGATAAACTGAAAAAAGCCAAAGAAAAACTTGATAAAATCAAGAAAAAGGTTGAAGACGCCAAAAAAGAATACGAGAAGAAAAAAGCAAAATTTGATGAATACAAAAAGAAGGTTGAAGACGCTAAAAAAGAGGTAACGTCTAAAATAGACGAAGCAAAATCCGCATACAACGATGCTAAATCCACTTATGAGGATGCAAAAAGTGCAGCTTCCGGCGCCGTGAATTTGGCGGGGCAAGCTGTTGCTGATGCAAAAGATAAAGTAAATAATGTCAAAAGTACCATTAACAGCACTGTTAATGCGGCAGAGGAGTATATTCCAAAGACAGAACAGGTGACACCCGCGTCTCCGGTAATGCCGGAACCGGAAACACAAATGCCTGTGTCTGAGACAGAAGCATCTACGATAGGGCGAGTAGCCTTTACGCCGCAAAATACAGTTTCAGCATCTCAAAATAGTGATGTTTCTTCTCAACCGACAACACTAAAATCATCTTCTGTCGAGCAAGTCGTTTCTAATTCTTCTGCGCAAGGTAGTAGTGCCGGAGTTTCCTCTCTTGATAAAACATTGAAAAAGGCTGTTGCCACAGGTGATATTGAAACCTTAAAGGATATCAGTACGTTAGATGAAGCAGATATCATCAATTCAGATAGTAAAGTTTATGAAGAGCCGATAGCCGGACGCAAAGCGTTTGTCGCTCCGAATGCCAAAGAAGTTGAACCGGCAACCCTATCTGATACAATCCCTCTTTTAGAAAATCTTGAAAATACCACGAAAGCAAGCTCTGAGAGTACAGATGAAAGTAGAGCAGTATCAGGCGCAACACGTTCACTAGAAAAGCTTAAAGATGTTTCTAAATCAAGTTCTGTAAGTGCAGATGATGTTGATACAATAAAGGGTGCTACCGAGAGTATTCAGATTAATCGTCGTGCTTTTGGTACTCCCCAACAAGAAAGCCTTTTGTTTGATGATGGAGAATATGTTAGGCAAAGCAGCGCAAGAATAAATTATCAAGCGACCTTGAAATTTGCCGATGTAACGCAATGCAGTGACTATAATAATGCCATACAAAACAGCAAAGATGGAGAAATTATTATTACTTCAGAAACCTTAGCTAAAGAATGCTGTTTTAAAGCAGAAGATTTAACAGACATGAAAGTTATTCAGGATTGTGCTAATATACTACTAAAAAAAATGAATGATGAAGATGCCACCATTGCAGAAGAAGCAAGAGGTATCTATTCTGTAATTACCGCAGAACAAAATGTCTATGGTTTGACAGAAGCATGGAAGGATAAAGCCGATTCCGGCAGTTATTTTGCTAATGTCCTGACAAAATATATTGAAGATAGCGATAAAATCAGAAAAGACGGAGCAACCAATGATGCTATTGCAAGCATTGCCATAACAAATAAAGAGAGTCTGTATTTGCTTAACAGGATTCGCCGAATATTTACCTCATCTCTTGTTAATACCGCAATTGGCAATATCGGAGCGGTTAAACCCGAAACGCTTGATGAAGAAACTGAAATTGGCTTAGGTGAAATTAAAGGTGATTACGATTATTCAGTGATTCGCGGTCTCCATGATAATGTTAAAGAATCAGAGGAGGCAAACGCCTCAATAGAGTATCCTGTTCTTCCGGAGAATTTTGCCAAAAAATGTTTGATAAAATTAGACGCCGACAATATTCGTATGGTCAAAGATTGCTATTATCAAACGGTAAAGGAAGCCAATGATAAAGATTTTACTAAAGCGGAAGTCGGGAAGAATTTTATCGATAATATTAAATATCAAGATATGTTAAATATTTTAGGAAAATCCTTATACCAAAAAGTTAAAACCGCCAAGTATGATGAGGAATTAGATGTCATTAAAGAAAATATAACTAATAGTCAGGATGAACGGACCAATTTTAATGCTTTGTTCAAGACAGATAATGAAATGCAAAAAATAATTGATGAAATTGTACAAATTTACGCAGCCAGAATAGCAACATCAAGTTTGGAAAACCTTGGGCAATTAACGCCTAAAGCTGAAGATACAGGCAAAGAGGAAGGATAGGAAAATGAATAAACAATTTCTATTACTATTTATTGCCATGCTGTTGATACCGTCATTTTCGGCAAAGGCAGATATTGATGCTATTCAAAAAATTCAAAATTTATTGCAAACAGTTCAAGAGAAAGCAACGACTTATCAGGAAAAAATTCAGGAATATAAGGATCAATTTAAGGATGCTTCTGAAAAAGCAAAAGAGATTAAAGACAAAGCAGAAAGCGGATTAAGTACAATACAAACGTTAGATGTTGATAAAATAAAAGAACTGGGTGCAACACAAATAGAGGGAATCCCATCGTTAACAGACGCTCCAAATGAGGAGATTGCCAAAGCAGCACAAGAAAAATTACTGCCCAAAAGTGGAGAAGGGAATGATTCTGAAGCCTTTAAACAACATCAAGAAATTATACAGGCAGCTATGCGCGATTCAATAGCGAGATTATACGCATTTGCATTCACTTCCAGAACCCAACTTCTCAAAGAAACAATTCGTGATGATGATATGACCGACACTAATCAAATGGCGGCGGAAGTCAATGCCAAAGCCATAGATATCGTCAATCGCTTGGCTAAAATTTATATGCTGGAAAGCCTGATGCAAGAATATCAATATACACAAAGTCTCAAGACGCTGACGGTCGATATGACTGCAAAACAAGAGGAATCTGAGGAGGCGCATAATGATTAAACAAATAAAATATATCTTATATATTCTTGTTGGTTTTTCTTGGATTTCTTCAGCTCAAGCGACATTAAAAATGGATGCTTCTCGCTCTGTTGGGGAAATTTTAAAAAGCGTTACAGAGCAAGTTGGAAACACGGTAGATAAAGCACAAAAACAATTAGAGCACCTGAAAACGTATCAAAAATTGGTCGATGGTGTCAAAGAAGGTATGGCCAAGATAGATGAAATCAAGTCTGAAGTAGAGCAGGTGAAATCTGCAGTTAATGATGTAAAATCTTCGGTCAATGATGCGAAAAAATCAGCGCAAGGGCTTAAAGATGCTGCCGGAAGTGCAACCGGTATTGTCGGAGATGCTGCCGGTAATGTTACTGATCTTACCAATTCAGCAACCGGTGCCGTGGCAGGAGCCGCCGGAACCGCCGCAAACATGGCAAATGCACAGGAATTGGTTAATTTACAAACAGAATTGACACAACTTAAAACCAGTTTTAACCAAACGGTACAAGATTTACAAGATGCTCGAGATAGAGAAGTTAAACCATATAATGATAATATCGAAAAATGCGAAGAAATAATAAGTAATGCAGAAAAGAATGATGGTTCGGATAATAGTGCAGTTTCTTATTGCAAAGGAATAATTGCGGATAATCAGGCAAAAATAAAAAAGATTGATGCAACGTATGAAGACGACATTGAAGCGCTGACAGAAGAATATGAACAAAACCTCAACGGTCCGAATGGCGTGATGAAAAAAATAAATGAACTTAAAGACAAAGCACTTAATATGGTCGGAAACGTTGATGATCCTTTTAGTTTAATGAACTCGGGAGCCGTTGGTAATCTGTTTTCAGGCAATGCGGCATCAGCCATGAATGAAGTGATTGCCAAAAATTTTTATAAAAAGAATGAAGAAGATTCTGTTGAAGGGAATAAAAAACTGATGGCTTATCGGCGCGGCAAGTTTTTAGATGATGCGGCAGAGGTTTATTATCAAGCCGTTCAGCAGATGAGCGAAGATGATAAAAATATCGAATACGCAAATAGTTTGCAAAGCAATGCGCAAATTGTTGAAACGACACCGGCAGCACTCATGATAGATATTCCGCTTAAAATAGAAAATATGAAGAGGTTACTCAAATTTGCGCGGTTGCTAACGGCAGAAATGAAAATGGCAACATCTAAAGACATGATAAATATGCCGAAGAAATTGAATAATTATGATAAAGATGTGACGGCTTTCAATATTGATGATTACCTCTATTCAGACAGCAAAAAAGGATTGCTAAAAAAATTAGAAGCCCTAAAGCAACAAGCGGCAGAATTAAAAGCCAATGAGGCAGCCGCAAAAGTTGGTAGCACCACAGCATCAACCGTAACTGCAACAAATATTGTTTCCACCACAAAGAGTAAATTTGCTGATATATTTAGGAGTGTGAAAACGATTTTGTATATCATTAGTGGTTTCGGCTTAGTTGGAATTGCATTTTTGGCGATTCGCGGAAGAATCAGTTGGGGATGGTTTGCAGGACTTGCAGCAGGATTGGCGATTTTAGCTGCTGCCGGAGCCTTTATTGAATATGCAACCGGCGATAACAGTGTCGGTGAATATTTTGGAGATACGGCAACAAATGCCGTTGGATATTAAGGAGGCTGAACATGAAATTGACTAAAGCAAAAATATTTCTGATTGTTGCCGTTTTATGCGTCAGTTTTAGTCATGGGGTTAGAGCGTTTCTTCTCCCCCCCGGACCCCTAACGCCGACTGTAGATGTTGTCAGTGATGTAACCTTTTTTATGGATACCGTAACAGTCAATATACAGAATGTAACAGCTCAAGCTGGTGCTTATATGCAGACCATCAATCAGCAAGCAAAAGCAACAATCAGCAAATATACAGGGAAATTTACCGGATTTATGGGGGGCATTTTCAAAAAAAAGGAAAAGCAACCTTTACCGGGGACAAAAGAATTTAAAGAATCAAAAAAATATGATATTTACGACAAAGCCTCCATTATGGAAGCTGTTTATGAACTGTTCTTTCAGTATCCTGTAGATTGTACTAAAACTGATCGTGAAGAGTATAAAATGATTTGTCAGGCTTATCGTGATTTGGCGACTGAGTTTTATCAAGACAGCATCATTGAGCTTTATGCTTCTACCAGAGAATTAGAAAAAAAGTTTGATGAAATTGAGACATCAATTACAGAACTTGAAACAGCTGTCAAAGAGGGCAAAAACGGTATGCAAGAGGAGCAGGATGAAAATGCCGTTTGGAAAAATGCCTACAATACTTATGAAACGATGAACTCATTATTGAAAATTATTCAAGAAATAGAAGCAATGCGAACGCAATATATTGCCGTTCAAGCTATCGGCTCAGGTATGGTACAACCGATGTTGCCGGAGGAAGATAGTGATGAAAATGCATGGAATAATGAACAGGCAACCATTAAAATGGCGACATATACTAAACAGATACAAAAATTGTCGTTTGCTCAAATAATGAAAAATCCTGAAGCCGCGCTTGTACAAAATCAAGAGCTAGAACTTAACGCCTCAACTATGAAGAATACCGAAAATAATAAAAAGGAAACCAAACCTAAGTACAAAAGAGCTGTCAATTTTGTTCCTTCTCAAAGCAAACTGGAAACGCCTTATGCTGCAAACCGTGAAAATTTAGCAAGTATAGAACAAATCAATAAAGCTCAAGCCTTACTTAATAAAGCGATTGAAATTCACAATCAAACCAAAGGGTTGTCGACAATTCAAGAACTATATAACAATTATGATAAAGCTAAAAAGATACATGCAAAAGCCTTAGAGGCTCTCAAAAATTCAGAACAGTGCGCTATAACTTATTTTGGCGGAATGTACGAAAATCCGCACCAGATGTGGAATGGCGGATTATCGGATGAACAAATTGCGAATAGTGAAAAACGTAAAGGAATTTCCGGTTGGGCACTAAAGGCATATAATGTGGCAAAAGCAATAGATACAGGAGTTGTTGCTGAAGCAGATGATTTTAGTGAATTAAACGTTTCTACGGAGGGGGTTGATAGCTCTGATTTAAGTCAAGCTGACCGCCTTAAATCACAAATTAATAAAAAAAGCGGTGGTTTTAAAAATGCAGCAAAAGAGAAGAAGGTTGATGAAGAACTCAAAGCCAGCGAAAAATTAGCATGGAATATCGGTTCAGAAGCAGCCAAAATGCTAGCAAAGGATCAGGCAGAAAATGGTATAAACGGCAAGTGGGGAAGAATAAAAAAAGCCTATCCCGTATGGAAAGATACGCAATCTTATTACAATCAGTATATAGAAGGAAAATACGATAAAATCATACAACGCTTAAATGCAATTAATGTCCTGGAAGTAACATTAAAAGTTGCCGAACAACTGAATAATTTAGTTGAGGACTATGATGAAAAACAACACAATGCTGATGCTTTAGCACTTTTGCAAGATAAAGTTTTAAGGGAAAATAATAATATAACCAATAATGTTGATGCTCTGGTTGCGGAAGAAAAAGAAAAATTAAACGCTTTATATAATAGGAAAGAGCAGCAATTAGCTAATATTGAGCGAGAAAAAGAAACACTCGTAAATAAAATAAATCGAAGTCAAGCTCAGTTAGATGCATTAAATATTCAAAGACAAGATCTGGAAGAAGAAATTTTACAAGCTGAAACAATAATATCCGGTGCAGAGACTAAAATAAAAACATTACTGCAAAAAGAAAAAGATGGGCTTGGTATTAAGGCGATAGAAAACTCAACGGAAACTTATCAAAAAGAATTGCCGGCAGATAATGAAAAGCAAAGCTACTTTATAGAACAAGGAATTTATCGCCAAACACAACAACTTGTAAATGCTCAGCTTTCGCAAACAGCACCAAAAGCAGATGAAGATTCATCTGTCAAAACTTATATAAGAAGCGAGACTCAAATAACTGAAACAGAGTATGATGAACCTGATGCAATTGCCGAAACGGAAAATGTTTTGAGCGAAAACCGAGAAAAAGTATTAGCCCTAAAACAAAAGTTAGCTGATGTTAATCAAAAGATAGAAGAAACAACAGCTCAATTAAATATACTTAAAACAAAATTAGAAACGGAGATACCTTTATCTATTCAAAAAGTTAATGATGCATATGCCAATGAGGCTAATGCGATAACAGTTGCAAATGATAATAAAATTCAAGATGAAGAAAAAAGGTATGCTGATACCATTGACCAAGTAAAGAATTTGGATTTAAGTTCATATTTTCAAAGTCATTTTAGCGTTCCGACAATGATTGATGATGAAACGCCCTATCTTTTTAGCTTACCGGAAATACTTAACAATGCTAATCAGTTGGTTGTAGATACAAGAGGTGTGGCAGAGGAATTGGTAAAAGATACAATTGATCAGCTTTATGCAATGGGAGATAGTTTATACAATCCCAACAATCATAGACAAGTTGTTGATATTCATAAGCAATTGATGAACAAGCTGAGAGAATTGCCGACAAAAGAACTGACTGAATACAGTTCAAATATCGGTGCATACAGCTCATATGGGGAGATTATGTCTTTATTGCGAGCAATTTACCAAAAATATATTGTAGAAGAAGCCTGCTTGCATAATTATTGTCAAGAACCGGATGTTGAATATTTTGTTAGTAATGAAGGTAAACACCGCGATTTCCGTGCCCCGAAGTCCGTTCCGGATGTTCCGTTGCCGACGATAAGGGAAACCCTTTATTTCGATTACGGAACATATGACAATATTCCAAGAAGTGCATCAGGATTGGTTACATCAGAAGGTGTACTGAACAACCTCGCGTTTGTTCCCGAAATTTGGAAATATATTTTAAGAAAACCGGCGTATGTTGAAAAAGAAATAGATTTAAGTACGGTCATTCGTCCTTCTGTTGAAAGACTGGCCAGTGGCGGAATGTTTCCGTGTTTATACAAAAATTTTTTGGTTACTTCAACAGGGGATAGATACAGATTATACACGGCTACAGCCAGAATGTTTGATACAGAGCAAAAAGAAAAAGAAACTCAAATCTGGAAAAAACTTGAAGCGGAAGGATGCAATCCATGCTATGATATTGAAGTATCAGGAAAAGGATTGTACTATACCGTGAAAAATCTTGCAGATGATGTTTCAGGTATAGCTGAAGTAAAATCATTAAGTGAGTTTAAACCCTCACAAAATATGAGTGAGCTGGGACACATATTAACATACGATAATGGCTTAAAATATAACGCATTGGCAAAAGATGTTTTCCAACGCCTGTCAGATGTCCACAAAGATTCGAATACAGAAATAGAGCAAAAAGATATTTTATTTGATATTGCCAGTTTACACCAAAATCAAATCGGAGATTTCTTAAAGCGAGCAGATTACGAGCAACAGAGTCGTCAAAACAAAGCTGAAATGCAGTTTGAAATTGAAAAAGCCAAAAAACCTTTATATGAATTATTTACTAAAATCGGTTTTACGCCGGCACAAGATTTTGATTTAGCTAATGAAGATGACTACAAATTAGCATATGAAACTTTGATGAGGTATCGTAACCAATTAATCTCTACAGCCGCCTCTCAAGTCAAGACATTTCAAAATAATAACAATGAGATTATTGAACAAAGAATACAGAAAATAAATGATTTGATAAAAGTCTTCCAAAAAGATGACGGAGCATATACTGTTGTATCAGATAACTCAAAAGCAGATGCTGATTTAGAGGAAAAAATAAAATCGGAAAAGACAAATCGTCAAGTTTTAGCGAAACAAAAACAAGAGGCAGATAAGGAATTCAAGCGTATGTTGCATCAGATCGGTAATATCTATTGTTCACAACTCGCAGGCAATTTTTAGGGAAGGAAAATGGCTGTAAATAAACTAGAAGGAAGTCGAATTTTAGAAATTACAGATGGAAATAGAGAACACCGTCTGGAATTTATCGAACAATATGAACAAGATGAAAAAAACTTTAAACTCAAGTATTATATGTGGTTAGTGCGTTTTTTCATTTTTTTAACCATATTGTCTTTGTCCTTATTTACCAGCGCATCACTAGCCCTTTTTCGACTAGCCCCGCAAGTAACGGTAAAGCCGTTTTTAGTAGTATCTCAGGATAGCAGTGAAGGTATTGTGCGTGCAGAAAGCATAGGGATAAATATGCCCTCAAGAGATAAATTGGTCGATATGTATATTCGCCAATATATAGAGTTGCGCAATACCATTATAAACGATGAAATAGAAATGCGTAACAGATGGTTGCCGGGAGGTATGGTAAATTTTCTGTCTTCCCCATATGTTTTTGATGAATTTTCAGTTTACAGAGATAAACTATGGAATGATGTTATCGGTAAGGGCATTGTACAAGAAACAGAAATTATTGCGGTACGCCGTATCGGTGGACAACATAGTCCCGTTTGGAAAGTTGATTTTAAGACTTATATGCTGAGCCCTAAAGAAACAAATAATGTTTCGCAAGATATGTTAATGACAGTTCGGTATTGGACAGCTTCAATCACGGCAGTATTTATTAAAGAGCGTATGTTTTCCGGTATGCGTCTTATCAATCCGTTAGGCTTTACAGTTCTTCGTTATTCGCAAACTCAAGTAGAGGGTTTATAATTCTTTGTTGATATTCTCAGATGATGTTAGACATTTAATTTAAAAGAGTATAACCTCAAACTAGCTGGTTTAGTATACTAATTATGAGGTATCTCAGAATGATAAAAAAAATTATAATGGTAGTTGCAGTCATAATGTTGCCCTCCTGTGGTATTTTTGGGTCATATTATGAGGCTGAACCCGTAGGCGTGGGTAAAGGTGTGGATGAATTAAAATTATCACCTTGTGCATGTATGCATATTGAATTACCTAAAGATTTGCCGGATTGGTTTATTGAAACAATTTAATAGGAAATGCGACAGATGGCAAATCAGCTTGGTAATAATAGCGAGCAGAAACTGATAGGCAGAGCAAATCTGAACAATAGTTCGCGTTCTCAAATGCGCCGTCCTCAACAAGAAAATGTGTTTGTTGCAAATAATAACGAAAAACGTTATTTGTGGACAGCGCGTGCTTTTGCTGTTATCATGGTTGTCAGTTTATGCTGTAATATTGTTTTGTTACTTGCTATTGCTCAGGTTATTCCTTTGTTTAGAGTTGAGCCGTATTTGCTGACATTTCAAAATAAAGAAGAACAAATATATAATATTGTACCTTACAGTGGAGATTTAGTCGAAAACAAATCCATTACGGAAACATTTGTTCGAAGTTATGTTCTCCAACGCAGCACAATTGTTAATGATGAGGCAGAAATGGAAGTTCGCTGGCTTCCGGGTGGTCCAATTCAGGAAATGTCATCATCTGCTGTATATGATGAGTTTATTAATAAAACGGCTAGGCGAGCTTTAGATTTGGTTCGACAAAGAGGATTACAGCGAAGAGTTAATATTTTGACAGTTAATGAGCTGGGACGCGGTTTGTGGCAAGTAGAATACGAAACGACAGATATGTATCCGTCATCATCTGCACCGGAGATTAATTATTGGACAGCATCTTTGCGTGTGGTTTATCGCCGAAAATCTGTCAAGTTTAATGATCGTTTGAATAATCCTGTAGGATTTACAGTGGTACAATATTCTTTAATGCGTAATAAATCAAAATAAGGTTAAAATAATGATTAAGGCATTTGGTCGAATTTTATTTTTAATTATCATCATAATGAGCGGTACTCAAAATGCACGCTCTCAGGCAACTATGGGGAGCTTGGATCAGAATGCTGATCAGAGTCAGGGAATGTACATGCCTATGAATATGGGATATGCCGGCTTTAATGCTTTGGGAATGACGCAAAGTGCGTGGCTTGATCCGTTGCAAAACTTGGGAGAAGGGCAAAGCAAGCCTGCTTATTCCAAATATTATTGGTCTCCGGATTTAATATTGCCAATTCGTGTGAGAGAAGGAATGATTACTTTACTTAATTTTCCGAGTTGGGAATTAGTTGAGGATATTTATTTAGGTGATAGCTCGAGCTTTGACGGACAAATTTCCGGTCCGAACACAGTGCTCCTTTATCCTAAAAAAGGAGCAAATGTTGGAGTGGATACAAATATTGTGATCTTTGGCAGAAGCGGTAATAAGTATGTCTTTTATCTGAAGAGTGAAGGGGTAAACACAGAACGACTGACAAACTCAATTATCGATGTTGATGTGATTGACGGTCCGTCAGGATCTCGTGGTGCAGGAGTTTCTGCGGGAAGTATTGGTGGACACAGCGGAGTAAATGCCTCAACCTATAGAGGTGGGCCGAATAAATCTGTCGATTCTTTATTTACTAAAAGTTTTCAAAGAGAAGATTGGATAAAATCTATTCCTCTAGATGCTTCAAAATTTAGGTTTGATGTTGAAGTCTATATTCCAAATCCTGAGGATGTTGTCATTGCACCGGAACGAGTATGGCGAGATGATATTTTTACTTATATTGATTTAGGGGAAAAATCATTGACAATGACGCAACGCCCTATCGTAACGCTGATTGTTGAACGTCTGGAAGTGCCGGTTGGCTTTAGAACAAAAGGACCCAATAATCGCTTAATCATCGTTGAGGGTATAGGCGATATGGTTATGCGGAATGGTAAGAGAATGGTTTGTCTGAAATTGAGACGTTCTGATGAAGCCGGATTAGAATTTGCACCGACTACTAAAGATTTAGATGAACATCAATGGCAAGTTCCGGCCCCAATCCCAGGCAAGAATGGCGGATTGGGTGATAATAGTGGTGGAGACAATATGTCAAGTGGCAGTGGAAATTTTGTTTTATCAAATTACAGCCAAAATCCAAACGGTGGCGTGAATATTACTTATCGTCCTGGATATGGAAATAATCAGGGGGATTTTGATTATGCCAATATGCAACGTATTACAAACGACGGAAATTATGCACCGGAAGGCAGTTATGCTAACAGAGGAGGTAAAGGACAAGGACTGATGTTTGCAGACAACAGCAATATATCTATAGAGTTGGGGACAGATAGTAATGTCAGTAATTTAGAGAGCTTATGGGGCTCGTTATCTAAAAAATATTCTGATACATTAAAACAATATGAACCATTTTTCTCGGTTGATGCGGCTGCTGACGGACAAGGAAAAGAACTGTTTCATTTAAGAGTTGGTCCGATTGAGACGTTGCAGGAAGGTGATGATGTCTGCAGTCGATTAGGAAGAAATGGTGTATTTTGCAGCGTGGTTAGAACGCAATGAAAGATGAAAGAGAAATTTTAACCAGATCAGAAAATTATGTAAGAAAAACTAACCATATAATTATTATGGTTGGTGTTATTTCTTTAGTCATTTTTATTCTTGGTTTATTACTTTTAATGCGTGATGAGGAGGAAGAGGAGCAATATATGGCACCGGTATTTACGGCAAGTGATGATGCCTTAGATATCCGGAGTGAAGACCCGATTCAGGAAAGTATAGAATTTGAAACGGTTGATAATGGAGAATTACCAATTACAACAACACCTAATCCTATCGCTATGGGGCAAGTTGTAATTGGAACAGATGCTAAAAATGTGTTGACGATAGGGACAACAGGACGGGTCAGTGTTCGTATTGTCTCGGTTGAACTAGCCGAGCCGCCTTTTGATGGCTTTTCGTTCAAAGAAGAGTGCAGTAACCAAGTGTTAAGAGGTCATCAGACTTGTGATATAACAATGAACTGGGTACCTGTCGTTGCCGGTAATGTTCAAAATAATTTTATTATTACATGGCGTGAAGCTAATTTAAGTTCAGGGAGCAATAAATCGCAAAAAGTGCCTGTTGAGGGTAAAGCGATTCTCAAAGAAGATTGTAATTTTTGTGATCCGACAAGTCTTGGGTTAGCAAAGGGGACACCTGCTTCAAATACAAATGTTCGTTATGCAATAGGAGCTAATGGTGAAATTCTTGGCACAATAGATGAGGACGGGTATGTTCGAGATGCCGATGGCAATGTAATAGGAAGAGTTAATGCCAATGGCATGATTGTAGATGAAAACGGCAATATTATTGGAGTGGCAGAAAATCAGCGATTAGTTTATGATGCAAATGGCAATGTCATTGGTAGAGTTCTCGCAGATGGAACGGTTGTTGATGCAAACGGAAAAATAATAGGAAGAGCGTTACCTGACGGGACAGTTGTTGATGCCGATGGAAATGTTATCGGACAAGCTGTTGATGCCGGTTTTGTTTATGATGAAAATGGTAATATTATCGGGCGTGTTTTATCAGATGGTAGTGTGGTTGATAGCGAAGGAAATGTGATTGGTCGCCTAAATAAGAATGGTGAGGTTATCGGACTTGATGGAAAAATCCTCGGGCGCGTCAGTAAGCAAGGCCGTGTTGCAATAGATAAAGACGGACATGTTTTAGGTATTGTGATGCCTGATGGCAGCGTCGTTGATAAAGATGGGAAGGTCGTTGGCTTTATTGACAAAGATGGCAATGTTATTACTAAAAATATAAAAGGGCATGCCGACGAAAATCGTCGATTAGTTTATGATGCTAACGGTAAAGTCATTGGTTATGTTAATCCGGATGGAACAGTTGTCGATAAGGATGGAAATGCTATAGGACGGATGTTGGCTGATGGCACGGTGGTGGATAATAATGGCAACGTTATTGGAAAAGCCGCAGCATCCAAAAATAAAGAAAAAATTTTGTATGATAATAATGGCAATATTATTGGTCGAATAGATGCCGATGGTAATATGTATGATGCCAGCGGTAGGCTGATAGGAAAGGTTAATCCGGATGGAACAATTACTGATTTAAAAGGAAATATTATTGGTAAATTAGATAAAGACGGCAATATGTATGATGCGAATGGTCGTCTAATCGGAAAAGCAAAAAATATTGAACAGGCAGCCAAGCAGATTCTATATGATTCTAATGGTAAGATTATGGGCTATGTTGATGCCGACGGTAATATGTATGATGCCAACGGAAAATTAGTTGGAAAAGTTAATCCGGATGGCACCATGGTGGATTTAAACGGAAACGTTATTGGTAAAATAGATAAAAACGGTAATATTTACGATGCAAAAGGCAATCTTATCGGAACAGCTAAAGCAGCACATCGGCCGCAAATTGCTTATGATAAAAACGGCAATATGATAGGATATATTGATGAAAACGGAAATGTTGTGGATGCCAATGGAAATATTATTGGTACAGTTCTTTCTGATGGAACAGTTGTTGATAAAGATGGTAATGTCATCGGTTATGCGTCAGAGTTGAGTGTTGATGATTTGCGGCGGTTAGCCTATGATAAAGATGGTAACGTCATAGGATATGTGGATGAAAACGGAAATGTTGTGGACTTTAAAGGAAATATTTTAGGGAAGATGCTTGATGATGGAACATTGGTTGACGCCAATGGTAATATTATCGGCAAAGCAGGGGATTTCGTTAATCTTGTTTTGGATAAAAATGGGCGAATTATCGGGTATGCAACATCAGATGGTCAAATCTATGATGGTAGTGGTCAATTAATCGGCTACATTGATGCTCAAGGGAATATTATAAGCCGATTCAGTAAGAGTATTGGTGCCTTGGTGCAGATGCAAATGCTACCGATAGCTCCTGATGGTAGCGTTTTAGGAACGATTTCTAATCAAGGAACTGTCGAAAAAGAAGGGCAAGTTATAGGCAGGGTTTTGGCAAATGGTTTGGTAAAAGATCCGGCAGGTTCGGAAGTTATTGGTAAATTGGTACGAAGCGGCATGGCTGTCGGGTATGGCTGTAAAAATATCGGATACCTTGATAAAAACGGTAAAATTATGAAAGGGATAACGGATACCAAGCTGAAAATTATGTTCGATGGTGTCGTCGTTGACAGTACGGGAAAATATGTGGGAGAGATAAGCAAAATCGGTTCTGTATATAATAATAATTGCGTATATCTCGGAGAGGCTGGTTCTGATGGTATTGTTAAAACACCGGAAGGAACGTATGTCGGTTGTATAAATCCGGACGGGACAGTTTTAAACGAACAGGGAGATATTGTCGGAGCAATAAGAAAACAAGGTGTTGCAATAGGATATGATGGTTTGTTTTTGGGACGAATATCTGATGATAATCACGTTGTTTCCTCAAATTCGGATATAATAGGATGCGTTGGCATAAATGGCGATGTTTTTGATGATGATGGAAAGTACATAGGTCATGTTCTTGAAAAAAATTATGCGTATGACTTAAATGGAAATTTCCTCAATATTGTCGATTCTAACGGAGAAATCGGATTAGTCGGTAAGGAAGCAGGAAAGATTTTTGTAAATAATTTAGTTGCTGATTCGTCAAATAAAGTTATTGGCGTGCTGATGAATGAAAAAACCTCCTTTATAGATGCTTCAGGAGAATTTTTAGGAAGATTATTCCCTGATGGGAGTGTTTATAATATGAGAGGTGGTAATTTAGGAAAAATTATAGGTGATGGTTTTGGATTTTTCAATCATCAAATAGGTGTTCCCGTTGAGCAAGGACAAGTTGTTGATTTCAATGGTAAAGGCTTAGGGCTTGTATCTTATGATGGAAAAGTTGTCAGTCCGTATGGGGCAATACTTGGAAAAATAGATGGCAAAGGTAATTTCTTTAATGACAAAGGAGAATATCTGGGAGGTCTTGTCAAAACAGGGGCTGCGGTAGGGTATGATGGTCAATATTTAGGCTACAGCTTGAAAAATGGTGAGATTTTGAGCGTAAATGGTAAAGTTGTCGGGCATACGACTTCCGATGGTAAAGCTGTTGATGTACAAGGAAAATTGATTGGTGAAATATTACCGGAAAATATTTTAGTAGATATTTGGGGAAATTATCAAGGATATACAAACACATTAGGGGACGTTCTTGATTTGAATAACACGGTTATTTCTGCAATTCTTCCTGGTGGCTCATCGGATAAAAATTTGACGTTACTTAAACGAGGTACAATTATTGATTTCGGTGGTAATTTAGCTGGCGTAACACTGCCCAATGGGGCCGTTGCCGACAAAGAAAATATCGTTATCGGCAGAGTGTTATCTGATGGACAAGTTATCAGCAGTAATGGAAAGTTGTATGGGGATATTTTGGACGGCGATATTGTTATTGATAACTCAGATAAAATGGTAGGCTATGTTAATTTTGATGGTAAAATTACCAACAACAGCGGTGTCGTTGTCGGACGTGTCGTCTCTAACGATTTAGCAGTTGATAGTAACGAAAATATTTTGGGGAAAATATATAAAATTGGAGCAACAATATTGAATAATGAAGGCAAATATATCGGGAGATTGAATGCTAAAGGAATTGTTGTCGACGAAATGGGAAAAGAAAGCGGATACATAAAAAATAACGGCTCATTTGTTAATATGGATAAGCAGATTTCTGGGTATGCTTTGCCGGAAGTTGCTAAAAACCGTAGGAACTGATAAAAAATTAAAGGCTGGATGGAATATGATAAAAAAATGGATGTTAAAATTTATTGTTATTGCTGGTTTAATCGGCGGAATAAACGTTTTTTCAGCCGCAGAAGCATCGGCGCAAGAAATTACAGCAATAAATTTTAATGGTGAAGTTATCGGTAAAGTTATTCCTGATGGTAAAGTTGTTGGGCTGAAAAATGAATTACTGGGCAATGTAACCGCGGACAGTTTAATCGTTGATTTTAACGGCAAAGTGATTGGTGGCGTGGTTCCGCAAGGTGTGGCTGTCGGCAACGATAATAAACCTTTGGGAAAAGTAGGAAACGATGGAACAGTTCGCCTCCCTTCAGGAAAAATTGTTGCTAGAGTTCTACCAAACGGCTTGGTTATTGATGAATTTTTTAATATTATCGGTGCCGTTTTATTCCCGGGGCTGATCTATTCTGATGATGGACAAACAATCGGGCGTTTTACCGGAAACGGAACATACAGCAATCTGCAAGGACAAGAAATCGGTTTTGTTTCTGCAGACGGATATGCTTTTCGTCGTATCGGTAGTGATATCGCTTTAGAGGGGCGTTTAATTTCATCAAAAATGGTTGTTTCTAATCAAGGAGATTTTATCGGAAGTATTGCTCCGGGGGGAAGCGTTATTGATTTTGAAGGTAAAAATATCGGCCATATTAAAGCAAATGGTTATGTATACAATGATAGTGAAAACATTATCGGAAGTATTGTCCGTAGTAAATATGCTATAGATAATCGAGGGAAATATCTGGGGTTTGTAACTTATAATGGTGAGGTTTTCAATAAAGAAACATTAGTAGGCAAAATGCGTTCAGACGGAATGGTTGTAAAAGATAGCGGAGAAGTCATTGGTTCAACAATTGATATTGCTGCCACAGCAACAGATTTTTCGGGAACTTATTTAGGGCGTGTTCTGCCGGAAGGAAAAGTTGCCAGAGCCACGGAAATCATTGGATATATTGGTGCCAGAGGATTTGTTTATGGTAAAGATGATGAATTGATTGGTAAAGTTGTCAATTCCGGTCCTGTTTTCGATTATAAAGGGACATTAACGCATCAGGCCCTGAAAAACGGTATCGTTGCTAAAATGGATGGTACGGCAACCGGTTATATGTTGGGAAATATCGCTTATGACAATACCGGACGAGTAGTTGGCGGAAGTTTTGATAATATTCTTTCCGTCAATAGTAATAACAAAATTTTAGGAATAGCCGGCATCAATGGTATCGTTTATGATAACGGAGAAAAGAAATTTATATCTCCGTTCGGATATATGTTTACGGCAGATGGTAAAAATTCCGGAAGATGTTATAGACTGTCCGCCATATATGATGAAAAGGGGAGTATTGATTCTTATGTTATGCCGAGCGGAGATTTGCAAAATAAAAATGCGATAACCGTCGGCAAATTAACGCAAGCAGGCATCAGTATTAACGAACGTAATGAAATTATCGGCAAAGTGCTAGATATTGAAAATGTCGTTAATAATCAGGGGGAACTTTTAGGTCAAATCGGCGTTAACAATATGGTGAGCCGTGGCGATTCTTATGTCGCGAAAATATTGCCTGATTTATCGACAGTAGAAGATAAAGCCGGTAGCAGAAATATCATCAGTCCTAAAAACGGTAATGCCTATAATAATGCAATGGTTATGAATTTTAGCGGAAATATCCTCGGTTATACGGGAGTAAACGGAATTGTCCGTGATTTTACGGGAAGCACTTTGGGTAAAATTATAAACGGTCGAGATGTTTTTGATAATAATCAGGTATGGGTAGGACAACTTGTTAAGTATGCCTCAATTATTGATGATAAATGCGAATTTTTGGGGGTAGTAACACCGCGAGGATATGTTCGTAACTATCGAGATATTGTTCAAGGACGGATTCTTCCTAACGGACAGGTTGTCAGTGAAATCGGAGAATATATAGGCTATGCCGCATTCCCTAATGCTATGATTAATTTTACGGGAGACATTATCGGTGTCGTCTCTGCTAACGGGCAGGTTTTGAATTATAATAATGAAGTTTTAGGTTGTGTTGACAGAAGAGGGTATTTAAAAAATGCAGATGGCGCAGTTTTAGCACATCAAATTGAATATTATCCGGTTATGAATTTTAAAGGACAAATTTTAGGAAGAACGCTTTTAACCGGTAAAGTAGCCGATAGTAAAAATAAAATAATAGGGTATATGCAACCTAATGGTAATGTTAATTCCGAAAACGGTATGCCGATTGGAAATTTATTTAAATATCGTGTCGCCTTCAATCTACAGGATAAATATATTGGATATGTTGGCACAGATGGGCAAGTTACAAATTCTAAGGGTGAAAATCTCGGACAGGTTGATTTTTATGGTAATATAACCAATAAAGGCAGAAATATTGGTTATGCCCTATATGATTTTTATATTTATGATTTAGACAACAAAGTAATGGGGTACATTACCAAAGAAGGAAATGTGCTATCCCCGCAAGGAAGTCATTTAGGAGAAATGAAACAAGGTTTCTTGATTGATAAAGACAATCAATTGATTGGACGAGGTAATCGAGATTTTATCATTCGAGACAACAGCTATCAGATTTTGGGAGAATTAACGCTTAAAGGTGAACTAACAGATTTTAATGGCGAAGTTTTAGGTTTATTGAATGCCAAAGGTGAGATAAATTCTTCTACCGGAAAATTTATCGCAAAAGCTCATCCTTTGCAATATTATCACGCTCAAACATATATGACAAAACTATTTGATGCAAATGGCAAGTTTATAGGATTCGTTGATGCTGAAGGCAATGTGGTAGATGCAGATGGCAATATTATCGGAAAATTACAAGATAATGGGGATGTAATTGATAAGGATGGTAATATTATTGCGCAAACGACAAGCGATCGGTATGTTTATGATGAAAATGGCAATATTATCGGAAAAGTTCTGACAGATGGAACAGTTGTCGATATGAACGGTAATGTAATTGGTCGTGTTAAATCAGACGGGACAGTCGTTGATAAAGATGGAAAAGTCATCGGGCACGCAGATATAAGTGATTTAGTCTTTGATAAAGATGGTAATGTTATCGGTCGTGTTTTGCCTGATGGAACAGTTGTGGATCTTGCCGGTAATGTTATTGGCATGGTTAGAGCAGACGGAACAGTTGTTGATAAAGATGGAAACATTATCGGTCAGGCTGATGTCAGTAAATTTGCTTTTGATGAAGCGGGAAACGTAATAGGCAGAATTATGCCTGATGGCACGGTTGTTGATAAAGATGGAAACATTATTGGTCGCGCTGATGATGATAATTTAGTATATGATTTATTCTGTAACGTTGTCGGCCAAGTAAAAATCGATGGCACGGTTGTCAATTCAGCAGGCAAGATGATTGGTATGTTAAGCGCAGATGGACGTGTGTTTGATGAAAAAGATAAATTTTTAGGGACAGCACATAATCATACTCTGATATTAGATAAAAGCGACAATATTATCGGTAAAGTGAAAATGGATGGTGTTGCTGTCGATAAAGATGATAATGTCATTGGACGACTGAAATTAAACGGAGATGTGGTTAATAAGCGCAATAAAGTCATCGGACAAGCAGATGCCGGTAATTTTATTTTTAATAAAAGCGAACAAATTATCGGTAGAATAAATCGCGAAGGCATGGCTTTCAATAAAGACCGCCAAATGATAGGACAAATTAATGCACAGGGAAATGTCGTTAATAGAAAAGGTGAGGTTATCGGGCAAACGGATATAACAAAATTTGCTTTTGATAAAAAAGGTAATATATTAGGAAAAATTAATTTGAGAGGAGAGATTATTGATAAAAATTGTAAGATAGTCTCCCCAGACACATCAGATGGGACAACGGTTTATATATATGATGAAAACGGCAACATTATCGGTAAAATTTTAGCTGACGGAACGGCAGTGGATTTAGATGGGAATGTCATCGGGAAAATACAACCGGATGGAACAGTTGTTGATGCAGATGGAAATGTTATCGGATATGCAGATGTTAGCACGTTGGCTTTTGATGAAAATGGTAATGTTATAGGTCATGTTTTATCAGATGGCTCTGTTGTCGATGTGAATGGCAAAATTATAGGAAAAGTTCAAGCAGATGGCTCTGTTATCGATGCAAATGGTAAAATTATAGGAAAAGTTAACAAAACTTCATTTGCATATGATGAAGATGGTAATATTATCGGCCGGTTGCTTCCGGATGGAACCGTTGTTAATTTAGGTGGCGGATTGCTTGGGCATTTGAATGCTGCAGGAGAAATTGTTGATGATGAAGGAAAGGTTCTTGGCACAGTCGATAGGGCAAATTTAGTTTATGATAAAGATGGTAACCTTATTGGAAGGGTATTAGAAGACGGAACAGTCGTTGACTTAAATGGCAAAAAAATAGGAAGAGTATTACCTGATGGAACAGTTGTCGACGCTGACGGTAATGTTATCGGACGAGCCAATGTCAGCCATTTAGCTTTTGATGAGGATGGTAATGTTATTGGTAGAATTTTGCCTGACGGAACAGTTGTTGATTTTGAGGGTAATGTAATAGGAAAAGTAAACTCCTCCGGTGAAATTGTTGATGAAAACGGTAATGTTATCGGTCGTGTTAATGCCAATGATCTAGTTTTTGATGAAAATGGCAATATTATCGGTCGTGTCTTACCGGATGGAACGGTTATTGATTTAGAGGGTAAGGTTATCGGCAAAGTACTGGATGATGGAACAGTTACTGATATAAATGGTAATATTATAGGTCATAGAGGGAGAAATAAACTGTTAGATCCTTTTGACACTATAGGACGAAAAAAAGTATGGTTTAGTCGAAGCCCAAAAGATAAGACAACGAAACTTCCAAAAATTGGTGTGTCTCCGGAAGGTACGGAAAAATATCGGACAGCACTTGGTGTCGCTTTAACCCCTGATGGAGAGTATCTTGGCGATATCATGGAAGACGGAACGGTGGTCGATAAAAAAGGAAATCAGATTGGTCGACGAACGCCGGATGGTTTGATTATAGATAAAGAGGGTGGACTAATTGGTATAGAAGAAAGCACGCGTCCGCAAAAGGGTGCGGAAATGTTCGTCCCTCAAGGAACTTTTGGTCATGGTGGTGCTTATGGGACGGGAACCGGTCCCGGAACAAACTTAGGACCTGGAGGTGGATTCGGACCGGGAGAAAGATATGATCCTCAAAGAGCGGCCGCACTAGGAGCTGCTCAGCAAATTCGTCGAAGCGGAATGTCGGTAGGCAAAATCAGTTCAAATGTCGATAGACGGTCTTTTGATGGAATGCAAGAAGATTGGTCAGATCAGGGGATTAGTAAGACAATGTCTTCATGGCGTGTTGATATGAGTGAAATGATATTGGCAGACAAGCCTATTCCTGCAGTTATTGCCAGATCAATTGACAGTAATCATCCAACCCCAGTAACAGCATATGTCGAACGCAATGTTTATGCCGAAGAAGGGCGTAATATTATTATTCCGGCGGGTAGCCATTTAATAGGAACATTAGGCGGACTGACTGGAACGTCAGAAACAACATCTGTTTCTGCCAAAGTTGATATTTCTTGGGAGCGTCTGATTCGTCCGGATGGCTCAATGTTCAAATTTAATGGTTTGACAGCAGATGCGCAAGGACGAGGAGGAGCTTTAGGGTATCTGGATCAACAGTTGTTTAAGAAATATACATTACCAATTATGACAACGGCCTTAACCAGTTATGCTTCTTATATGATGGCAGATGATGAGAATTCAAATGGAGAAGTTGAAACACCAAAACAGCAGGCAGCAAATGATGCCAGAGAAAATTTCTTGCAAGATATGAATCAGATTTTTGAGCAAATTTTACAAGATAAGGCTAATATTAAGCCTCTGACTTATGTTCCTGCAGGAACAAGAATCATTATTTATCCAAATACGGATTTATGGATGAGAACGGAAGATCGAAATCCTGAAGGTACAGGTACAGGAGATGATAGAAGGAGTCCGGTTTTGATTGATGATAAAGCAGTGACGGATAAACGTGTTCGAGAAGGAAGTGGTCAGGTCGTTTATAGTGGCAGCGGTGGAGATACGCCATCTGCCGCAGAAAGCGCACCAACGGCAAAGTTAGTCGACGATAAGCCGACACAAACAACTCCGGCACCAGCCTCCGCGACGGGAACATTGCCGCCGCCTCCGCCGCCGACAACAAGTTCATCATCTTCTTCAAACAGTAGCATACCGCAACTTTTCTAAAAAGGAACAAAGCATGAGTTTTAAAGTATTAGAATCTGTTTTAAGGCCTCTAGCTTACTGGTATAATCAGGAAAATATCGAAGAAGTTGCCATCAATCGTTCGGGGCAAATATGGCTTCGTTTACGCGGTAAAAGAGCTTACCCGTGGGTGCTGTATAAAGATGAAAAATTAAGCAAAGAATATCTAACGGATTTGTTATATATTATTGCTAATACTTATGAACTTCCGTTTGATCCGATACAGGGAACACCGGTTGTTTACGCAACGATTCCGGGAGATCATCGTTTTTCTGCGATTTGCGGTAAAAATGTGATGTATGATCAAGATGACTTAACCGGAGGCATTGCGCTGACTATTCGTGTTCATAGCGACGATGTTGCGTTTGGTCTGGGAGATTATGGTTTAAAGCAAGGCGAAGGACTTCATAAAATCAATCCGCTCCGTGCAATTAAAGATCCGGAAGATCCTTATGAAAGACTGTTGTTAAGCATTAAACGCGGTGATCATATTTTGGTTAGTGGTGCAACCGCAACAGGTAAAACAACATTCTTAAATAATTTATTAAAAATATTAGATATTCATAAACGAATTATAACTATCGAGGATACGCGAGAACTAATCGTTCCCCACCCCAATCGTGTCCACGTTGTGATGTCTCGTACCGAGCAAACAAATGATTTTAACTATGCAAAAATTATTGACTTGGTTGTTCGTTTTACGCCGGATGCGATTATCGGCGGTGAGATTTCAACCAACAATGCCGGAGCAATATGGGAGTTGATGGGATCAGGGCATGATAACTGTTTAGCAACGATTCACGCAGAGAGTTCAGAAGCGGCATATGAGGCTTTTGTTGATCGTATTTTACATAGCTATCCGAGTATTGACAGAGGTAAAACCATAGAAGAAATGCATAAAAAATTACGCGTTGTCCAAATAAACCGAGATGGAAACTTACGCGCAGTTACCGAAGTAACATAAAATCTTGTGAAAAGCGCGAAATATTTATGAAAAATGTAAAATATTAACCTGAAATTTACATCCTTTCGCTAATCTGGTAAAAGATATAACTAGAGATTCGTAAAAGATGTTGGATAGTTCTGGAAAAATTGCAAAGAATTATAAGCTGATGGGAACAGAAAGCGATCCTGTCATCATTGCTCAACGTCTTTTAAATTTATACCGCCAATTACATATATTCAGTCCCGAAAAAAAAGAAGCCTACAATAAAATGCTCTTAGAGCAACCGGTAGAAATTAAGCGACTGATAGGCACTTTACCGGGAGGCGTCGTTGTTCAGCAGTATCTGGCAGATTTAGAAAAAGAAGCCGGCATAACAGATGAAAGTTTTGAACAAAGCACATCAACAAATGCCGAAGCTAAAACGTTTTCAGCTACCGGCGAAAATCAGGAGCAACCGCGAGTAATTGTTCAATCAGCGGCAAGTCCTGAAATGGCACATGAAATAGCTAAAGCATTTAAGGAAGCGTTGGTAACTTCGGATAAAAATCGCAAAGAAGACACCAAAGAATTAGCTCAAACCCTTATGGCTTTGCAGAGTAAATTGACGCAGACAATTTTGGAAAAGCAAAACAAAAATACGACAGAATCACAATCTGAGCTAATCAAAACAATAACGCATACGCAAACACAAGAATTTTCAGCAATTATCAGTCAGGCCTTAAAAGAGATTCGCCAAATGTCAAATGATGCATTGATAGAGGCGATTCAAAAGGTTCATTCCGAAAATTTGGATTTCTTTAAAAATCAAATATTCAGCACAGTCAGCCCAATGCCGATGAGCGCGCATTATGATGCTAAAATGCAAGAATATAACGATAAATACAATGCTGCGGATGATGCAGTGTCCTTAGATGAATATGTTGAAACACCTTCTCCAATAAAAGAAACGGCGGTTGATGATATTTCTGAAGACGACTATTATCAAGAAATGTCCAAGCACCAAGCCGAAGCACCAGAAGAGGCTGAAGAAGAAACAACAACAGAAGAAATAGATGAAAGTTTATTGGGGGATTTTGACGGTACACCGGAAGATTTATTTGAAAATGATACAGAATGGAAAAGCCTTAAAGAAGAGCCGATTCCAGAGGACAAAGATATAAATCCGGAAGAAAAAACGGAAACACCTGCCACAGAAAATGAAAATCAAGAAGAGACAGCTAAAGAGGATAAAGCAGAAAAAGAAGAAATTCAGCCGGAAGATGCAAACTTAGAAGTATCTGCAGAACAAGAAGAACCGAAGGAAAATCAAGAAAATATACAATCGGATACGGAAGTCGTTGAAGAAAATGCTGAAAATGGTGATGAAGAATACGAGTGGGAATATGTTGATGAGGATGAAGGAGAAACAGAAAATGTTGCTACTTCCGATGAGGTATCTGCTCTAGAGAATAAGTCACCGGATTCTGCAACGACAGAAGTTCAGGCGGCTTATAATATTTTAGAATCTGTTGATGAAGATAGTTCAAATGATGAGGAATATGAGTGGGAATATGTTGATGAAGAAGGCGAAGCCGTAAATTCAGACGATTCTGGTGAAGAGTACGAATGGGAATATGTTGAAGATGATGGTAGTGAAGAAACAGAAGAATATGATTTTGATGCTGACCCATATAATCCGGATGTGACCTCTCAGTCAAACAATAGAAAAAATGCATTGTTTGGAAACAATGTTGCCTACAATCTTCAAGAGCAACAAAATGATAATATCATTTTAGATGAGGGGTTTGGGATATCTTCTAATGACGATAACTAAATAACCTAAGTTGGGTATAAGCTGCTAAAATAATTTACAAAAGGCAGCCCTTTGATTAAACTTCATAACGAGGAAATGGGAGCAATATTCATGGATGATATCAAAAAACAAGTTTCTGATAAAAAGCAAGGGGAAACTCCTTCCGGAGTAAATGCCCCGAAATCCGGAAACAGCCCACATCCTGCAACCAATCAACCGCGTGTTGCTCTGGTTAGCAAGAAGACCCTTTGGTATTTAGATAACTATATTTTGTTGCGCGATTATTACGATCGTACCATTTCCAGAATTGCGGCAAGATGTGTCAGAAAAGGTAATATTGCTATTGAAGAATATCCTCACTACGGGTATATTTTAGATGTTTTGGAAGAGATTAGCGAAACGGGAAACTTTATTCTCAAACATCGAGAGCTGTATCCTTATGTTGAGAGAAAAATCAAAGGAGGTATTATGGCTTTACGCCGTAATCTTCAGGAGTATGAGCTGGAACTTCAAAAAAATTCATCACCGGATATGATAAAAGAAGATACTTCAGAAATAGCCAAGATGAAAGCCGCGCTTGGTCCGGTAACGGTTAAGGACGATCCGACAGCCGGTGCCGGTATGAATATGGATGACTTGATGAATAAATTGATGAAACAAAATAATATAGATGCCAGCCAATTTGAAACACACGAATCAAGTGATATAACGCCACAAATAAATGCTCCTGTTAGTGGGGATGAAAAAAAATGAGACAGCGGCAAAAATACGGAATATTACTGATGTGCTGTATGTTGTATACAGGTTGCACATATTTTGAACAACCCAAACAACAAGAACCGCTTGTTGCAAATGTTGAATTAATTCCCCCCCAGCCTGAAAACATGATAAAAACAACCAAAGGTGCAAACGAATTGGATTTAGAAACGCCTTTGCGGTGCTATGTTAATTGGGAAACGCAGGAAATGATAAGCTCAATTCCTTATAACGTGAAGGCTTTCAGTCTTGTTCGTAATGGGCGGAATGATCCTCTTCCTAAATTTGAGGTTAATGGTTTTTCATTTAAATCGATGCCTGCGCAGATGGCATTTAAAAAATTATTGTCTGAGGCAAAAATTAAAATTTCAGCAAAAGATAGTCCGTATCCGAGTATATCTGCAGAGAACTTAAAAGGAGACTTATCTGGCGTCTTGACAATGTTGGCAAATGCCGGTGAAGTTTACTATTCTTATAATGCGGACAGAAAAGTTGTAACTTTGAGTCGTAAAGCAAATTATAGTTTGTTTATTCCGCATTCCCGTATGATTATGTTAGGGCTGTTAGATGTTTTGCGTGGCGCAGGTATAACGGATATGACGGTTGATTGGCAGGATTATTCAATTACACTCAATGCTGATTATGAGTTGGTTAATAAAATCCAGAATTTAATTAAGTATTTTACGGATAATCCTTTACTTATTACCTTTGATGTAAGCGTTTTGAGATTATATCCGTATAATGGGGAAGATGTAAAATGGCAGCAATTGCTCAAAGCATTTGAATTTGGTACAATTAAAACAACCAAAACAGGAGTTATCGGACGTGTTATGACTTCTTCAAATGAACTGAATATGGAGCATTTGCAACAGTTTTTATCACAGCAGGCCCGCATAGAGGTTGTGTCTCAAGGAAAGTTTATTGTTCCAGAGCAATGGTATTCGCGGTTTGATGTTGGTAAATGCGGACGGAGAGATTCCTCTGAGGCTGACTTATCTATTTTAGCGCGTGCTTCTTTAGATAAACAAGATCAAAGAATTTTCTCAGAAATAACACTGGAAGCCACAAATGGAGAGATTACAAAATTTAATATGCGCAGTCGCTTAGGCGAAAACTTTATTATTTTTGGTATTCCGAACAGAATATTCAGCAATGGTAAAGCGCACTCGGAAACGGTTGTTTTTATGGTTCCGAGAATTATTCGCACCTTAAAAACACTTAAACCGATAAAAAATAACTTTTAGAGGTCACCATGGAAGAAAATCAAAAAGAATTACAAACAACATCGATAGATCAAAGTACAGTAAAGGAAGAAACCATAAAAACAGAACAGGCACCTTCTACTGAGCCTGTTTCGCAATTGGTAGAAGATGTTAAAACAGAAAATGATAAGACCACGAGTGTTCCAGAAAATCAAAAAAGTTTAGGAGAAACAACTCCTACACAGCCGATAACGTCAGAATTACCAGAATCATCTCAGCCGACGCAGGTGGAAAGTCCGGTTGCACCTATGGCTCCGATTCCTCCGTTTGTGGCTAGAACAAGTAGTGAATCAGCAGCTCAAACACCTCAAAATGGGATGAATCTTTCGCAAAATCCAACAGGTGATGGTGTGCGCCGTTTAAGGAAAATTAAACGTCCGGTTAAACGGTTGCCGCAAGGTAATCCGCTTCCGCCGTCATCACAAATGATAAATTTAGATGAGTTGTTAGATAGTCAAATGAATTTGCCGACCACAATGAATGCCCCGACGAGCAACAATTCTAATCAGCAAGAAACGGTATCGAGACAGATTCAGCCGCATCCGGCAGAAAAACCTCGTTTCCAGCCTCGTTTTATAAGTGAAAACGATTTAGAAAGAGAGCCGAGATTTATTGATCAGCTGATGATAGACAATCTGTTTACCTATAAAGGGGCTGCTGTGATTGCCGGCGTAGTTTTTGTTTTAACTTTAATTATCGGAATGATGATATTTGGTGGAGAAACAGTTGTCAAAGATGGTCTGCAAGGTGTTATCGTTAATGCCGAAGTTCCAAGAGGACGTGCCCGCTGTGGTGTTGCTGAGCGCACACAAGGCTGTGTTCTTTATATTATGAATCCTCAACGGCAGGATTTACAAGGAAGAGATTTTTATGATTTGGCATCACAGTTGACCGGACGTCAACGCTTTGTTATTGAAACCGGCAATATGCGTTATTCAAATGTCAAAATTCGTGCTGGAGAAATTGCGCAAATCAATATTCCGCCATTGCAATAATAAATAAGGCTCAATTGTGATTAGTGTATGACGATGAAAATAACAGTTATCCCTCCGAATGCTGAAAGCATGAGGTCAAGGGATCTTCGAAATATTTTATCCAATAGGCAGATACCTAACCTCGGCTTTTCAAGCCTTTAACTATGACTTTTTTATATTTTATCATACACTAATCATAATTGAGGTATAAATAATAACAAAAGGATAAAAATTACATTTTAGCCCAAAAAAAAGATTGAGGCTAAAAAGTGATTGCATTATTCGAAATAATATGATATTATCATAATAGATTCTGCTATTGGCTATATTAAGGAGGCTATTATGAAAAAGATATCTTATCTTTGCTCAACTTATTTA
>JAFUXF010000025.1 GCA_017477185.1 Alphaproteobacteria bacterium | reverse complement strand
AACAATTTTCATAAATTTTTTGTACTAAAGATTTTGCTAATGTTTTATCACCTTCTATTGTATGATGAATTTCCGGTAACTCGTTTAATTCTGCTGAAATATTATATTGTTCATTTTTAATACAGCCAACTTTGATACCTAAATTGATATATTTGTTATTCTCTTTATAGTAAATATGAGCCAAATCAAGGGACTTCCCATTAACCTTAATAGGATTGGAATTTTCAATATCTTTAACTTTTATTTCTTTGGCTTGAGCATCTGGACAAATGGAACAGTAATCGTATAAAACTTTCTGTGTTTTTATGATTTCGACAGCTTTATCAGCAATATCTTTAGAAACATCAAAACAAACATCTGCGCGCGCATTAAAGGCATAAATCCATAGTAACGCAACAAGTAATACTGATTTTTTCATTCTTCTTCTCCCATTATTTATACCATAATTCAGAAGATATAAAAGTCAAGATTATTATCCAACTTCATTTTTAAAATCGCCTTCAAACCGTTACCCACAGCCGATTACAGATGATTTATGTTATTAGCAGTGCTAATAACAATGGCAAAATACTTTTAGAATTCAGGTCGGAGACAATATTTAATGTAAAACAAAATTTTATCTCGAAAACCGCAAGCTCACTTCAGCCAACAAAGCTCCTCTTACAGCAGCAAACAGTCACCACCAATACATGGAGACTGAGGTTGAGGAAACGGCAGATAACAATGAAAAGCAACAGTCATAATTGCAAATATGCCCAGCGTTCACTTTTGCAGAGCTGTTTGTAATTGTGATAAATGCTCTTTCGGTATAAATATCTCTAACTTATACATTGACGTTTTTTACTCGAGCTCAAAATCTAAAATAAATAAACGGGTTGTAGGTTGCTCCGGCAAGTGCTGCGGCAGATAAGATAAACAAAACAAAAAGCCAGATATTGACAATTGTCCGTAAGACCTTTTTTTCATACGGAATAAATAAAATATTGCGGAACAACGGCATTGATAAAATCAGCCCCACAACTAATGCAATCAAAAAGCGATTATTTAAGCCATAATCATAATTCGGTAAATGATCTACGACATGAATATGCAATAATCTTAAGATAAACTCATAACCATAACCGACTGTTGGAGAACGGAAAATAATCATTCCCAACAAAATTATCCAAAGTGCATATAAATGTTTTCCTACCCCTGTAAACCATTTGTCTCGCTGGTCTTTATCCAAACCGGTAAATCTTTCGAACACAATAAACACACCATTCCAGACACCCCAAGCAATAAACGTCCAATCTGCGCCATGCCAAAAACCAGTCACCAAGAAAATAAAAAACAAATTAAAATATGTTCGTAATGGTGACACCCTACTCCCACCAAGCGGAAAATACAGATATTGTTTAAACCATGTTGCTAAGGAGATGTGCCAACGCCGCCAAAACTCGGTAATTGACTTTGAAATATAAGGATAATTAAAGTTTTCCATAAACTTAAAGCCAAACATCATCCCAAGCCCAATCGCCATATCCGAATAACCGGAGAAATCAAAATACAATTGTATACAATAACTGATAGATCCAATCCAAGAGGCTCCCCATGAAATCTGATCCACCGGTTGCGCAAAGATTTTATCTACCACAACCGCCAATGTATTGGCGATTAAAACCTTTTTAGCCAATCCTATAATAAAGCGTTTTAAGCCCCACACCACTTTATCAAAATGTTCGTCTCTCTCATCAATCTGACCACATACATCATGGTATTTAACAATCGGTCCCGCGACTAATTGCGGAAATAAAACAATATACAGAGCCAACTTATAGATATCATGTTGAGCAGGAACTTCACGTCGATATACATCTATCAGATATGACATTGCCTGAAATGTATAAAAAGAAATTCCAATCGGCATAATAATATCTATCAATGTAAAATCAGCAGCCAACAATGCATTGATATTCTTCAACATAAAATTAAAATATTTGAAATAGAACAAAAAACTCAAATCTGCGACAACAGCTAATCCAAGAATTGCTTTGCGCCCTCTTACTGAATGGCATTTATCTAAACATAATGCTCCCCAATAATTGATAGCAATTGTGGCAATCATAATCGCCAAATAACGCAAATCTGCAAAACCATAAAAAATAACACTGGCTATCAGCAGCACATAGTTACGAATTTCTTTTTTTGCAAAAAAGTATACAAACAACAAAATTGGCAGAAAAACGAATAAAAATGTCATTGAACTAAACAGCATTTTCTACCTCGCTTAATTTTCAGGAACATCAATTTTTAACAAGCGTTCTAACATCCGCTCTCCGGTCTCCAGCACTAAAATATCCGGCTTAAAATTGATGATTTCATGGCTCATAAACGGCAAATCATACATCCGACCGTACCCGATATAAAAATGCTTCATCTGCGAAAAACTCTCTGCCACATACCAGTTCATACGCAAAAACTGACTATCAGCAATAAAGACGGCTTTGCGCCGCAGGTTGCTATCTGAAGAATGGTAAGAATACTCCTCAATTCGTTCTTTTTTATTTAGCATTTGGTACTTATGAGAGGCTTTCGGATGTTTCAATTCAAACACTTCATAAGTCAAATCCTCCTTGGGGAAAGTTTCATATGCATTTACCCCTAGTGCCGAAGCAATATCAATATCCGCCTCAATTTTTTTCGTAATTTTGAAGTCCGTTTCTTTTAGGATTTTCAAATCTGGAAAATCAGCCTGTAAACGTTTCATCATGGCTTGATAACCGACAAATGCTCCGCGCAAGTCCCAATGCGTACCGGTTTTATAGAACAAAGTATATTTTTCTTTCGCTTCACGCAACGGCTCGTACATACTCATTATCGGAATATTTGTATTTTTCTTTAAATATGAAGTTATTTGTTGCAAGCGGGAAACATCTCCGGCTTTTTCGTGTCCGTCAGGATAATATTCCCCATACAAACTTTCTTTATCCGGTACGAGCATAATATAAAATTTCATATGATGTTTTTTTGCCCACCGTTGCACGCTTTGCATTTTTTTCTTAATTTGCAACAGTTCATCTTCTGAAAATAAATTACGATTTTCAAACATAGCAACCGAGTTCCAACGGGTTGTAAACAGCCAATTTTCCTTTCCCTGCAGAGCCGTTTCACTTTGCAACTTACGGTTAAGAAATAAATTTAGCTTCGCATTCAGGTTAATTAACCATTCTCGGTGATTAAAGTGATCATTAAACCAGTTTTCAAAATCAGTTCCATAGTTGAAATTGATTTTACCATCATGGCTGAACGGCATATATTTTGCCAATGTGCGATTTTCCTGTACACTGATTTCTGCCGGATTTATTTTCATCATCGGCAGAAACATCACAAAAATAACGCAGGCAAAAAAAACAATATCAATCCGTGAATTATTTTCGATAATCTTTAATTTTGCTAAATAATCGACAACCTTAAAACACGCCAGCCAACTCAAAGTCAACAAAACAACAAACATACGAACATCAAAACCGTCCTGATTGTAATAATCGAAAGACAAGAACATACAGCAAAGTGTTAGAATAAAAGCAATAACCCGACGTCTCATTTGTTATTATCCGATTGGTGATATTACCTGTTTTCTAGCAGAATACGCTCATTTGTCAAGGGATTACCCAGACTTATCAGCCTATAAAAATGTTCTGATTTCGCTTTTAACGGTTTTATACAGCAGTTTACCGATATGACCTTTTTCAGGCACAATAACCAGTTTACATTTCTCTAATTTTTTGGCGAGTTCGTATGCACCTTGCAAGGGGCAAAGCATGTCCAACCGATTATGCACAATCAATGTTGGAATATTTGTTATTTTTCTTACCTTCCTCATAATTTCATTACTTTTAAGATAATAATGGTGTACGGCATATTGGGCATAGATTTGCATACTTTTCAGCTCTTTTTCATCGATTGCATCAACTCTGCCCCAATGTGGGGACAATGCGCCGACAACACGTTCGAATCGTCCATACGTCTCAAGAGCCTGTTTCTGCTGTTTTTCGTCATCTGAGGTTAATTGTGTCAAATAATATTCAGAAATAGTTTGCCATTTTTTAAGAGGAGAACGGAGTTGCTCCATCATATCCGGATAAAATAAGGCACATCCTTCCTGCTCCCATTTTTCATTAACGTCATCTGCCAAAAAAATTTGCGATAAAATCAATTTTTCTATTTTTTCAGGGTGCCGTTCTGCAAAAAGCAAAGCGATTGTTGAGGCCCAGGATGCGCCACGCAAAATAATTTTTTCTTTAATTTGCAGATAATTTAACAAACGTTCCATATCAAATAAAATATCGTCCGTTGTATTATTTTTGAGTTCACCAAGCGGCTTAGATTGTCCGCAACCACGCTGATCAAACATAATCACGCGATATGCCTTGAGATTAAAATCTCCGGCTCTGCGTGCATGACAGCATCCTCCCGGACCACCATGCGTAATTAACACCGGCTTTCCTTGCGGATTTCCGTATTCACCAAACCATACGTCATGCCCGTCTGATGTTGGTAAATACCCCTGATGATACGGTTGCGGCTCATTCCAATTCTTCCACAATTTTTGTAAAAACATTTTTGTTTTCCTTTAATTTTTTTTTACTTTTGCTATGCTAAAAATATAAATATAACTTCTTAAAATTTCTTGAACGGACAAAAGCCATGCGTGTATTGATTAAACCTGATTATGACAGTTGTGCAAAATGGACAGCTGAATATATTATTTTCAAGATCAAACAATTTCGCCCAACAGCAAATAAACCATTTGTTTTAGGATTGCCAACAGGCTCCAGCCCGATTGGAGTTTATCAGGAACTTATTAAACAACACAAAGAGGGAAAGATTTCTTTTCAAAATGTTGTGACTTTTAATATGGATGAATATATCGGCTTGCCCCCTGATCATCCGCAAAGTTATTGTCGCTTTATGTGGGATAATTTTTTCAATGATATTGATATCAAAAAAGAAAATATCTATATGCTTAACGGGATGACAACTGATTACGTTTCTGAGTGCCGCAATTATGAAGATGCAATTAAAAAAGTCGGCGGAGTTAACCTCTTTTTATGCGGAATTGGGACGGATGGACATATTGCTTTTAATGAGCCGGCATCTTCTTTTGCTTCACGCACACGCATTAAATTACTCAAGGCCGAAACAATAAAATCAAATTCGCGGTTCTTCGGGGGTAATCAAAATGAGGTTCCGGCAAAAGTTTTGACCGTCGGCATCGGGACAATTATGGATGCTGATGAAGTCTTATTAATTGCCAGCGGAAAAAACAAACAAGAGGCTATCCGCCAAACGATTGAATGTGGTGTTAATCACCTTTGTCCGGCAAGCATTTTGCAGATGCATGAACATGCTATTGTTATTTGCGATGATTTTGCTGCTGACAAATTACGTCCGGATACCATTAAATATTTTAAGAATATCGAGCGTGCCAATATGGTGGCAAAATAATTTGAATAAAAAAACAGCGGTATTTTTTCTGTACTATGTAGCCCATATACATCAAAAACCGGCGGATGAAGACACCGCCGGTTTTTTTTGTTAAGATTGCATATTTCTGGTTACTCTGCCTTATATTTATCAAAACAGAGAGATAACGCACCATCTTCAAGGTCAACTTTTTCAGGATCCAGACCTAAGGTGTTTAACTCGTTCCAAAGCTGCGTTTGTAATCCATTAAGATTTCGTTGTTGTCTGAATTTTTCGATTTTTGCAGCCTGCTCACGAGGATTATCATAGTGAGAGACAAAGGTATCCTCAGACTTGCTATTATTTGGCATAATTGTCGGAGTTACACCAAGTTCTTTTGCCAGATTCTTGATTTGATTCCAAAGATTAGCAAGATACATTTTATCGACACATTTTTGGCAAACCAAACATTTCTTCCCATCCGGACAAGATTCAAGGTCAAAACCTGTGCAAGTCGGTGTACAATACTTAAATCCACCTATACTCCAAACAGGGTCATAATCATACTCATTGATGATATCAATTTCTTTACCTTTTTGTGAAGAGCCAAAGTATTTTTCTCCGACTTCTTTACATCCTTTTTCTGTAAAGTAAAGACCATGATTAGTCCGAGTACATCCTTTAGCATCATCCTGATCATCCTCAGGCGGGTAGCCATATCTTAAACGGACGGTACCACATTGATTTTCATGAGTAATGGATATTTTCTGATTTGATTCTGCGGTACTGATACCCAGCTCACGAGCTCCTTCCCATCCAAGACCAAATGAAACATAACCATAGGCATAGGCAGGAGTATCTCCATCCAAATAAACCTGTAGGCTACACATGTTTCCACCCCATTCAGGATGGCACATACTGCAATCATAAGTTCCGTCCAAGGTACCTGAAACCTTAACAGGTTTGAGGCATCGGCAAACACCATTTTGAAGCTGGTAATCATTATCACAATCTACAAGTTTATACATTGTCTTGCCATCACTGGTCATAACTGAGCAGATTGCCCCTTCCGGACATTTCTCTAAGGTATAATCCGCTGGGAAAGTCCGACATGATTTTGTTTTCGGGTCATATCCGTAAGGATGTCCTTCAACAGCACAACGATCAATTTTTAATGCCGGACGGAATAACGGCGGAACATCAGTAGCAAACGAATGATTCCACATATATTCTGTTACATCTTGCAAGAGCTTATACTTTCCGTCACGCCCCGAATGTGTCGCATAACTATTGGTAACAATGCCTCCCCCACGACTCCATCTACTGTTTAGTAAAGAAGAAGCATACACAAAAGGTGATGGTTTATCATCAACCGTGGCAATTACTTTACCACCAACCCAATCGTAACTTTCTTGATAATAAAACTTGTTTTCAGAAGCAAATTGTTCACCTTTCGCTTTTTCCAAAGCCTGATAAATAGAACCATTATTCTCCCACTTAGCTCTAATTGTCTCCCACTCTTTGGGCGCAGGAAGATACCAATTGCCCTTTCCGCATATGCTATCCTCCTCACAGACAGCAGGTGCATAATGGAAAACCGGCTCAAAATATGTTACCATATACTTTCTCCCTTTTTCTTTATTGCGAGAAATCGTGGTTTCAGTAAATTCTCTTTGTTTTAATTTATTAAGAGAATCAACATCCAATAACGCGGTACAACGTTCATGCATCTCTTTTGTGACACTATCTTCCCCTTGATCCCTTAATAGATATTTTTCGAAATGCATTCCATCTTCAAGATATTCATTGGCGTTATCATCACTATAACTACATCTGGCTAGCCTGAGAGCAACCTGTGTTAATTCTTTACCGGACATTTCTTCTCCTAAAGGAACAAGATCACGGATAGCTTCTTGTTGTGACAATTCATATTGCGCTTTATGATTATCGTAAGAATGCTCCGAACTAATATACGAGCAATTTTTATTCTTCAGATAACAGGGCATTCCATTATTTAAATAAACATCATAATTCAACTTACCGCGACAGAATTCACTATAACTTGAGTTGGTATATCCACAAGTAATTTTATCCAAACTATGCGGAGGTAATTCAATAACATTACCTGAGTTATCTATATCAATATCATACAAGCTGATGATTCTGACATCATAACCGTCATCGCCGACATAATAGACAACCCCAATAGGCTTATCTTTATGATAATAAATATCGCCGACTTTATGGTCTTTCCACTCATCAGGCTTATTCTCATCTTTGTTTTTATCAGGGTCTTTGTTTGCGTCATCATCAGCCGGATTCAGGAGGACACACTGACCATTTACCGGATTTTTCTGATAGCCTTGGTTTTCATCACATTGAGTACACGCATATTTTGTGCCTTCCTTGGCAACGCAATAAGAGGTTTGAGCGCACCCCTCTATCTCATCTACCGAACTATTAAAACCGGTACATTGATTGTAGCAAAAACCGTTTTCTGATTTCCAATCCGGCTGGATACAATCAATGTATCCCCAATAAGTTTTCTCTCCGGATTGGCAAGTTTTGTGGTGACCGACTTTATCATTAGGCGCAGACACACTGTAATCATAAGGATACGTTCCTCCCGAACATTTATGCGGAATACATCTTCCGTTTTCTAAATTCCAAGCCTCTTTGTTGTAACATTTGGTGTATTTGTAGAAAGTATCGCTGCCTGATTGGCAAGATTCAGTAAGCCCTATTGTCTCATCAATTTCATCAGCTTTCAGAGGAAAACCGGAGCAATCCGTAAGAACACATTCTCCTTTAGCGTTACCTGTATAACCCTTATAACAATACGCATATTTGTAGCGGTTATCACAGGTCTCAACCTTACCTTTAGTTTCATCAGGCTTGGCGGTAAAAGGATATTCACTCTTTTTACAGTCAGGAATGCATTTATCGCCGGAGCGTTTTTGCCCCGCAGGACAAAATAAAATATTTCTTCCGCCATTAAAAGAAACACCATCATCCTTGGCAATAAACTCAACTCTTGCTTGTGCGATAGAATAAGTCGTTAATAAAATTGTTGAGCATAAATATAGTAGTTTCCTCATTGTTTCTCCTTTGTTGCTAACTTTATTTTTTTAGCCCAAGACCTTGTGAACATTATTCCACCGAAAGCCAACTCAGTACTCCAAATAACATTGATAGGACTCTCCTCCTGTTTACTAAACATTACTCGAAACATTCTGTGTCTCCACCAACACCACCGACTCCTGCAATAGTTATATCCATCATGTTGTTATTGTCACAAGTTTGGCACTTTGCATCATCAGCTGCCGTGCAAGATGTTGATGTAAGTGTTCGTCTTTTCGACCCATCAGGACAAGTATATATACTCGTTCCCCAAATATATCTACAGTTATTTGAACACCATGTTGTGGTCAGACCGTCGGATGATTTGTCTACGCAACTTCCGTTACTCTTCTGATAAGCACTCATGCAAGCATTCCCAGTACTAGGATTACATTTTTCACATTCATAGCGTATTGACGATCCATAGAGGCATGCGCTTGCAACAGAGCAATGTGGAATTGAAGAAGAAGTATAACCTGTTCCTGAACATTCCGGAATCATGCATGAACCATCACTTGCGGTCGTCCAGTCTGATTCGCAAAAGCCACACCCCCAATATACTACTCCATCTCTTCTACAAGGCATTTCGGTGTCACCAAAACAATGTTTCAAATCGGAATTAGGCTGACTCCAGTTTGCCATCACTCCGGTACATTCCTGAACTTGGCATGCGCCATTTGCATCTTTAACAGTCCCGTACCTACAAGTTTTACAACGTTTTGAATAGTGAGTTTCTGAGCCAGTCTGACAAGTTGATTCAGCTTCTCTACAATACGGTGGTAACTGTGTAAAAGGATGTTGTGGGCACTCCGTCCCGCCGACACCAAACATACAAATTGTACTTTTAGAGCCTGATTTGTCTTTTAAACCACTGTCTATACTTACACCTAACGCATATGTCTTTAACGCATATGCCTTATCCGGTGAAGGGTTATCCTCCCAAGAGCTTTCCTCTTCAGAAGTCCAGTAATCATCGAAAAGGAAGTTCTCGCCTCCACCAAGGTCATCTCCATACATCAAAGCTTTTAATCCGCTTTCAAGTTCGTTTCTCGTCGGGAGATACCACACCTTACCGCCTGTTGTTTTATTGATACAAGCTTCTGCTGCTGGGAAACTTCCGCCATTAGTGAGCTTATATCGCCAGAGGATCTCATATGTATTACGCCAGCCTTTATAAGTACTTAAGTGATAGTGGCTGACATTACTCCAAGTATAAGTTCCTTCCTTGTTTAGAGCGATAACTTTAACCGGGTTACCATCAGGAACAATTCCATTCGCTACGACCACACCTAGAACATGCGAATCATAAATAGCAAACGAATCAGTCGCTGGACCGCATGTATCATCATCATAATAGAGCCAACCACTCCGGCATACGTCAATAGGATTTCTCAGGGGTACACAGTAATCTTCTTCATCGAAACTATTTCCGACGTTAATCAGATAATAACCACTTTGGCAAACTTGACACGCTCCGGAATAATAAGTCCGGCCGCCTTTAATGCAACTGTCAGCCACAGAACAATAAGACGGCATACTAGAATCTGTATAATTACAGGTTTCTACACATTTTCCGTTTTCGAGTTCATAGCCGGAAACTGTACAACTGCCATAGCCATATTTAGTAACGTTACCTGTTTTACAAGACAGAACCGGACCAAGAGAGCCGCTTGGTTCATCACTAAACGGATAAATATCACTCGGGCAATTATGTATCGTACAATAGCCGTTCGATTTATCCCAACCTGTTCGACAACTCGTATAACCATACAATGTGACTTCACCGGTTTTACAAGATGCAACTGTTCCGGCGTTATTCCCCGGATTGGAGGTATATGGGAAATCTGAGCTTGAACAAGTTTTAATATCGCAACGTCCGTTGTGAAGTTCCCATCCGTCATTACATTTTGAATATTTATAAAAAGTATCAGGACCGGATTTACATGATGCAACTGTTCCAAGAATCGAAGAAGGTGCTTTTGTCAGAGGAAATGCCGAGCAATCTGTCAGCTCACAATTACTGCCATTTAATGTCCAGCCTTCTTTGCAGGATGTATAACCATAATGTTTTTTAAAATCTGTACAGTCGCCAACAATTCCTTTACTTGTGTCCAATGGAGAAGTTGATGGATAAAGTGTTTTATCGCACATTGTAATACATCTCCCACTATAATTAATTTGTCCTTCCACACAAGAAACATTTTTAGGAGCTTTAAATGTAATGCCGCCGTTACCGGATAAAGGATAAACCGCCGCTAACTTAATTTGTGAGGATGATAAAAAAGGCGATTCTACTGCTAACGTAGTAGATTCTGTATGAGCTAAGAGGTTGTCATGAAAAGAAGATATATCGGCATGAGCCAAAGCTGAACAAGTGATTAAACAAGTTGAGCAAAGATAAGATATCTTTTTCATAATAGTCTCCTTTAATATAACTAACAGTAGAATCTATTATGATAATATCACATCTGAAAAATTTTTGCAAGCATTTTTTAGCCTCAATCTTTTTTTTGGGCTATTTTTAATGAAATTTAAGTGACGATAATCACAATTTTTAACAAAACAACTTAATTCTTTTGCAGATGTTTCCGTAGAAATTCCGGCAACTCTTTCAGACCGGAAGCTCCTGCGGCATGAAAATGTCCGCCTCCTCCAAATTCTGCAGCTACCTTTGAGACATCAAAATTTTTATAGCTGTAAAATGATAAATTCCAGCAATTATGCTTATTCATAAAGAAGTTAACCATAAAATCAAATCGGTCTAAAATATCTAAAGAATCAAAAAATTCAGACTTACCTTGCGGCATATTGGCACAAATACATTTATGACCTTTATACTCGCTGGTAAAGCTGATTCCTCTTACTAAACGATAATTACGAACCTTAATATAAGATAAAATTGCCTCTCCTTTAGCAATCATTTCATCAATATTCATGGTATTGTTGATTAATGTCTCCCAAATAACTTCATTTGGACGATTAACACCGGCGGCTTGCATTGCGTATTCAAATGGTTTTACTCGGTCATCACTCAAATCATATACATCGCTCATTCCTAAGAGTTTTATACCTAACGGCACCTCTTTATCGGGATAAAAATATTCCCAACTGAGTACAATCGCCGCTGTTCCATCTCGGCGCAATCCTTTAATTTCTCTCATTCCATGCGCTACTCTGTCATCATATTCGGTTATTGATGATAAATGATGATCAATCCATGTTAAATCCTTTGTTTTGTTCAACTCCTCCATAAAATCCATCGGCAGACAATAGTCACATATAATGATTTTATCATGTTTTTTGATTTGTTCTACAGGAACTTCCATATCATGATTTAATCCCAAAAATTCAACTTCAGGATAAACACTTCTAACAATTGCCGCAGATCCTTTCCCATCATGGTCTGCAATATGATATACACATAACATTGCTACTCTCTTTCTATTCTAAACAAATTTCCATCCCGTCATAGGCTGCTTCAACATTGTCCGGCGTCACACTGTTAACCCAATCATAATCACATTCTGACGCCATGTGGTTGATTACCGCTTTTTCAGGATTAACCCGTTCAATAACACGCAAAACATCATCCAACCCCGCGTGTGTTACCTGACCAAATGGTGTCGTCAGCGGTAAGATTAAAAGTTTCGGACGCTCGGTTATATGCTTAAAAGCACTTTCTGCAATTTCCTTAAAATCAGGAATATAAACGACTTTTCCTTGGTCAAAAATGTATCCCAAACTCTCCGGACAATGTCCGAGAATTTTAATCGGCATAATCGTTAGCCCCTTAATCGAAAATTCATGATTGGATTTAATAATATTCGGAACCATACTTGGCATTCGCACAACATCATGAATAATATTCGGCTTGCTCAATAAATATGAAAAATTATGCTTGATATATTGTGCCGTTTTTGCTCCACAATAAAAATCTAAATTTTGGTGTGTAACGCGGTTTATCCCACGCATATCATCTATACCATGTACATGGTCAGCATGTGCATGCGTATAAAGCAAGGCATCAAAACGATTGATTTGATGATGTGTTAGTTGGCGATTTATATCAGGATTGGTATCTATTAAAATCGTAACCCCATTCATCTCAATAAATGTTGATGTTCGTGTGCGATAGTTTTTCGGATTATCCGGATTACAAGCTCCCCATCCGCTGTTAATTGAAGGAACTCCCGGAGCTGCTCCTGCCCCTAAAATAATAACTTTATTCATGATATTTATATCTCCCTTTATCACTGGCCTTTCTGAATAAGCGATAAAAATTGTCGGAAGTTATCTGGGCTAATTCTGCAAACGGGATATTCTTCAATTGAGCTAAACGCTCGGCTGTATATTTAACAAATGCCGGCTCATTTCGGCGACCGCGTTTGGGAATTGGAGCTAAAAAAGGAGAATCCGTTTCAACCAATAAACGATCTAACGGAATATCTGCAAAAATATTTCTGATATCTTGCGATTTGTTAAAAGTCAAAATTCCAGAAGCTGAAATATAAAACCCTATTGATAAAGCAAATTCAGCTAATTTACGGGATGATGAAAAACAATGTATTTCTCCATTAAACGGTTTTTGTTGATACATTTCTTTGAGTAAACTTATTGTATCATCATCAGCATCACGCGTATGAATAATCAGAGGTAATTCGGTTTCCTGCGCTGCAATTATTTGTTCTCTAAAAACACGAATCTGAGTCTCACGCGGTGCGTAGTCATAAAAATAATCTAAACCGCATTCACCAATTCCTACAACTTTTTTATGTTTTGTTTGATTGATAAAATCTTGCGCGGTAATTTGCTCATATTCACAAGCATTATGAGGATGAACACCGACGGCTGTATAAATAAAAGGATATTTTTCAGATATTGCCAACTGCTTATCCAACTCACCGATATTGTTACCGGCATTGAGCATAGCTGTCACGCCGTTTTCTTTTGCACGAGTCAAAATTTCTGAAAAATCTTCTTCAAAATCGTTATAATCTAAATGACAATGGCTATCTACTAACATATTTTTCCTTATATTGTTTTTATTAACCCGTTTATCACATTTACCAAAACCTGCTTTTTATCCATATTTAGACGATTAACTTCATCAAAAACTTTAATAGTTTTTTCCCATATATCAGCTAATTTTTCAATATGAGAAGTCACTCGCATATTTTCAGAGATAAATTTGAGAATCAATTCCTGAACTAAAGCATAAGTATCTTCTTCTTTTGCAGCTGCTTCGCAATATGCTAATAACTCAGAAAGTTTAAATTTTTCTTTAGCGGATACCAAGCGGCACAAATCATCATAATATTGCAGAGCTCCATGATCAGCATAAACCAATGCTTTTCCGATGCTCCCAGAACATATTGTTTTTAACCCAGAAATTTCTTGTTCTGATAATTGCGGACGATAACGCCGTAACAAACTGGCTAAAACTTTATCATCTAATGGTGATAAATTTAATTTAGCGCAACGAGATTTAATTGTCGGCAATAGTCTTCCCGGGTTATGACTAATCAATAATAATATACTTTTTGCCGGCGGTTCTTCCAAAATTTTGAGTACAGCATTGGCACTGGCTGAATTCATATCATCAATGCTATCAATAATAACAATACGCCAATTATTGTCAGCGGATTTTTTTGATAAAAACTCATTTATGGTTCGCACTTCATCAACTTTAATAAACGCAGATTTTTTTAGTCCTTTTAATTCTTCTTCCGATAAAGCATCTCCGTCTTTAATCGCTTTCAAAACTTTACGCTTATCGGTTTCAGTATAATCTCGTTCTATTACTTTTAAATCCGGATGAGCATTACTAATTGTTAGCTTATATACCGGATTATTTTCTCCTGTTTCCAAAGAGGTATAATTTGCTTTTTTTGTAGGATCCGCTGACAGTAAAAAGCGCGCAAAACGATAAGCCAGAGTTGCTTTACCAATACCTTCAATGCCACAAAGCAGCCATGAGTTGTGCATTGAATTATGCTTCCATGCTTCAAGCATCGCTTGCTCTGCTGATTCTTGTCCAAGCAAAAAAGGATTATTTTTAGGAGAAATGTTACATGATGCATCCGGCATTATAAAATACCAAACCTTTCAGTAATAACTTTCAACACATCTTGATGTAAGTCTTCAATTGTTTTATTGGCATTTAAGACGATGCAACGCTCCGGTTCTTGTTTGGCTATTTCAAGAAAACCATGCCGCAGCAGGTGATGAAACTCTATTTCTCTGCTTTCATGCCGCGTTTCTTTTTCAACCATTCCTGATGCTTTAGCAAAAGATCGAGCCAACCCTATCTCGGCCTCTAAATCAAATATGATGGTCAAATCAGGTTTAAAGTCACCGACTGCAATTTTATATAAATTATCAAGGAGAGATTTTTCAACTTTTTTATTGTAGCCATAATATTGATAAGCTACTGTAGAATCGGCAAATCGATCTGACAAAACCCATTTACCTTCTTTTAATGACGGCCATACTTTTTGAGTCATATGAAGACGACGGTCAGCATAATACAATAAAGCCTCTGCGGTTGCATCCATTTTATCTTTATCACCGGTAACCAACATATGGCGCAATTCTGCCCCCAACTCTGTTCCTCCCGGTTCTTTCGTGGCAACGACATCTTGTCCTTTATTTTCCAAATACTTTTGAAGTAACGCCAATTGCGTTGATTTGCCGCATCCCTCTCCTCCTTCAAAAGTAATAAATTTACCTTCCATTATTATTTTGCTCCGGAAACTAAATATTTGATATTACTTATTAACCGACCAAAAATACTTTCTTTGGCTATTGTTTGTCCGGCAATTAAGGGAACTTCAACGTCCGGTTGTCCCGGAATTTCTATTTTGACGTTTCCCAACTTATCCCCTTTATTAAAGGGGGCTTTAAGCGGTTTATCATAAATAGCCGTCATTTTAATTTTAGAGGCTTTGTTTTTGCGTAATGTCTGATAAACGGTTTTACCGATAACCAAATCTGTTTTTTCTGCCTTTCCTCCCCAAACCGGAACAGAAGCAATTTTTTGACCGGCTGTTAATACTTCAAAATTTCTAAACTCTCTAAATCCCCATGACATCAATCTTTCTGCTTCATCTGAACGTTCCTGATTAGAACTCATTCCTGCCATAACCTCGATTAAGCGACGATTTCCTTTTTTGGCAGATGCCGTTAAACTGTAACCGGCTTCTTCCGTATGCCCCGTTTTTAAACCGTCTGCATCACTCATAGAATACAGCAAAGGATTGCGATTTCCTTGTTTTATGTTGTTATGAGTAAATTCCTTCACTGAGAATATCGGATAGTACTCGGGAAATTCTTGAATAATATGACGCGCCAATATTGCCAAGTCTTCAACAGACATTCGATGATCCGGATGAGGTAAACCGGTTGCATTAGCAAAAGAACTGTTTTTCAAACCGATTTTTTTTGCATATTTTTCCATTTCTGTTACAAAATCATCTTCACTTCCGGCAATATTTTCAGCAACCACAATACAAGCATCATTTCCTGATTGAATTAGTATGCCTTTGATTAAATCTTCAATTGTAACTTCCTCACCTATTTTTAGAAACATGGTTGATCCACCGCTGGCTGCACCACCTTTGCGCCATGCGTTTTCACTTACCTTAAACTTATCTTCCAGAGATAAAGAACCATCTTTAAGTTTTGAAAATAAGACATAAATTGTCATCAATTTACTCATGGAAGCAGGCGGAACCATCTTATCTGCCTCTTTGGCATACAGGTAACTTCCGGTATCAAAGTCCATTAAAACGGCGTTACGCGCTTTGGTTTGAAAATCAGAGGCCAAAACCGTTCCTGATAACATTGTTCCTAATGCAACACCTGTCATAATTTTACTTAATCTCATAATCTCCGTCCTATTCTAAAATTTAATATTTAACTACGCTGGCATTTTCAATACCATAATCTTTAATTTTTGCTAAAGTTACTTCAGCTTCTTCCTTGAAATTAAAAGGCCCTAAACGAACGCGATAAAATCTCTTGCCACTAACATCTACCTGCGCTATATGCGGTGTTCCAAATTGTGATAACTTACTCTGTAACCCTGCTGCTGAGGCTCGTTGAGAAAACGCACCGGCTTGCACAAAATAATTACCATCAGCTCCATGACTGGTCGTTATTTGATCGGCAGTACTGGCATTATAAATAACTAATGTTTTATTTTCTGCAGCCGTTGCCACACTTTGCGGTTTTACGGCAGGTATCGGGGCTGCTGATGATTTTGCAACTTTTTGTCCGGTTAATGCAGCCTTTAAATCCCTACTTTCCTTTTCTAATAGCTCAACTCTAACCTTGGCTGTTCCTTGCATTTGATAGCCTAACAACTGAGCTCCTCGTTTAGAAATATCAATAATACGATTTTTAGCGTAAGGTCCTCTGTCGTTAACGCGCAATACTAAGGAACGACCATTTTCTAAGTTAGTTACTCTGACAATAGATGGTAGCGGTAAGGTTCGGTGAGCGGCTGTTAAGGTATTCATATCATACTTCTCACCATTTGCCGTACGTTTATTGTGAAAATCTTTACCATACCACGACGCTATACCAACCTCGGAATAGTGATAATCTTCTTTGGGATAATATGTTGTTCCTTTAATTTTATAAGGATTACCCACTTTATACATCCCTCCTTGCCCTTTAATTGCAGCGGCTTGAGAATACGGAGACGCATTTAAGTCAACTTCTCGAGTGGCACATCCGGTCACTATCAAAGTTAAACATATCAAAATTAAATATATTTTGCAGTCTTTCATTTTTAATACAGTCAGCTGGTAAATGTGCTCGAAGTTTATACTGTTTTTTCCTATTCGTAAAGAGACTTATTTTTCTCTGTGTAATTTTTGTGAAGGAACGGGAACACTATATCCATTACTCTTAAAATTTTTGATATTTTCCAATAATCTATAATCAGGATAACCATCTGCCGGAAGTTTAAATTTTCTTTGTAATTTTTGCACAGCCTGACGTGTTTTACTTCCCAAAGCACCGTCTTCGTCATTTTGTGCTATTTTTTGCTGATTGATAAAATTTTGGATTTGTTTAATTTGTGTTTTATTCAGACGATATCCTTTATAGGGGGGGATTCCGGCTTTTATCTGCGGATTACTAATCTGATCGGCCAATAACCCGACGGCTAATGCATAATTTTCTGACTTATTCCAGTTCATAATCAGGTGAAAATTATTGAAAATTATGTATGCTTGACCTCGATGCCCTTCCGGTACAATTATACTTCCTTTCCAATCTTCCTTAGCTCCTTTGATTTTCACACCAGCTTGACGCCATTCTCTAACTGTTTTGACTTTATGACGACCGGTTTGCATATAGTCAAAATCATCGCTTAAAACAACCGCTTTACCCCATGGAGTGGTCTTATCCCAGCCCATCGCTTGTAAATAGTTTGCAGCAGAGAAAATTGCATCATTAAAATTATGCCAAATATCAATTTTACCATCATTCTCCGCATCAAGCGCATATTTTGCAAAGGTTGACGGCATAAATTGAAAATGCCCCATAGCTCCGGCCCATGAACTTTCCATTTGCTCGGCGCCAATATATCCGTCATCAATTATTTTTAGAGCATGATACAGTTCTTCTCTAAAAAACTGCGGACGACGCTTATCATAGCTCAACATCGTCAAAGCTTCAATCGCATTAAAACCGCCTTTATGTATTCCATAATTTGTCTCTATCCCCCAAAAAGCAATCAGATACCGCAAAGGAACACCATTTATTCCGTGAGGATATTTCTGTAATAAGCGTTTATAATGCTCTCGCCCTTGTTTAACGCGCAACGGAGCTATAACTCTATGCAGATAATCAGATGTTGTTAAAACAAATTCTGTTTGCTTTCGGTCTTTTTTTACAACCTCATGATGCGGATGGTAATAATTTTTAGCAAAAGCCGTATTGATTGTTTTTTGAGAAATTCCTCTATCTGCCATCTCTTGCTTTAAGTCTCGCAACCAATCTAAATAGACTTGCGGCGACATATTCTCTTCAGCGGCAACCGAACTTACCATCAGATAAAAAATCGACCAGAACAACCAAAATTTACGCATTATCGTTCCCTTTAAATCCTTCCGCCACCAGATATTCTTCAGGAGAACCAGCACGGCTTGCATCCGGCTTACAATGCGAAACTTTTTGAAAATGTTTTTTAATATCTGCCAATAAAACGCTTTCTGTTCCACCCTTAAATACTTTGGCAATAAAAATTCCGTTATCGGCTAAAACTTCTTTAGCAAAAGCATAAGCGATTTCAACCAACCCGATAGTTCGCAAATGATCGGTTTGTTGGTGTCCTGTGGTATTTGCCGCCATATCACTCATAACAATATCGGCTTTTCCTTGTAATAACTCTTTCAAGTGTTCAGAAGCACCTTCTTCCGTAAAATCCTGCTGAATCAGAATAGCTCCGGTCACCGGTGCAGTTTCTAATATATCTATTCCGATAACCTGTCCGGAACCTTTATTGCGTTGTACAGCAACCTGTGTCCACCCCCCAGGAGCGCAACCCAAATCAACAATCTTCTTGCCTTTACCTAAAAATTTATATTTTTCATCTAATTGTATTAGTTTGAATGCAGCTCGAGAGCGGTAACCCAATCTTTTAGATTCGGCAACGTAAGGGTCATTCAACTGCCTTGCTAACCATTTATTGGAAGATTTATCCCGATATTTTGAGGTTTTCACACGAACTGTCAGTTGGTGACGACCTCTAACTTCCTTGGCAGATTTAGTTAGATGCCCCATTTTTATCCTCCCTTATCAGTTCCATAATGATACTGTCTTTAGCACTTTTATATGAGGCAATAATTTCTTCAGCCCCAAGCTCTTCATAGATTGTTTGCATTAAAATGCTTCCGGCAATAAATATAGGGGCACGCTTAGGACCGATATAAACAGAATCGGCACGTTGAGCCTCGTTTGTTTTTCTCAATTCATCTATTGCCTTATTTAATTGTGCATACGTCAGAATACATCCATCTTCCGCTTCCCGATTATACTCTTTGCGCTGATGAATGTAAGCCGATAATCGCAAAGGCGTGCTTGACGTTGCCACAAAAGAAATTTGCGATTGATAGTTATTATAGGAACAAAGTTGTTTAAATTCTGTCATATATTTTAAGATTTCTTGTTTGAAAATTTTGGCTTTTCTTTCATCATAATCGTTTATCTCAAAATGCTCTGCCGCATTCCGTGCTCCCCAAGGAATCGATATGGTTGCGATAATTTCTGCTGTTTCATATTTAGCTAATGTTACTTCAGTTGATCCTCCGCCAATATCATAAACAACAACATATGGCTTTGTTTTATCCGCATTGGATATAGCTCCCAATAAATTCAGACGAGCTTCTTCTCTGCCGTCTATCACTTCTAACTCTATTCCACATTCATTGTGAACACGTTGCACAAATTCTGTACCGTTTTTAGCCATCCGGCAAGCGGCCGTTGCTATTGCCCGATAATGGCAGTGACTATCTTTTATAATTTCTCCAAATTCTTTCAGAACATTGATACCTCTGGCAACAGCTTCGGGAGTAAAGCAGTTATTGAGGCTCATTCCTTCTCCTAAACGTGTTGCGGCCGACTGATTATAAACATAGTTACCTAAGCTGTCCGCAACCACCATACGACATGAATTTGTCCCTAAATCTATAGCGGCATAATATTTTTCATTCATCGACGATTCCTCCGATCTGAAAAATGGTAATGCCTATGCTTTTTAAAGTGATGTGATTCTTGATGCCCACTGTGTATTAAATCTAATAAAATGCCTTCACGAATTCCGCGATCCGCTACCGTAATTTCGCTTATCGGCCAAAACTTCAGCATTGCTTCAATAATCGCGCAGCCGGCCATTGTCAGATCTGATTTTTGGCTTCCGATGCACGGATGTTTACTTCTCCCTTCTGCTCCCATACGCTTAATTCTGAAGATTGTCCGTTCCATATCATTTTTAGAAACAGATAACCCATCAACAGCCGAACGATTATAACGCGATAAATTCAGATGAACGGCTCCGAGAACAGTAACCGTCCCTGAAGTTCCTATAATTTGAATTTCTTGCCGACGAATCGCTTCCATAATGTGAAACCGATCTTCAAAATCCTTTAGAATATCCTGAGTTCTTTCAATAATTGTATCATAAGCCAAATCAGTCATTTCGTTTCCGGGAAAAGCTTCTGATACCGTAACAACACCATATGGAAGAGAAACATACCCTTCAATAAATGTTTTTCCACTGTTGGTTACCCTTGCCAATGAAATTTCCGTTGACCCGCCGCCGATATCAAAGATGAGTGCTCTCTTTATATTTCGGCTTAACAAAGGAATACACCCCACGACAGCCAACCTTGCTTCTTCTTGTGAAGAAATAATTTCAATATTCAGTCCTGTTTCTTTTTTAACCGCGGCGATAAACTCAGCACAGTTTTTAGCTCGGCGACAAGCGGCCGTTGCTACAAAACGAGAGCGATAAATCGGTGCATATTCTTCTAGAACACCGGCACAAACTTTTAACGCTGAAACCGTACGACGAATCGCCGGACGAGACAGCTCATTGTCATTAATTATACCTTCTCCCAGTCTTGTTACCTTAGAAAACGTCTCCACAATCCGAAATGATGACGGAGTCGGTGTCGCTATGACCAAGCGACAAGAATTTGTCCCTAAATCTATAGCGGCAAAAGTCTGTCTGGTCAGGTCTTGTTTAGTTATTTTTACAGGAGCCGACGATTGATGGTGTTTCTTTAATTGAGGCTTGCGCGGCGCAGGAGCGCGGTGTAACTGCGTCACTCCCTCCTTCCATTCCGGACAATCTTCCGGCATAGGGGCATCCTCCAACACCAAACTTTTTGATTGGTGCAAATGCGCACGATTATTCCATTTTTGCATCTATGTTGTCTTATAAAAAAATTTCAAGTTATTTCTTTTATAATTCATAAATGTGCTTTGCACAACAATTTTATGATTTGCAAACAAATTTTCTTTTAGTCTGCGTTCATTATCATAAAAAAATGCTTGCATAATCAAAAAATATCCGTTAAAAGAGCATAAATCTTTTACGATTAGTAATATTATGCTTGATTTTAAAAATAAATCGGCTATTACTGTCTGTCGTAAATTTGGTTTAATAACAAAAAATAAGAGTATAAAAGATGGCTACACCAAAACATAAAACTTCTAAATCTCGCCGCAACATGCGTCGCTCTCATGATGCTTTAACTGCAAACAGCTATCATGAATGCCCGAACTGTGGTGAATTGAAGAGACCTCATAATGTATGCCCTTCTTGCGGACATTATGATAAGCGCGAAGTTGTCGCTCAAAAAACAACTGAAGAATAGAGTTAACACAGCTTAACACTTTAAGCTACAAACTATTATGGAGCAGGTTTTGTCAGATAATCTGGTCATTTCAATAGACGCGATGGGGGGAGATAATTCCCCCAGAGTCGTTATTGAGGGGGTTGCTGGGGCATCACTCAAAAATCCCGATGTTCGTTTTCTGTTATATGGAGATGAGAATAAGGTTAGGCCTCTCCTGAATAAGTATCCTCGCTTAAAAGAAAAATGTGAATTGCGTCATTCTCCTGAGGCTGTTCGTAACGAAGATAAGCCTTCTCAGGTTATTCGCAACCGCAATACCAGTATGTATATGGCAATCGATGCCGTTCGCCGTGGCGAAGCAAAGGCAGTTGTTTCTGCCGGTAATACGGGTGCCTTGATGGCAATTTCAAAACTCTCATTGAAAACCATTCAAAAAATACATCGTCCGGCTATTGTAACAATTATGCCCAGTATTTCCGGCAGGTATGTTATGCTTGACTTAGGCGCAAATACAGAATGTGATGCCCTAAACTTGGCAGAATTTGCTTTAATGGGAAATATTGTTGCCCAACATGCTTTGGGGGTTTCTCGTCCTCGTGTCGGCTTGTTAAATATCGGTTCTGAAGATATGAAAGGTAAAGAGGAAATTAAGCAAGCGGCTCAGATTATCAAAAATTCTCACATGAATATTGAATTTGTCGGTTTTGTTGAGCCTCATGATTTACCTCAAGGAAAAGCTGATGTTGTTGTGGCTGACGGTTTTACAGGTAACATTGCTCTCAAATCTATTGAAGGGGCAGCAAAGCTCATTACAACCAAAATTAAAAATGCGGTTAAAACTTCCCCACTGGCTCTTTTTGGTTTGCCGCTAATGATGGGAGTAAAGTTAAAACTCAAAAAAAGTCTGGATCCTCGCCTTTATAACGGGGCTATGTTTGTCGGTCTTAATGGTCTGTCGGTTAAAAGCCACGGGGGGACTGACGCCTTCGGTTATTCGGTTGCGGTCGGTCATGCTATCAGTATGGTTCGACAGGATTTTGTTGCAACCATTAGAGAAGAGTTGGAACATGTTGATTTAGACGAATTATCACAGGAAATTATCTATGACGCTTATTAGATCTCAGTTGATAGGTTTTGGTCATTACCTTCCTTCTAAAATTCTGACCAATGATGATTTAGCTCAAATTGTTGAGACTAATGATGAATGGATTCGCACAAGAACGGGGATTGTCAGCCGTCATATTTCTGATGGCGAATCAACGTCAGATATGGCTTTTAAAGCAGCTCAAATGGCTATTCAAACAGCAGGAATTTCTGTCGAAGAGTTGGATATGATTATTATGGCTACGGTTACACCTGATAATACGACTCCTTCAGTTGCTGCTAAATTATCGAATCGTTTAGGCGCAAAATTTGGGACTATTTGTATGGATATTTCTGCAGCTTGCTCCGGTTTTGTTTATGCTTTAACTATTGTTGATAACATGATTCGTCTTGGACAAGTAAAAACAGCATTAGTTATCGGCGGTGAGACAATTTCTAAAGTTTTGGATTGGTCAGACAGAAACACATGTGTTTTATTTGGTGATGCTGCCGGTGCTGCGATTGTTCGAGCCGGTGAAGGTAATGGAACGGCTGAAGATACCGGTATTTTAGCCACAAAATTGTATGCAGACGGCAGTCATTATGACAGTCTTAAAATCACCGGTGGTGTATCAACAACACAAACAGCCGGTGTTATCAATATGGATGGTAAGGAAGTCTTTAAGTTTGCAGTCAATGCGCTCAGCCAAGCTTCTGAGGAAGTCATGGCTATGGCCGGTGTCACTTCGGAGCAAGTTGATTGGGTACTTCCACATCAGGCTAATATTCGTATTATTGAAGGTGTTGGAAAAAAATTAGCTGTTCCTGATGAGAAAGTTATTGTTACTGTTGATCATCATGGAAATACTTCTGCTGCCTCAATTCCAATTGCTCTATCTGAAAACTATCAATCCGGACGCATCAAAAAAGGTGATTTATTGGTTTTAAGTGCTATGGGAGCCGGTTTTACTTGGGGTGGCGCATTAGTCAGGCTCTAAAAAAGTTGTTTATATCTTATTCTAAACTTGTGTTTGGAAGGAAACTGGTATATTTCAACATCATGTTTGTTGTATTTGTAATTAAGGAAAGTTAAAATGAAAACCGTTACTCGTGCAGATGTTGCAGAAACAATTTATGAAGAAATTGGTCTCTCTCGTAAAGATTCAAATGATATCTTAGATATGATTTTGGATGAAATTACACAAGAGTTAGTACGTGGTAATGAAGTTAAATTAAGTTCATTCGGAACGTTTTCTTTGCGTGATAAAAAAGAACGCACCGGACGTAACCCTAAGACCGGTGTAGATGCAGTTATCACACCTCGTCGTGTTATCTCCTTTAAGCCTTCACAAATGATGAGAAAAGAAATTAACGCTTAATTTTGGATTAAAACCATGGTTGTCAATAAGTCAAAAGATGCTTTTCGTACAATTGCAGAAGTGGCTGATGAGTTAGGTATTGCAACCCATGTCTTGCGTTTTTGGGAAACTAAGTTTCCTCAAATTCAACCAATGAAACGAAATGGGGGAAGAAGGTATTATCGCCCTGATGATGTTGAATTGGTTCGTAAAATCAAATATTATCTTTATGATAAACGCTATACGATTGAAGGTGTTCAGAAAGTTCTGAAAGAAAAAGGTCTTAAAACTATTCTCGGTGAGGAAATTCAAAAAGATTTCTTTGCAGAATCATTAGAGCAAGTTGAATTAAGTGAAAAAAACAAAGAACTGCTTATTGAAATCTCATCAGAACTAAAAGCGTTATCAACAAGTTTGAATAATACATTAGAGCAAATTAAATAATTTCATATCTTCTAAATCAGTACCTTTTAGCCCAAAAAAAAGATTGAGGCTAAAAAGTGATTGCAAAAATTTTTCAGATGTGATATTATCATAATAGATTCTACTGTTAGTTATATTAAAGGAGACTATTATGAAAAAGATATCCTATTTATGCTCAACTTGTTT
>JAFUXF010000024.1 GCA_017477185.1 Alphaproteobacteria bacterium | reverse complement strand
TAAATGTATGATGTTTCATTAAACTGTCCTTTCTTTTATTTGTTAGTATAAAAAATTATCCCGAAAATTGCTATCGCAATCTTCGGGACTTTTTTTTACTGTCCAAACTTTGGGGGACAGTTCACTTGTGAGGGATTTTTTAATGGTTTAAATATAAGTTCTCGAACTCCCGAGAAAGGGATTTTTTAATGGTTTAAACCAAATTTTTTGATAGATTTTATTAATAAGAAAATCGGGATGAGTTTAAAATAAGTCTCAGATAAGCCGTAAAATTTTCTTGCAAGCCGTTTTAGATCCGTTTATGATAACTCCCACTTGATAAGTAAAAGGAGACCCTAATGGATGTTGTGTTAACAGGAGACCGCCCAACCGGAAAGTTACATATCGGGCACTATGTTGGTTCACTCCGCCGTCGCGTGGAAATGCAAAATAGCGGAAAGTATAAAGACATATATGTTTTTATGGCTGATGCGCAAGCCTTGACGGATAATGCCGATAATCCGGAAAAAGTTCGTAAAAACATTACTGAGGTTGCATTGGACTATTTAGCTTGTGGAATTGATCCGAAAAAATCAACCATTTTTATTCAGTCACAAATTCCGGAATTATGTGAACTGAGTTTTTATTATATGAATTTGGTGACGGTGTCTCGCTTACAACGTAACCCGACGGTTAAATCAGAAATCCAAATGCGGGGCTTTAAGAGTAGCATTCCGGTTGGCTTTTTTACATATCCGATTAGTCAAACCGCAGATATTACGGCATTTAAGGCAAATATCGTTCCTGTCGGTGAAGATCAGCTCCCGATGTTAGAACAAGCCCGAGAGATTGTCCGCTCTTTTAACCAAATTTATGCGCCGGTTTTGGTTGAGCCGGAGGCTGTTTTGCCGGATAATAAACAGTGTATGCGTCTCCCGGGTCTCGATGGTGCCGCTAAAATGAGTAAATCACTCGGTAATTGCATATATTTGGCTGACAGCTCAAATGAAATTAAAAAGAAAGTCCAAAGTATGTTCACCGATCCTTTGCATTTGCGTGTTGAAGACCCCGGACATTTGGAAAATAATACGGTCTTTACCTATTTGGATGCTTTTTGTACAGAGGAGCATTTTGCAGCATTCTTGCCGGAGTATGCAAACCTTGATGAGTTAAAAGCGCATTATACGCGCGGAGGCTTGGGCGATGGTAAGGTTAAGAAGTTCTTAAATGAAATTATGCAGGCAGAGTTAAAACCAATTCGCGAGCGTCGCGAAGAATTAGCTCAAGATTTAACATATATTTATCAGATTTTGCGTGAAGGCACTGAAAAAGCTGAGGCTGTCGCTGCTCAAACCTTAGATGAGGTCAAAAGCGCTATGAAGATTAACTATTTCAAAGATAATAATTTGTAGGAGAAAATCATGTCTAAAGTGATTACGATGATTCCGGCGCGGATGGCGTCCTCTCGTTTACCGAATAAACCTTTGCTTGATATTAACGGTAAACCGCTGATTCAGCGTGTGTATGAAAATGTTAAAGCCGCTATCAATGGGGATGTCGTGATTGCCGCCGGTGATAAAGAGATTGTTGAAGCCGCGCAAAAATTCGGAGCAAGGGCGATTTTAACCGATCCGTCTTTGCCGAGCGGAACAGACAGAATTGCCGTTGCTCTGCAAGAGTTGGATCCTAACGGCAGTAAGTATGATATTGTGGTTGATTTTCAAGGCGATGGCTTAAATGTTGACCCAAAAGTTAATCTTGATTTGATTGAAATGGTTGAAAGAACAGGGTGCGACATTGCGACATGCGGTATGAAATTTAAAAATGAAGCCGATATTAACGATCCGAGTATGGTTAAAATTTGCATGGGGTTGAGAGAAGGCGAAGATGAGGGCAGATGTTTGTATTTTACGCGTGCTGCCGCTCCTTATATTCGTGATCCGCAAAAACCGGTCAATAAAGATTATTATCACCATATTGGTATTTATGTTTTTAAAGCCGAATCATTAAAGAAGATGGTATCTTTGCCGGTCGGTGTGTTGGAAGCAAGAGAATCTTTAGAGCAACTTCGCGCGCTTGAGAATGGTATGTATATTCGTGCAAAACTGATTAAAAATATGAAATTGATTGACGAAGCACCGGCAGATATCAACACACCGGAAGAATATCAAGAAGCCTTAAAATGGATTAAATAGCACTAATCCTGCTTTTTAAACGTTTCCAAGTCGCTAATAAAATTGACATCAAGCAACTCATTTGCAGTTGCTTTGATGTCAGTTGTGTAATCTGCATGCTCCAAGAAGACAGGACGAACACCGGCATTTTCGGCAACCAAATCAGCCTTGCTAAATAGCGATTTACTCCATAAAACCGGATTACTCTTAGTGTCTTTTATTGCGGCGGTAATCAATTGCTTATCTAAAGATTTATCAAATTTAGCAATCATTTTATTTAAAAGCTGGGCAGAAACGTTAGGCATATCAGCCGGAATGAGTAAAGCTCCGTCACAAAAATCCGGAACAGACTGCAACCCGATATTGATAGAGGTTTTCAACCCCATGCGGTAATTGGAATTATAAACGATATTGATATCTAGATTTTCGAGTTTTTCTTCAATTTGGGCTGCTTGAAAGCCAGTCACGACAAAAACAGGAGAAGCTTCAGATTTTGTGGCAGCACGCACGGCACGCAAAACCATAACTTCATCATTATTTTCCGCCAACAATTTATTTGATCCGATACGTTTGCTTAAACCGGCGGCAAGAACAACTGCTGCAACCGAGGCCTTGTTTTTAAGATTCTGCTGTTTTCCTTTGACAAATTTTGATAAACTTTTCAGGTGTGAAATACTTTCAATAATCGGAGCGGATGTATGACTGAAATCATATGCTTGTAGTTTTTCCTTAACAATGGCCAGTTTGATATAATTTTCTAAGAGCGGTGTGTCCAGAAAAGCATAATTACAAGGCAAGCAAATAATTTTTTTATTTTTCTTAGTGGCAATAATTAAGTCTGATCCGCCATATAAAGGAATATGAGAGCAAACAATATTATCGGCAATACTTTTTATCGCATTGAGGGTCACATCTTGCGCTGTGTAATTGCGTATTGCCGGAATAATAAAAATCACATCAGCATCAGTATTAAGTAGCCCAGATAAGCTATCGCCGATTTCATTAACAGTGTGCCGACAATTTTCTTCAAATGAAAAATCTATATTAAAAGCACGGTATGTTTCTGTTAATTTCTCTGCAATTTCAGAAAGATGAACATTTTCATTTTCATCCATATAAAAATGAGTATAAAGCAGAACAGAGCGTTGTTGTTTTAATTCCGCAACATTTAATAAGGTGATATTACCGGAAAGCGAAATGACCAAGTCATCAAGTGCATCTTGAGGAATAAGCGGTGTTAAAATCTCCAAACGAGCAACAATATCGCCTTTTTTAACGAGCTGAAACGGGGCTGTTGTATTAAGAATAAAATATTCGGAAAAACGATTGAACTTATCTATGCGGTCAGAATAAACCTCAAACAAACCGTCAGCGGCAGCGGCAATCTCACAAAATCCGCGCTCATCAACATGAAAACCTAAATTCTGTCCGCAAATCTTAGCCGCAGCAATACCCAGAGCGGTATTAAAATTAACATCACCATCCTCAGCCCAAGCCCCGAAAAGTGTGCGAAAACCAAAGCGTTTCAGCATGATAATATCATCATTGGTTAAGATATGATTTTTGGGCAAAATCTGCGTTGTCAGATTGATTTCTTCATTTAAATGTAACCCTTGTGCTTTGCTGATATCAACTTCTGCCAGTTTCATGACGCTTATCCTCATATAACCACTATTTTATAATGTAGCAAAAAAATAAAAAAAAGAAAGTCCGTTACCGAACTTTCTTTCTTATTGTTAATAATCAATGCCATCGCGTTTTAAATCGCCGAGGAGCGACATTAACACGGGAGCGTGGCTTAGGAGGCTGCGGAATCGTAACGCCCTTGTAGAGGTTGTTGCCATTCCAGAGCCACACCATGGTGCGCTCCATGTTGTTGATTATATTGAGCCTAAGCCCAGTTCTTGCTCCACAGCGCACGTCACCGACGATCCAAAAATCGCCATAACGGTCACGCGGAATGTAGGATACCTGCTGCAGCCCCTGCGGGGTGATGCGGTAAGTGGCAACGAACAAATCATGTATATGTACATAATAGTTCGCCGTCCATATCCCAACGGTTTTCGAGCGGCAACGCTCTTCGATGATACCATATTGGTAGTCTTTCTCGAGCGTTACATGACCGCGCTCGCGGAAACCGAGCTGGGCACGCAGGTATCTCACATTGTCCTCCACGCGCTCATAGCGGTCGAAACCGCGGAGGATGGAGTACATCGTTCTTTCTATTCTGTCCTGTGCGGACATGGTTGTGCAAGCTGCTACAGCGAGTACAACAATTAACACATACTTTTTCATAATAATACAAATTTAGAACTTAATTATATCACATTTTCAAGACGTTGTCCAATAAAAAAGCCTCCCGAAGGAGGCTCGTAAAAAAATTAAATTTCCAAACTTAGTTGACCATCAGACAGTGTGGCTTTTCCGCCAATCGGGAAAGTCAATAACGGTGTGCTGTGCCCAAAATCAACATTGGCAATAATCGGCAAATGAGCCAGTTCTTTTTTATTATTTAAAATAAATTCTAATTGCTCGCGCGTGACTTTTGAGCCTTTTTGAAAACGTCCGATAACCAGACCTTTAACGTTACCGAAATCAGGTTGATAGAGCAGGGCTTGCAAGTTTCGCTCAAAATCAAGAATATCAGACCCTTCTGTATCTTCAATAAACAAAATCGTATCTTTTTCAAAGGTCGGACGATAAGGCGAGCCGAGCAATAAATTAAATGTTCCCAAATTTCCCCCGATAATTGTTCCCTCAGCCGCACCGCTATGGATGGTCCAATACCCTTCGTTTTTGATAAATGTGCGATTCTCTTGGTCTAAAAACCACAAATCATCGCTCCATTCTTTTGATGGGGTAATATGATTATTTCTATTACCCATTAACATAATTTTGAGGTTATCGAGGGTGTATTCTGTTCCCTTAAGCATTCCGATAGAACTGAAATGCGGACCGGAGAAGGTGACCAAACCGGTTTTTGCGTAAATACCGTTCAAGAGAGCGGTAATATCCGAAAAACCACAAAAAAACTTCGGACTCTTCCGAATCAAATCATAATCTAAATAAGGTAACAGTTGATTTGAATTTGCTCCGCCGATAATCGTAAAGATTGCTTTAACATTTTTATCGGCAAAAGCCTCATGAATATCAGCAACGCGCTTTTCTATTGTGGTCGAGCCTGTCATATCCCAATTTTCATCAGTCGTATTCGTTGCAAAACTAACTTTTAAGCCTAAAGTCTCAAAACGCTCACGCGCAATTTTTCGAACATCTTGCCCAATAATTTTTAAGCCTCTTGCCGGCGCAATAACTCTGATTTCATCACCCGCTTTTAACAGTTCAGGAATAATTTTTTGCATAACAAACTCTCCGTAAAAAAACAATATTTACAAGGAGTATAATTTAGAAAATGCATAATGCAAGAGAGGAAAGCTATTTTTTAGCTAATTTCTTATTATCTGATTTGCCGTTATCAGCAAAGAAATTTTTATAATTTTTCTGTAAAGATGCAACTTGGTTTTTGAAGTTCTGTAAATTTCTACCAGTCAAATCAGCTCCGGCAGCGGCTTTTGCTGTCAGCGGGTTGATACGCCGACCATTTTGAATAATCTCAAAATGCAAATGGTTACCGGTAGAACGACCGGTGCTGCCGACATAAGCGATAACCTGACCTTGTTTAACGCGCACACCGGGGCGAATACCGCGAGCAAAAGAACTGATATGCCCGTAAGCAGTAGAATATTCAGAATTGTGTCTGATTTTTATATAATTTCCGTAACCACCGAAATATTTTGCTGATTCAACAATGCCTTCACCTGCAGCGTAGATAGCTGTTCCCTTAGGCGCAGCATAATCAACCCCCCAATGCGTTTTATATTGCTTCAAAATCGGGTGATAACGTCTGCCGAAAGGAGAAGAAATCCGTGCCCTCTGAAAAGCTAAAGGTTTACGATGCAAAGTCCGACGCGTTGCCAACCCTTTAGCATTGTAGTAGTCGACATTACCGTTGCTATCCTTAAAACGATAAAGCTCAATCATGTTGTTGCGCATTTTAAGAGCCGCATAAAGAATATTTCCGGTGCGTACAACTTGACCTTTAGGGTTGAGTTGTTGTTCATAAATAATCTTAAATGTACCTCCTTGGTGAATATCTTTGCGGAAATTGACCGAGCGACTGAAAATACTGCTAAAATTAGCAATAATTTTTCCTGAAATACCGGCGCGTCGCATTGAAACGGACAAGGCACCATTTATTTTACCGGTAATACTGTTAACTTCATCAACCAACTCATCTTGATCTTTTCGAGCAACATATGTGCCGTTATCATTTTTTTCAATCACAAGACGACTGGTGCTGCTTTCCGGCAAAACAAAAGATTCCATAGAAACCAAATGAGCATCTTCAGAATCAACCAAAAGAGAAACGTTGATTTTTTGTCCGGCTTGTAAAGTACGAGGATTATAATAAGGTTTTGCGGTTGCGTATAAATCATTAGCAGCATCCTTATCAAACCCGATTCGATTAAAAATACTGATAAGAGTGTCTCCACGTTGAACAACCAATTCTTTTTCAACACGTTTGCTGAATTTTCTGTTTACCATATCAAACAAAGATTTAACGTTTTCCAGAGAATCGCCTGCAAACACACTGTTATCGCCGCTATTCAAAGCATTTTCCAACATACTGTAATTGAGAGAATCAGAAGGAGTAATAGATGCATTAACATCATTATTGTGAGCAAAAGAAAGAATGAAAGCTAAGAGAATTGCAACAATATAACTGGCCGTCATAACTTTATGATTTTTAGCCTTTCTTAAGTGCCGATGACAAAACTTGTTGCAATAAAAGGCAACGAGACGACAATACTGTTGAAATCCTGTTTTACACTTACTATTCATAACTATTCATTCAATATTCAATACAAATTCGTGGGACACTTTATGTCAAAAGCCTTCAAATATCAAGAATTTTTTAAGACATGTACAATGATAATATACACAAAAAATTAAAAAAAAGATAAAAAAGTACTTGCAATTATATTTTTTGTTGTTTATAAGGAAGAGCGAACCTAATGGGGGTGTAGCTCAGTTGGTTAGAGCGCCTGCCTGTCACGCAGGAGGTCGCGAGTTCGAGCCTCGTCACTCCCGCCATTAAAACAAAAAATGCGCCTGCAAGGCGCTTTTTTTGTTTTAAAGTCTCGGAGCATCGGCTCGAATGAGCGACCGTATGTCGCGAGCATCAAGCGAAAAACAACCTCAAAATGTTGTTTTTCACGCCGATGGCGAAGTCTTGTTATCAAGCGAGCAAGGGTAACCGCCGCGAAGCGAGAGTTACAAGACGAGTGACCGAAACGAGTTAGTTCAGCGATTAACGCTGGACTTACGAGTAAGAAGAGCCTCG
>JAFUXF010000023.1 GCA_017477185.1 Alphaproteobacteria bacterium | reverse complement strand
TAAGCGAGAGCAGAAACACCATTTTATGAATATTGTGGCGGCTGACGGCATAGTCCAGCGTGGCATCGGCGGACGAGTCAAACAAAGTCGCCAACACGGCCGTATATCGTTTATCTGTCATTTAACTACCTCTTGTGCGGCAAGCATAAGCATTAAAAAATAAATTTTAGTTAAAAAAATCCCTCGCGGCGATATATAACGTCATGCCTCCGAGGCGATAAGCCGAGGTCAGGGCATCTTCCGCTTTTTTATAATTTGAAGATCCCTTGACGATTTTGCAGTGCAAAATCGAGGGATGACTTTTTTATTGTTTTAAATGAAAAAAATCCCTCGCGGCGGCTTGGCGGCGGAGGATTTTAAGTTAATTAAAAGGTAGACTAATTTTATAGTCAGGACCACTCGGTTCGAGCTTTTTAGTTTTTTTATTCAGCACGATACCTGAATTGGGAACACGCGCCGGATGGTTAGGGTCTTTCATTGCTTGCCGATAGGTTTGCCAATTTATTACACTTTCAACCAGTTTTTTAATTAAATACATGATTAGTGTTGTTAGCAACACAAGTACAACACATTTTAACATAATATTATCCATAGTTAATAGTATTTTATTAATTGATATAATTATAAATATTTAAGGAATATACTATATAAACATAAATTGTTGTCAAACAATATATCTCGAAGATAAGTATAAAATGGAGAATGTATGCTAAAACTTTATTTACCTTCTCTCGAATAATTTTTCGATTTCTTTGAGACTGAGTTTAACATAAGTCGGGCGACCGTGATTGCATTGTCCGGAATGCTCGGTTTGCTCCATATCTCGCAACAATTTGTTCATCTCATCAATATTTAGGGCGCGCCCTGCCCTGACGGAGCCGTGACAAGCCAATGTCGCACAAACCAAATGCATTTTCTTTTCTAAGGTAAAACCTTTGCCCCATTCGGTCATTTCCTCGGCTAAATCATGAATTAAAGTCTGTACTTCACAATTTTTCAGCAACGCGGGAATTTCCCTTACTAATACGGCGGTTGTACCGAACTCTTCAATTTCCAACCCTAATTTTGAGAGTTCATCTTTATTTTCAAGAATAGCTACTTTTTCGCTACTGCTTAAATCAACGACTTCAGGAATAAGCAATATTTGCGATGCCGGACGACTTCCGCTTAAAAGATGTTGTTTTAATTTTTCCATGGTAATCCGCTCATGGGCAGCGTGTTGATCAATAATAACGATACTGTCTTCCGTTTGCGAAATGATGTAAGTATTATGGAATTGCGCCTTAGCTTGCCCTAAAATACCTTTCTCCTCGGTCTGCGGCATTGAGGCAATATGTTTATCTTGCTCTTCGACTTTAACGGAATAAAGGCTTTCAAGCTCCGGTAGCTTCGTTTGAGAATAACTTTTTCGGAGAAAAGTGTGTGATTGGAAAGCCATCGGCGTGTGCTCTTGCAACATTTCTCCTGATGTCTCTTCCGTCCTCTTAAAAGAAGGAATGTTATCTTGGATAATTTCATCTAAATCAAGCGTATGCGCCGTCTTTTTATCTCCGTTTATCAGTGCTTGGCGAATTGAACTGACAAGCAACCCTCTGACTAAGGCGTTATCAAAAAAGCGTACTTCCGCTTTTGTGGGGTGGACATTGACATCCACATAACTCGGGTCGACATCAAAAAACAGAGCACACATCGGATAACGATTGGAAGCTAAAACATCTTGATATGCCCCTTTTATTGCGCCAAGCAATAATTTATCGCGAACGGGACGATTATTCACAAACAAATATTGTGATAAGGAATTGGCTTTATTCAACGTCGGCAAGCTGACATAACCGCTGATTTTAACACTCTCGCGCGCCGCATTTATGAGTAATGAATTTTCGCTGAATGTGCGTCCCATAACATCACTTAAACGTTGCAAGCGAGCATCGAATAAATCTCCTTGGCAGGCAGATAGATTGACTTTTTTCTTATCATCGGCATAAAGCGTAAACTCGATGTGAGGGTTAGCCAACGCAATGCGATTGAGTATATCAATACATTGTGCGGTTTCAGAGACCGCTGTTTTAAGAAATTTTAATCTTACCGGTGTGGCATAAAATAAGTCACGCACTTCTATTCGAGTGCCTTTGGTGTGTGCCGCGGGAATCGGCTTAGCTTTAATTCCGCCTTCGATGTCTAATTGCCAAGCATTCTCTTCTTCTTGCGAACGTGAAACAATACTCATTCTGGAAACCGATGCAATAGAAGGTAGTGCCTCACCTCGAAAACCGAGATAACAAATATTAAATAAATCGTCATCCGGTAATTTTGAGGTTGCGTGGCGTTCTGTTGCTAACAATAATTCATCTTTAGTCATCCCCTTACCATTATCCGAAACAATGATAAGGCTTTTACCGCCATTAACCAATGTCACGTCTATAGCCGTTGCTCCGGCATCTATCGCATTCTCAACCAATTCTTTGACCACCGATGAGGGACGTTCAATCACTTCACCGGCAGCTATTTGATTTATCAGATTTGATGGAAGAATGCGAATTGACATACTGACCTCATTATTTACGCATTTTCTTAATCGCTTCAATTAGCTTTGATGTTGAACAATCGTGACGAATACCGGTTGCATTACCGCTTAGTTCCGGCAAAATATTTAAGGCTAATTGTTTACCAAGTTCGACACCCATTTGATCGTAAGAATTGATGTTCCAAATTACACCTTGTACAAAGACTTTATGCTCATACATTGCTACCAATTCCCCTAATGTATACGGGTCAACTTTTTTGACTACGAATGTATTTGAAGGACGGTTACCGCTGAAACTCTTGTAACGTTTGAGGGCTTTGACTTCATCTTTACTTTTACCTGCTTTTGCCAACTCTGCAGCTGCTTCTTTTTCCGTCTTACCGCGCATTAAGGCCTCGCCTTGTGCCAAAACATTCGCCACTAAAATTTCGTGATGATCGCCGATTTCATTATGAGAAATTGCCGGAATAATAAAATCACATGGTACAAAATCCGTCCCTTGGTGGATAAGCTGAAAGAAAGAGTGTTGAACATTTGTTCCCGCACCGCCAAACAAGACCGGTCCGGTTGAATAGTTTATGAAATTCCCTTCTCTATCAACCGACTTCCCGTTACTTTCCATATCCAACTGCTGCAGATATGCCGGAAAATATTGCAAATATTGGTCATAAGGAATAACGGCATAACGCTTAACTCCAAAAAAGTTATTATACCAAATTCCAAGGAGTGCCATAATAACCGGAATATTATGCTCAAAATCTGATGTTGCAAAATGCTTATCCATGGCAAAGGCACCATCTAACATCTTTTCAAAATTGTCCGGACCTGCAACAATAGCAATTGACATTCCAATAGCTGACCACATTGAATAGCGACCACCGACAAAGTCCCAAAACTCAAACATATTTTCAGGATTGATTCCAAATTTTTCGACTTCTTTTTGGTTGGTCGAAATTGCAATAAAATGCTTAGCAACCGCCGGTTCGCCCAAAGCATCAACCAGCCATTTACGGCAGGTTCTGGCATTGGTTAAAGTTTCAATTGTTGTAAAAGTTTTAGAAGATACAATAAATAATGTTGTTTCCGGATTAACTTTATTCAGCACCTCTGCACAGGCCGTTCCATCAATATTGGAAATAAAGTAACAATTCATATCTTTTGCCCAATACTTACGCAGAGCTTCCGTTGCCATAACCGGACCTAAATCTGAGCCGCCAATTCCAATATTGACAATGCTTGTCAGTTTTTTACCGGTGTGTCCCTTAAATTTACCCAGTCTGACATCTTCTGCAAATTGTCGCATTTTTGCCAAAACGGCATTAATCGCAGGCATAACATCTTTACCATCCGCATAAATCGGCTTATTACTCCGATTGCGCAGAGCAATATGAAGGACTGAACGATTTTCGGTAAAATTAATTTTATCCCCTCGGAACATTGCTTTGATTTTTTCTTCTAAGCCACAATCTCGTGCTAAACGGAAAAGCAATTTTAACGTATGATCGTTAAAACGATTTTTGGAATAATCAAACATAAGATTATCAAGTTTTAAAGTATATTTGTCCGCTCGCTTGGGATCTGCATCAAACAGGTCTCGCATTTCAATCTTTTTAAAATGCTTATAGTGGTCGGTAAGTTTTTTCCATGCTTTTGTTTTAAGCAGATTTTTTTTCATATTATCTTTGCTCCTGTTTTTTAGAATCGCCGATAGTCACAAAGCGAAGATTATCCGGCGTAAAATATTGTTTAGCAACTTGATTAACCTCATCAAGCGTTATGTTGCGTATATATGTATTGCGTTTTTGCAAAAAATCCAAGCCTAAATTCCACTTTTGCATAGCAACAAGCGTCCCGCTGATATTGCCGATATCGGCATAGCGTAACGGCTCAGAAGCTATCATGTAATCTTTGGCTTGAGCCAGTTCTTCTTCTGTCACGCCATATTTGCCTAATCTGTCCCATTCTGTTTGAATAATTTGTTTTAACTGTTCAAATTTATCGGGGGTAGAGGAAAATCGTCCATATATGAAATTTGATTTATCATAATTTGCTAAATCACCATAGACTCCATAAGTTAAACCTTTATCTTCCCGCGCTGCTTTTTGAATACGAGAGGTCAAGCTGTTACCGCTTAAAATTTCTATAGCCAACACCAACGGATAAAATCGTTCATCTTCTCGAGCAACGCCCTTTGCATAGAAGAAACCGATATTTTGCCCCAGATTGCGGGATATATGATAGTCCGGTGAAGTTATTTGAATATCTGCTTGCGGAATGGGTGTTATTTTAGCATGACGCGGTAAGCCTGCAAATAATTTATCTATTAAATCACCGGCTTCTATGGCAGACACATCTCCGGCAATTCCAATCAGTAAATTATCCTGTGTCAAATGTTGCTTTTGAAAAGTTCGTAAATCCGTCACGGTTATCCGCTGTCCGCTATCAAGTGTTCCCATACGGCTGTTGCGGTATGGGTGTTTTCCGAACAACTGTTTTGCTGCTTCCAGCATAGCATAAGAATCCGGTTGTTCAAGCATATACTTGTAATTATCGAGCATATCTTTTTTGGCTTGTTTCAGGCGAATACGATTAAATGTCGGTTTGGTCAGAGCTAGATTAAACATTTTTGTCGCCAAAACGATGTCTGATTTGATAAATTTCAACGCACCGGAAAAATCATCTTTTGTATTTTCAAAATCCAATCCGATAGCATTTTGTTCTAAAATAGCATTAAATGCCTCCATATCATATTTTCCGGCACCGCGCGACAGCATTGTTGCCAGCAACGTCCCTAATCCTTCTTTATAGTCAGGATCATAGGCAGAACCGGCATTTTTGAACAAAAATTCAACACTGACAATCGGATTAGAATGTTCTTCAAACAGATAGGCTTTCAGTTTCAACTTCGGCGATATAATTTCCTGAACATTTGCAGAAAAACGCTTATCCTTAAGAATTGTTGTTTCCACCAAATATTGAGGATTAAAACGCCAAACCTCAGGCTTAAGAAGCAAAATAACACCGCATACCAATACAACGACCAACACTACACTCATAATACGACGGATAAGAGGCTCAATCTTAGAATAGTCAAACTTCATTATTTTGCCTCCTGCATTGGTGTTGCAACTGCCCATAAGGGATGATACTCATTAAGTGTCGCCGCTAGGGCTTTTACATCCGCTAAAGTTACTTTATTGATATGTTGTTCATAATTTTTAAGATCTTCAAGTTTGTACCCTGCTCCAAGCCAGTCTGTTACAATATCGGCGGCATCACTCGGATTATCATTGTGATAAACTAATCCGGCCAAAAGACGTTTCTTGGTCAACTCCATATCTTTTTCCGTCATATTATTGAGCGATTCAACCAGCGTTTGCATAAAAATATTTTGTATTTTTTGCGTATCTTTAGGGTTATTATAGTAAGCATAAAAACTAAAAGTGCTATTACCGCGATTAAAACAATCAAAATCCGTACCGATTGCCGTCGCTAAGTGGGTATCTAACCGTAATTTTTTATATAAAGGAGAAGAAATGCTGTTACCAATATAATCAGCAAAGACCATCATTGCATAAAGATATCCTTCATCGCTTTTGAAATGCGGCAAAAAATAGCGCGCGGACAGTCTGCTGATGTTTATATCATTACGCTCTGTTCTGACGGTATATTCTCCATCTCGATATTCGCGATTGTCAACATCTTCCGTATTTCCCTTTTGACCTATCTCTCGCGCGGACAATTTTCCATAATACTTTTGTGCCAAGTCATATGCTGTCTCAAAATCAATATCTCCGGAAAGAATTAAAATCGCATTATTAGGTCCATAAAAGTTTTGGTAAAAATCGAGAATGTCCTGTTTCGTTATTTCCATAATTTCAACGGAAGTTCCGCCTACCGGCTCACCATACAAACTGTCTTTCCAAAATATTTTATCGACTTTTTCCCAAAAATCTCGTGTCGTATTTCTGCTTTGTCGTTCTTGCCGCTCCTGAAAAACGACCTCTCGCTCTTTAACAAAAGTTTCATCATCAAAAGACAAATTAGCCATACGATCTGCTTCAAGATACATTGCCAATTCTAATCGATCTACACTTAGAAATTGGTGATAGTAAGTTTTATCATGAGAAGTTGCCGCGTTACTGATCCCCCCATTACTTTCTATTAGGCGATTAAATTCACCATCCTTAAATTTCTTTGTACCGCGAAACATCAGATGCTCTAATAAATGAGCTATTCCGCCTTTTCCTCTGGGTTCATCAACACGACCGGCTTTATAGACGACAATTTGTTTAATAATAGGAGCTTTATGATTAGGAACAACAACGACGTGAAGACCATTTTTAAGATAAAATTCTGTTGCATCAGACAGCACTGCCTCTGCGGATTGACTATAACACATCAGCCCAAGTATAAACAATGCTTTGATGATAATCTTTCGCACAATATCCCCGCTAGTTCATTTGTTTTAATAAAGCCTTTTCACCGGCACTCATCTCCTGTTCTGTGGTTACTGCTTCATTTTCAACGGTTAAGGGGCGAAGATTGAACTCCGGAGGAATCGATAACGGGGCACGAGATATAACCATCATTTCATCAGGAGATTCTTTTTCAAGTCCTAAATCATCACGAGTCACGCCACACGCACAAAGCATAGTGACAACTATGGAAGAAATAACTATTTTTTTCATTCTGCCTTCTCCTATTTTTGCTTTTCTTTATGTGTAAAAAACAGTCCATGAATAATAATAATTGCTGCGCCAATACAAATAAAACTATCTGCCGCATTAAATGCCGGCCAATGATAGTCTCCAACGTAAAAATCTAAAAAATCAAACACGGCTTTGAGGCGAATCCGATCAATCACGTTACCGAGGGCACCACCGATAATAAACCCTAAGGCAATTTGAATAATCTTATTATTTTCGGCATAAAGCCACTTTAATAAAGCGGCAACGATTATCAAAGCCACTCCTGACAAGATATAAACACCGTTAATGCCAAAATTATTAAACATCGAAAAACTCACGCCGGTATTCCAAGCGCGTACAATTGCAAAAAACGGTGCAATAACAATTGCAGCATATTCCCGCAAAACATAATGCAGGACAACATATTTCGAAAGCTGATCAATAACAACGACAGCCAGTGCTGTTAATAAACCCAAATACACAGAATACTCCTTATTTTTTATTTTGTGGAAAGTATAAGGCGAATTTACGGATAGATAAAGCCTGTTTTCAAAAATATGCAGAGTTTTTATTTAGAACAAAAACAGCTTTGCCAAAATCAGGAAGATAAAGAATCCGCCCGAATCTGTTACCGCTATCAAAAAGACACCGGAGGATATTGCCGGATCGGCCTTACACTTATTCAAAATTAAAGGAATTAATATTCCTGCCAAGCTGGCTATAGCTAAGTTAATCAACATAGCCAAAGCAATTACGAAACTCAAACCTTGATATTCAGGAAAACGATACCAGGTAATCACCCCGATCAGACCGGCAAAAAGCAAGCCGTTCATCAGACCGACCAAAAATTCTTTTCCAACCATACGCCATGTGTTGCGTGAAGTTAATTCTTTGGTTGCCAAAGCCCTGATGACGACGGCCAGCGTTTGATTTCCCATTGTTCCGCCCATAGAGGCAACAATCGGCATCAAAACTGCTAACACAGCAATTTGCGAAATCATTTTTTCAAACCCGCCGATTACTGCCGAAGCTAAAATTGTGGCAAATAAGTTCGTAATCAGCCAAATAACACGAGACTTAAAAATAGCAAACGGGGATTTATAGACATCACCCTCTTCAGCACCGGATAAGGCCATAATATCTTCGGTGGTTTCTTCGTGAATAATATCAACGACATCATCAATGTTAATCACACCGACAAGGCGCCCTTTAGCATCGACAACCTCGGCTGACAACCAACCGTATTCACGGAACATATGAGCGACCTCTTCTTGGTCGGTAAAGACATTAATCGGGACAATCTCTCCGTCTTTAATCGCGTCTAAAGTTTCGGAAGCTTTGGCGCGCAATAATTTATCAAGTGTTATTTCTCCGGTCGGGCGATATTGTTCATCGGTCAGAAAAATCGTATAGAACTCATCGGGTAACTCCTGCTCTTTGAGGAGATAATTTTTAGCCTCCTTAACCGTCCAATCATCAGGAATCGCGACAAACTCACGAGACATAATACGACCGGCAGAATCCTCAGGATAGCTTAATGATGATTTAACTTGTTGTTTTAACTCCGGATCCAACTGAGCAATAACTTCTTTTTGCTCGTCTTTATCCATGTGCTCCAATAATTCGACGGCATCATCAGAATCCAACTCATTAACGATATGAACAATCTGCTCTTCATCTAAACTGTCAATAACCTGCTCTTGAACAACATCATTTAATTCGGGCAAGACATCAGGGTTTAAGTGTTTGCCGATCATATCCAGGAGTTTTTGACGGTGTCCGGCATCTAAACTTTCTAAGATATTAGCGATTTCGTATTCATCTAAGCCGTCAATAATTTTGCGAACATGAGCAACATCGTCCTCATTCAAACCGATGAGAATCGAGTTAATCATTTTCGGGCCGACACCTAAAATCTGCTGTTGCGGATATGTGCAACGGCGAGGTGAGCACTTGGCTTTCATATATTTTTTTTGCTTGGCTTTCATTCGCGGATTAGGCTTTGTTTTATGCAGATTTTGACTCATTTTGCCCTCCTTTCCGCGCGTTGTTAATTTGCCCTAAGAATACTGAGATTTTTTTTACTGTCAATTAAATTGCAGTTATTTACAACCAGTTTTCTTGATAAAATTTTGTTGCTTTTTATAATAATTCTTTTATAGTGTTTTTTGTAGGCAGAGATGCCTGCAGGGGTCTAGAAAACTCCTCGTAGAAAAAAGAACAACTCCTTCAAATGAGGGAGATGATGGAATATATTGAATACATCATACTGTTCTACGACAGTTTTCTAGCTCCCTCACTTCGTTTTATGACGAGGTGAGTTTTTTGTTATAGCCTCTCTGAATTTTTAGAGAGGCAGGATTTGCCCGAAGTGCTAACGAGGTTGCAAATCCGGTGAGTTTAAAAAAGGACGGAAAATAAAAATTTTAAACTCATCCGGCAAACAAGCGCAATAAAATTGCTTTAGTTTGCCACCTTCCCTAAAAATTCAGGGAAGGTTTTTAGAGAGAAAAAAACAAAAATTAGGAGCTAAGAAAAAACATGAAACATGCAAACATTCTCAAAAAAGAACTCGGGCTGCAGCTTGGCATTTTACGCCCAAACAAGGCAAAAAGTTAAGCCGTGTCGCAACTGATTTAGGCTGGAAAGACCAAGTCATCGACCAGATTGAAAACGGCTACCACCACACATGGAAACGCTATTACGAACTCCTTAAATATTATCATGGACAGTTAGGAATTATTGTTGACAAGTAATTCCTTTTTTCTGAGCACGGCTTTGTATCCCTTAACATCGCCTTCAAGTGCTCATCGGGGCTGGCTTGTTACAACAGCCCCACCATCAAAAAACGGAGCCGTGCCGAAAACGCGGCTCCTTTCTTTTTGCTATTTTCTCTCTGCTGTTATCACGAGCCCTTTAGGGCGTGGTGATCTCGGCCTTATTATTTGCCTAGATTGATTCGTCATTACATTCCTCGCAATGACAACTTATAATGACTTTATTTTTTCAAACAATCCTTAACGGAATCGATGATTTCTTCTTTGGTAATTCCGAAATATTTATACAATTCTTCGGCTGGACCGGAAGCACCAAAACCGTCCATACCGATAATATCGCCGTTCAAGCCGACATATTTTTCCCAACCGAATTTAGAGGCTGCTTCAATGGCAATGCGCGGTGTCGAACCCAGAACTTCTTCCTGATAAGAAATCGGTTGCGCGTCAAATAATTCCGTACACGGCATGGAAACAACAGCGACTTCTATCCCCTCTTCTCTTAAGGCCGTTTGGGCATCAACAGCCAATGAGACCTCTGAACCGGTGGCAATTAAGGTGGCTTGACGTTTCCCTTTGCAAGGGCTGATAATATAACCGCCTTTAGCCGTTAAATTCTCTTTTGCGCTTGTCCGTAACATCGGTAAGCCTTGGCGGCTTAGGGCTAAAATGCTCGGCGTATGTTCGTTTTCTATTGCCAAACGCCAAGCCTCTGCCGTTTCTACCACATCACACGGGCGGAAAACATTGATATTCGGCATAGCACGATAAGAGGCTAGGTGCTCAATCGGTTGATGGGTCGGTCCGTCTTCACCGACACCGATGGAATCGTGCGTTAAGACATAAATCACACGCAGACCCATCAGGGCTGCTAAACGTTGAGCCGGGCGCAGATAATCCGAAAACACAAAGAATGTTCCCCCATACGGCAAGACACCGCCATGGAGTGCCATACCGTTCATCATGGCTCCCATCGCATGTTCACGGATACCATACATCACGTTGTTGCCGTGATAATCATCTTTAGTTACGGTTTTTAAGCCGTCAACAAAAGTCAAGTTAGAGGCCGCCAAATCTGCAGAACCACCGACAATTTGCGGAATGTTCGGCACAATTTTTTCTAAGCACATTTGCGAGGCTTTTCTTGTGGCTACTTTTGTTTTTTCGGCAATACATTTTTCTTCTAAGACTAGGAGCTCCTTATCCCAATTTTTCGGGAGGCGATTGTTGATGATGTCTTCAAAAGACTTGCCGGCAGATTTGGCATTCTTTGCCCAGTCTTCGTAGGCTTTTTCGCTGCGTTTTCCGGCTGTTCGCCAAGCCGATAAAATATCTGCAGGAACTTCAAACGGTGCAGATGTCCAGCCCAAATTTTTGCGCATGGCTTCAATTTCTTCCGCCCCTAAGGGAGACCCGTGGCATTTTGAAGTACCGCATTTACTCGGGGCTCCGAATCCGATGGTCGTTTTGCAGGCAATTAAGGTCGGCTTATCTGATTTTTGTGCTTTGAGAATCGCCTTTTCTATCTGCTCCGGATTGTGCCCGTCAATCTCAATCGTATTCCAGCCGACAGCTTGGAATCGTATAATTTGATTAGTTGAGTTGGCTTTATCAACCGTACCGTCAATGGTAATATTATTATTATCCCACAGCACAATCAGTTTGTTTAGGCGCAAGTGTCCGGCGAGAGAAATGGCTTCTTCGGAAATTCCTTCCATCAAACAACCATCGCCGTTAATCACATAAGTGTAGTGATTGCAAAGGTTATCGCCAAACTTGGCATTGAGCATTCTCTCCGCCAATGCCATACCGACGGCAGAAGAAATACCTTGTCCTAACGGACCGGTTGTCATATCAATACCGGCTAAATGACCGTATTCAGGGTGTCCGGCTGTTTTTGCCCCCAGTTGGCGAAAGTTCTTAATATCCTCAATCTCAATATCTTTATAACCCAATAAGTACAGCAAAGAATACATCAACATCGAGCCGTGCCCCGCAGATAACACAAATCTGTCTCTGTCAAACCAATGGGGGTGAGCCGGATTTATTTTGATGAATTTTGTAAACAAAACAGTTGCCACATCGGCCATTCCTAAAGGCATTCCCGGGTGCCCTGATTTTGCCTTTTCGATAGCCTCGGCACTTAAAAACCGAATAGCATTTGCCATTGTCCGAATCTGCTGATTGTCTGACATTTTCTTACCCCCTATTCATCAATGTAGCGATAGTTAATATCAAAAGTTCTTTGATTATATTTTGCCTCATTTGGGCTTATCCATAAACCAAGATTGACATCGTAATCTTTTATCATTTTTTCCGGAATAAAGACTTTTACCTCCGGTGCCGTGTAATATGTTTCTAATTCATCAGCCCTAATATGTGCCGTTATATAGTGCGTTTTTTTGCCTAGATACTCTGTTGGTCCTTTGACGGTTTCCGTATAATAACTGAAACGAACATCCGTCTCCGGACTGCGGCTCAATCTTTTGATTTTGAATGTGGGTCGAATGACTGCGCGGTGCCGCTGTAAAACATTATCATAATAGCAATATCCGTCATAGCCGCTGATACTGATTTGAAACTGTTCTTTATACCCGACAAATTGCGATAAATATGCTTCATTTCGAATGATTTGGACCACAGGACACAGTTCTCCATCAGCATTATAGTATACCGATTCAGAAGAGCAGCTCAGTAAAAATAAAAACAAAAAAAGCGACAAGTTTTTCATGGTCCTATTCCTTTTTAAACAAAGCAACGAGTTCAGTATGCCCTGAATAAACGAACTGGTCAACCATTGTGATATCTTTGATGGTATAACCTCCGCTTATCAGAGTATTTGCATCATTGACAAAGGTATGAGGATTACACGATACAGCAATGACAACAGGCGGTTGCTGAGATGCTGTAGCTACTTGTTTGACCTGAGCTGCCGCACCTGCACGCGGCGGATCAAAAATCATGATGTCACAGTTTGCTATCTCTTGTTCATCTAACGGATATTTGAATAAATTTCTGGTTTTGATTTGAATATTGGTAATTTGATTACGATTAACAGAAGTTTGAAAACCTTGCAGTAATTCTACAGACGAATCGATTGCCAAAATTTTATTATTTTTATCTTTTGAAAGCGGGTAAGAAAAAGTTCCAATACCGCAAAATAAATCCGCAATCATGCCATTTTCTGTGCCGATATATTTCATAACTTGATTGATTAACGCTTGTTCGCCAGCAACCGATGCCTGCAAAAAAGTTCCGGCCGATATATAAACGTTTATTCCGCTATTGATGATGTAAGGACGAGATTTTTCAAGAATCGTTTCAGGTTGTTCTGATGATTTTGTGCGCCAAGAGACACGAATAATATCACTGCAACTGTTAATCTGTTCAGAAATTAATAATCGGTGATTTAACTCAGGAGCATACGGAATGTCAAATAAAATATCTATTCCATTCTCCGCATCACAAAGTGATACATCTCCCGCCGTTAAACTTTGTTTAAGGAGTTTTTTCCCTTGCTTAACAGTGAAAGGTTCTTGACATAACTCTGTTATCAATTTTCGTATATAGCACAAATTATTGTTTAAACGCGGCGTCAGCAACAGGCATTTTTTGATATCGACAATATCATGTGACTGAGCTGCATTAAAGCCAAATTTAAGTTGTTTTTTGTGGTAACTGAAAGTAAATGTTGCCCGACGACGTGTTGCATCAGCAATAAATATCGGATCTGATTGCACAATCTCGGATTGGTTAATCGCTTTTAAAATATTTGAAAAGCGTTCTTTTTTTTGGTTGCAATATTGTTCCGGTGATAAATCTCGATATAAACACCCCCCACAAGCAGGAAAATTCAGGCAATTATGGCTCATTACATATCCTTATCCGTATCGTCTTTTTGCAACAGTGACACTTCTATGTTGTTGTTTTTCGCCAGTGCAGGATGAACATTTTCTTGTGCTTTTTGCTCTCTTACAGCCGATGGCTCAGGCTCCATATTCGGATGATAAATAATGCAACGATTTCGTCCGCTTTCTTTGGCTTGATATAAAGCATCATCTGACATCTTAACCAGCTCATTAATATCTGTGGTGTAGTTAGAAGAGGCAATACCAATACTTACCGTAAACTTAACTGTTTCACCGGAATCGGCAATCACCTCTATCGCAGCAATAGACTCTCGTAATCTGTCAGCAACAGATTTAGCTTCTTCTGCTTTCGTATTATCCAGATATACTATAAATTCTTCGCCACCATAACGCGCAACGATATCATTTTCTCGCAGGGCTTTTTCTGCTGTTGAGGCTAAAGCCATCAAAACTTTATCCCCTGTTTTATGTCCATAAGTATCATTGACATTTTTAAAGTGGTCGGCATCAATCATAAAGACACTAAATATTTGCCCCGGTTGGTTATCAATTCGGCGATTTACTTCTTCTTCAAAATAACGACGATTATATAAGGAGGTCAGAGGGTCTCTGGTGGCTTGTGTCTGCCACAAATCTTCGCGTTTTTTACGATCCGTAATATCTTGAAACGCCGCATAAATTGCGACATCATACTCATAATCAATAATATTTGCAGAGGTCGACAACCAAAAAGGTGTGGTACTGTCTTTTGAATGTACCAGAATCTCAAAATCTTTTATTTCTTGCTCTTTTTCAAGATGAACGTTGAGTAATCTACGATTATCTTTATCGACAAAGAAGTCCTTAAATTTATAATCTGCTATATTTTGATTTTTCAAACCGAATAGGTGCTGAAAATTATCATTTGCCAAAAGAATTGCATCATCACTTAAGCGTGAAATAACAATCGGAAACGGAGATAATCTGATAATCTCTTCTATGCGGCGATTATATTTTTCAATACTGCGATTTTTACTATCAATTATTTCTTTTTGGAGGTCGATATATACTAAAATAAAGCATAGTCCCATTCCGAGATTAGATATTAAGCCGCTATACCAGTGCTCAACAGCAAAGCTGTCTGTTGCAGAAATATTGGTGACAGTAATATATGTCATAAATATTGCGCACATACAGCCAATCAATGCCCCTAAATTGTGGCGACGAAAACTTCGCACAAAAAATGCTGTTGCGACATATGCAAAACCGATAGCCGGCATTAAATTATGCAAAATATTAATGACTTCTCCGTTAGGCGATACTAAACTGTAATAGCAAACAGCAATTAACCCAACAATGGAAAAACATGTCGAAATGACGCTTGTTGTTTTTCCTCTCTCGTCAAGCAAAATACCGGCAGCCATTGTACAAAGAATAAAAATGATCAATTTAAATAGAAGACTTAAAGCCATTAACACATTAATAGAAATGCTGGCACTAAAATTTTCCATATTATAGCCATAATAGACCGACAATAAATCTATGCCCAATGCGATAAACAGGTATTTAACAGCTTTATTTAAGGATGCTTTTTCTTGATTCATAACAAAAATAATACCGCAAAAACAAAGGAATACAAAAGACCATACTGTTACTTGCAACTGAGTATCTGTACTAAAAATTTCTAAACTATTCATCTTGACCCCTTTTAAATTCTCTGGCTTATTTTAGATAATTATATGTTAAAATGTCTTGAATATTACAAAGTTTACTTTATTATTGTTAACAAGTGGTATACGAAAGGAATATATGATATGAGTTTTAATGCCCCTAATCATTTTGGTTATAATTTTGAACTGAAGTTAAATAAAATCCCGACTAAGTGCTCAGATCGCATTGCTCTCTCGCTTCTCTTTCCGGGGTTAGTTGTTGCACTGTTTTTCATAGCTCTCGGGTTATATGAAATTTTTTATGGCTCAACTCCACAAGAAAATGTATCACAACTTATTGAACCTTGGTTTAACTTAACTTTCTTCAGCATTATGCTGATTCTTCTCGGTTTGTGGACATTGGGGCTTTTACTTTTTAACTATTTTACTTATAAAAAAGTATTTTTTGATGGCAAAAAAATTACAATGATTTATCGCCATGCCTTTGGAGCAAAAACAACCGTCAAGGAATCGCTTAAGAAGTATAAGGGTGTTCGTTTTCGTGTAGAATTTTTTCAATTTGGTTTTCTGAACAAGAGCAAATACATCGTTGAGTTATATCATGATGATATGGATAAGATTGCACCTTTATATATTTCAACAAGTGGTCACAATATTCGTCGTATCTGGCAATTTTATGCAGAGAAGATGAATCTCCCTGAAATCATTATGACTGAGCAAGGTTGGGATGTTCGGGACATCAAGAATTTAAATAAATCTATTTCTCAAATGCATCAGGATGGTTTTATTGTTGATAGCTTTAATAAGAAGCAAAAAATACCTTCTTCTGTTTCTTTAGTTACCGCAAAGGATAAAACCGTCATAAAAAGCCGTCAGTTACGATGGGATGCTTTTAATTTTATGACTCTGTTCGTTGTTGTGTTGTTTTTTATCGGGTTACTCTTGAATTTATCACAAATTATCTATCATCCGACATGGTTGGCGGTGTCTCTCGTTTTGGGTCTGTTTGCATTTTTAGTGATTTGTCGCCTGTTTACCAGAGATAAGTTGATCATCAAGCCATCTAAAATCATCATCGTTCATAAAACTTTCTTTTTCTCTCGTAAAAAGAATGAACTAAATAAGGATGAGATTAAGGTTATTGATATTGCGTTTAATCCGGCGAATGATCGCTACTTTTTACTTATCATCGGTAATAATAAAACTCTTGTATTTGGGAAAAAACTTCCTCTTGCCGATATCATTTGGGTTAAACAATTTTTGATTCATCATATCATAAAAAAATAGTTGCGAACTTGCATTTTTGCGCTATAAACATATTATGTTTTTATTTTTGAAAGTTCAGAAAATGGTAAAAGAGAAAAGACAAGAACAAGAACTTGATTTCACTGATGTTTTTTTCAAAGAAGTCAGTGAGGATGTCCAAAATGATAATATTAAGGCTTTTTGGAAAAAATATGGTACACAAATTGTGGTTTTTGTGGCTTTATGTTTAACAATAGCTGTCAGCTTTGAAACAATTAAGCACTGGCGAGATGTCCGGAATCAGGAATATTCTAATAATTTTGCTCTTGCTCAGTCTCTTTATAATCAAGGTAAAGTTGAAGACAGCTTAAAGCTTCTGCAGAGTCTGTCAAAAGACGGAAATGCTATATATTCTGATATTGCAGAATCAAAAATTATTTCCGTTTTGTTCGAGCAAAATAAGATTGATGAGGCTCTGGCTAAGTTAGAAACATTCATAAAAAAAGCTCATAATGATAAATTAAAAAATGCTGCCATCATGAAATTAGCTCTATATAAGCTGGGTAATCTGTCTTTTGACGATATGAAACAGCTTTTACATCCCCTTATACAGGAAAAACCTTCTGCGTGGTCAACAGGGGCTAAAGAGTTATTGGCTTTAAGTGCTTTAAGAGCAAACAATCAAGATCAGGCATTGGTCTTGTATAATGATATAGCAAAAACGCCCGATGTTCATGAAACTTTACGGGCTCGGGCGCAAAATATGATTTCAATTTTAACATCAACGGGAGATACAAAGTAATGTGTGTTTATCAGAAAACTTTTATTTGTCTGCTTGCCTTAGCTACTGCCGGCTGTAGTTTATTTAAGAGCGATAAACCTGTCGCAGAAGGTGAAAGAATCGCTGTTCTGACAAATGAAACGGTTGTCAAACCTGATGTTTCCATGAGTGATGTTAAAATAGCTTTACCTCGACCACACAAAAATACTGAATGGACTCAAAATGGGGGAACACCATCTCATTTGGTCGGGCATCTAGAATCGGATAATCAGTTGCGTGGCTTTTGGCAAAGCAGTTTCGGTACAGGTTCTTCCAAGCGTGATTTTTTGATTTCAACACCTGTTATTTCTCATAAGGTCGTTTTTACTATTGATGCAGAGGGAAAAGTTAGTGCTAAAAGATTAGATAGCGGAGAAACTATCTGGGAACGTCGTGTTAAACCTGTCAATCGCAGCGATAAAAATATTGCACTAAAAGGTGCCGGAATCGCCGTTGCGAATGAGCTTGTTTATGTTACAACCGGTTTTGGCGGCGTTTATGCCCTAGAGATGCGTACAGGTAAACCTGTATGGTATTTTGAAACAGTCAATCCGATGCGTATTGCTCCAACTGTTGATGGAAATATGATGTTCGTTCAAACTATTGCTAATGAATTGGTTGCGTTGGATGCAACTGATGGAAAAGAGCTCTGGCGTTATGATTCTGAGGCTGATGGAACAATGATGGTTGGTGGCGCAAGTCCGGCTTATGATGCAGAACAAGATTTGGTTGTTGCTGCCTTTTCGAACGGCGAATTGCGTGCATTTAAGGCGAGTACAGGTTCGCCGTTATGGGCGGATTGGCTCTATTCAAATAAAAAGTCAACGCCTCTTGCTTCTATCAATACTATCAAGGCGAATCCGGTTATTGCCGGCAATGCCGTTTTTGCCGCAGGACAAAGTAATTTGCTGACAGCTATAGATTTGCGATCCGGCACACGCGTTTGGCAACGAGATTTAAGTATTTCCTCTCAGCCATGGGTATCCGGCAACTATTTATTTGCTGTTGCGAATAACAGCGATTTAGTGGCCATCGAAAATGCAACAGGAAGAATCCTTTGGAGCACAAAGATTCCTCTGGGCGGTGAAGAAGATGATAAAACAGGAGCGTTTATTTCAGGACCTGTATTAACGGATAATCGTTTATTAGTCACAACATCGACCGGTTATGCTTTTGCTGTTTCTCCCTACAATGGTAAAATTATGAGTTATGTTGACTTAGAAACACCGATAGAAACCTCTCCGATTGTTGCCGATGGTATTATGATTTTAACCACGCGTGATGCTGATATACACGCCTATAAATAAGCGAATATTCTTATGACCCTTAAGATTGTTATTATCGGACGACCGAATGTTGGAAAGTCAACATTGTTTAATCGCTTTGTCGGAAGAAAAGCGGCGATTGTCCATGATATGCCAGGGGTTACTCGAGATCGCCGTGAAGGTTTTGCCAAATTTTTTGATTTAAATTTAATGGTTATTGATACCGCAGGTTATGAGTATTCAAAAACAGACTCTCTGGAGAAACGAATGTGGTTACAAACACAGCGAGCCATTGATGAGGCTGATGTTTGTTTGTTTTTGTTTGATGCCCGTGCCGGTATCCAACCTTATGATAAGCACTTTGCGGATTTGGTCAGACAAAGCGGTAAACCGGTCATTCTTCTAGCCAATAAATGTGAAGGCAAAGCTCAGGAAGATAGTATTCATGAGGCTTATACTTTAGGTTTGGGTGAGCCTATCCCTTTTTCTGCCGAGCATGGTTTAGGTTTGAGTGATGTTTATCAGCGGCTCATTCCTTTTGATAAAAAAGGTGATGATGGAGCCGATGATGATGGCGTTGATTTTACAGGTATGAGCGAGGATGAAATTAACGCGATTAAAGACGAAAAAGCTAAAGCCAAACCTTTACAGTTGGCAATTGTAGGCAGACCTAATGTCGGCAAATCAACGCTAATGAATGCGCTATTGGGTGAAGAAAGAATGCTTACTGGACCGGAAGCCGGTGTAACGCGTGATGCCATTACCGTTGAGTGGGAATGGAAAGGGCATAAGGTTAATTTGGTTGACACAGCCGGTCTGCGACGTCATGCTAAAGTCGAAAGTGATGTTGAGAAGTTGTCGGTTGCCAATACCAAACATGCGGCATTCATGGCTCAAGTTGTTATTTTGGTTTTAGATGCAGATGCCGTACTCGATAAACAAGATTTAACTATTGCCAGACAAGTGTTAGATGAAGGGCGCGCTTTGATCATTGCTGTTAACAAATGGGATATTGCTAATCGTCAAGAGGCTTTGCAGAAACTCAATGACAAATTACAGACCTCTCTAGCTCAGGCCGAAGGCGTGCCGACCGTAACCATTTCTGCTCTCAAAAAAGAAGGCTTGGATAAATTGATGAGTGCGGTCTTTAAGGTTTATGACCGGTGGAATATGCGTATTCCGACAGCGCCGCTTAATCAGTGGTTTGGCGATATGATTGATCGTTATCCGCCGCCGCTCGGTAAAAATAAGAGAAGAATTAAATTACGTTATATCACGCAAGCAAAGACGCGTCCGCCGGCATTCTATATTTTCTCGAGCAATCCGGAGGGTTTGCCGGATGCGTACTTGCGCTATCTGACTCATAGTTTGCGAGAAACATTTAATCTGGGTGGTATTCCGCTGAGAATTACTGTTCGAAAATCGAATAACCCTTATGCGGATAAAGCAAAAAAGAAATAAAAAAATAACCTTGGACCAATTCCAAGGTTATTTTTTTCTGATATCAATCTTGATCCGGTATGGGGTCGTGCAAAATGAGGAGATCGCCTTTTGTATTCAAGTATTCGCGAATATCATACTTTCTACGAGAATCTTGGCAATAATTTTCTCCCTCATTAATGTACGCCAAACAATCCCAATCAATTGTCGGAACTTTAACCCCATGCGTACGCAACACTTCGAGAGTTTGCTGAACTGCATTTCTGTGCTGTTGCAGTATTTCTACATCATCGTCATACGCTGCCAAACCAGCAAATACTGTAGAGCAATGGTCGATAACCCACTGATTGATTTTGGCTTCCGTCGTTGATAGCTTTTTAGCTTCCCAAGCCCCTTTAGCTATCTCCTTCTCTGCATAAGCCATAACAGAATCAATGTTTCGCCTTGTAATAGCTTTAAGCGACAACATCAGATTATCATTCAGCAAAATTCCATATAAATGTCTTTTCTTGTCAGGCAAGTAACACTTGCGAACAAACCGCTTGTGCGATTTGTAATACACCAGAGGCAACGAGGTTTTGCAATCAGGTTGTTTCCCTCTCAGGCGGTTGAGATAAATTCTGACTTCTGCGATACTCGGTTTGGTAGCATCCCAGATCCTAAATTTTTCTTCTTGTGTCATAAGCAAAATAATTTAATAGTAAGACAATATTGATTCTTTACTACACCAGCATTGTTTTAAAAGCAAGAAAAAGATTTAGAAAAACAGAAAGCTCTGAAATATTCAGAACCACCAACTTCTGCTTTGAATGCGATAAAGGGGCTTTAATAAGCCCCTTTCAATTTTGTAAATAATCTGATCAAGGCCTATGCTGTAACAAAATATCCCTTAACTCCAGAAACTGTAATAAATACCCTTCATAATTAAGAGAAAAAAGTTCCGAATTATCGGAACTTAAAGCTAAAAACGTAAATCTTGAAAAGAAAAACGCGATAACTGTGAAATAAAAACAATCCAGTGAATTGTTTTTATGAGCCAAGCAATGAGACTTATTTTTGTAAACGAGATAAAATCGAAGTGAAACAAAAATTTTAGTCGGAATTGTTGTTTATAATAAGAAACGCATCTTGCCTAATTCTCTAAATTCTCAAACTCCGCTTTGAATGCGATAAAGGGGCTTGCTGCGACGTTATTTTTAAGCGTGGTGTACAACTAGCTACACGAGCGAAAAAATAACAAGCATGAAGCCCCTTTTGCGTGTTCAACCTCAGATTACTTCAAGATTTTTGATACAACACCTGCACCAACAGTATGTCCACCTTCACGAATAGCGAAACGTAAACCTTCGTTCATCGCAATCGGGTGAATCAATTTTGCTGTCATGCGAATGTTATCACCTGGCATTACCATCTCTGTTCCTTCAGGCAACTCAATTGCACCTGTTACATCCGTTGTACGGAAGTAGAATTGCGGACGATAGTTGCTGAAGAACGGGGTATGACGGCCACCTTCTTCTTTAGTTAAAATATAGCATTCACATGTGAAGTCTGTGTGCGGTGTAATTGTTCCGGGAGCTGCCAAAACTTGTCCACGCTCAACTTCTTCTCTCTTTGTACCACGAAGTAATACACCGATGTTGTCGCCGGCTTCACCTTCATCCAACAACTTACGGAACATTTCGATACCTGTACATGTGGTCTTTTGTGTCGGACGAATTCCGACGATTTCGATTTCATCACCGACTTTCAATACACCACGTTCTACACGACCGGTTACAACCGTACCACGACCGGAAATTGAGAAGACATCTTCAATCGGCATCAAGAACGGTTGATCCTTCGGACGTTCCGGTTGCGGAATATAGCTGTCAACGGCTTTCATCAATTCGATGATTGAATCATGTCCGATTGTCTTATCTCCGTCTTCCAATACAGCCAAAGCTGATCCTTTGATAATCGGGATTTCATCACCCGGGAAATCATAAGACTTCAACAAGTCTCTAATTTCCATCTCAACCAATTCCAATAATTCCGGATCATCTACTTGGTCTACTTTGTTCATATAAACAACCAAGGCCGGTACACCAACTTGACGAGCCAACAAAATGTGCTCACGCGTTTGCGGCATCGGACC
>JAFUXF010000022.1 GCA_017477185.1 Alphaproteobacteria bacterium | reverse complement strand
CTTATTTTTGGCACTCTCTCCTCCTATCAACTGGCCGCACACATAGTTAATCACTATCGAAAATATCATTACCAAAACATATATCGGTTCGCCCCAGGCATAAAAAAACAGACTGGCAATTAACAGCAGTAAATTTCGATAGCTATCTTTGGCAATATAATACAGACACAGAACAACCGGTAAAAACAGCCACAGAAAGATCAGGGAACTAAAGACCATTATTCATCTTCTCCACGCACTCAGCTAAACTGATTGCCCAATGATTAATAACCAAATTAAAATCTTTTTTAATTTTTGCCTTATTTAAAACAGAATAATGCGGGCGTTTTGCCGGAGTCGGATACTCCTTACTTTCTATTGGAAAAACCTGACAATTCAAATCAGATTGTGCCATAATCGCTAAAGCAAAATCATACCACGAACAAACCCCTTCATTTGAAAAATGATAAAGTTCTTTTATTCCCTCTTTCATCTTTGGCAAAATAGTAACAATGGCTTTTGCCAAATCACCGGCATAAGTAGGCGTACCAATCTGATCAAAAACAACATTCAATTTTTCACGTTCCGCCCCGAGCTTACGCATGGTTTTAACAAAATTATTGCCGAATATCGAATACAACCAAGCTGTTCTGATAATAACGGCTGTTTTTGCAGTCTCCATCACTGCTTTTTCTCCGGCCAATTTTGTTCTGCCATAGGCTGTTTGCGGATTGGGAACATCTTCCTCAACATAGGGCTTACTATTTGTTCCGTCAAAAACATAATCTGTTGAAATATGAACCAACGGCACACCTGTTGCTGCCAAATTACGCGGTCCCTCAACATTAATTAATTCCGCTAATTTTTCATCACTTTCCGCTTTATCAACAGCGGTATAGGCGGCACAATTAATAATAGCCTCAAAGTTTTTGCCGGCAACAAAGTTAGAAACAGCCTGTTTATCTGTAATATCCAACTCTTCTTTATCGACATAAACAGCCTTATCCTTAAGTAATAATTTTAATTCATTACCGAGCTGTCCATTACAGCCAACGACTAAAAACATGTAACCTCCTTTAAGAATGGCGCATTTTTATCTTTTTCAGAAAGAATAGCTTCTTTGGGATCTATTTTCCAATCAACATGAATATCCGGATCATCAAACCGAATACCGCCCTCACTGGCTTTATTATAAACATTATCACATTTATAGGCAAAAACAGCCGTTTTACTCAACACAGAAAAACCATGTCCAAACCCTCTCGGAATCATCAATTGCTTTTTATTTTCAGCCGATAATTCAACTGCAACATATTTTCCGAAAGTTGGCGAATTTTTACGCAAATCAACAGCCACATCCAAAACTGTTCCCTCCAAAACGCGAACAAGCTTTGCTTGAGCAAACTCACCCTTCTGGAAATGAATACCACGAACAACCCCATAACTTGATTTAGACTGGTTATCTTGGATAAAATTATAATGTAAACCGGCCTCTTCCATTTTTGCCTGATTGTAACTCTCAAAAAAATAACCTCGATCATCTTCAAAGACCTGCGGTTCAATAATCAATACTCCATCAATAGCTGTTTTAGAAATCTTCATGGTAGTCCTCAAATACACGTTTTAAATATTCTTTATAATCAATACCATCTTTTAATGAATTGATCAATTTCATCATCTGCTCATCATTGATAAAACCACGGCGATATGCAATTTCTTCAATACAGGCAATTTTTAAATCCTGTCGTTTTTCAATAATTCCAATAAAATTAGAAGCATCAAGCAAAGACTGCGGCGTTCCGGCATCGAGCCAAGCATTACCGCGCTTCATGGTAACGACATTCAAACGCCCCTCTTCTAAATACATTTTATTGATATCCGTAATTTCCAATTCTCCGCGGGCTGAAGGTTTCAACCGTCTCGTTTTCTCAACCACGTCAGATTTATAAAAATACAAACCGACAACAGCATAATTAGATTTCGGTTTCTTTGGCTTTTCTTCAATCGAAAGAACCTTGTGATTTTTATCAAATTCAACCACTCCAAATCGCTCAGGATCAGAAACATGATACCCAAAAACCGTTCCTCCTGGATTTTTTGCAACTTCTTCTCTAAAATATTTGAGTTGCTCCCCCATATAAAAGATATTATCACCCAAAATTAAGCAAACATCATCTTGACCGATAAAATCCGCTCCCAATGTAAATGCTTGCGCAATTCCTTTGGGTTCCGGTTGGATTTTATACTGTAAGGTTAACCCCAAACTCGCTCCATCCCCAAACAATTTCTCAATATTAGGTGTATCTTGCGGGGTTGAAATAATCAAAATATCCTTAATTCCAAATAACATCAACGTGGCCAACGGATAATAAATCATCGGCTTATCATAAACCGGTAACAGCTGCTTACTGGTCGTATTTGTTAGCGGATATAATCTGGAGCCGCTTCCTCCGGCAAGAATGATACCTTTCATTTTTTCTTTCCTTTTTGAGCTACAACTACTAATCATACTAACAATTCAGCCACTAAAATCAACAACCAACTACCGCTTACGCACACTTATCTTCTTTTTCAAAAAAAAACACTGGATTTTTTTATAAAAATCAATTATATATAATAAAGAAATTAACATAAGGGAGGAAGAAATGCCCATAAATATGTCTGTTTCATACCATAATAGTTCTCCACTGGAAGAACTCGTTAAAAGTCGTTTCAAACAAGCAAAATTACCGGAAGAATATCGTAATGCCATGTTGGTACGCGCACAGGCATTAGAATTAGCCTCACACTATGGACTTGACAGACAACAAGTGTCAACCGCAGCTTTATTGCATAATATAAGCCGTCTTATTCCTGAAAAAGATTATATTACTCTGGCAGAAGAATACGGAACAGAAATTCTGCCTGAAGAACGCGCTAATCCTCACTTATTACACCAAAAAATCTCAAGAATTCTCGCAGTTGAAGAGTTTAACATCAGTGACAAAGAAGTTTTAAACGCCATCAATTGCCATACAACTTTGCGCAAATCGGCAACTTTATTAGATAAAATTATCTTTTTAGCCTCAAAACAAAATAATCGACAGCTCAAGAACTACAATTTTTCCAACCAAACAACACCTCTGACTGAACAAAACTTAAACAGTGCGGTTTATAGTTGTTTGTTTAATCTTCTTAATAATGATAAAATCACAAAATTTATTCACCCTTGGGCACAAGAAGCCTTAAATGAATTAAAATAGTAACAACTAAAAATTTTCAAATTACTGATTATATACAACAGTATCATTGACATTATGAGGACACAAATCATGATTATTCCCTCTTATGCTATTTTATCTGCTGGTAATTTCTGGGATTTACAAAAACAATTAGAACAATATACAGGCATTGTCTCTACCCTTGTCGGTTATACCGGAGGACAAACACCAAACCCGACCTACCAACAAATAGCTGAAGGATCAAGCGACCATGTTGAAGCAGTCAAAATAACATATAATCAAAATTTATTAAGTTACGAACAGATATTAGATATTTTTTTTCTCATTCATAACCCATATCAACTATTACCCATGTCTTGCCACAATACAAAACTGGTAAAACCGACAATTTTTTATTTAGATGAAACGCAACGACAAATTGCCACCACTAAACGACAACAATTACAGCAACAATCTCAACAACAAATTCTTACCCAAATTCGCCCCTCAAATATTTTTTATCCGGCAGCATCCTATCATCAACATTACACCATTAAACCCGGTCAAACCAGCTGTTGCCTGACCAGTGAATGCTAATAATTTCAACATCTTTTGAATCTTTTTCCAAAAGCACAGAAAAAAACTCTCAGACAGTCATTTTTGTATTTTTCTATTTTTCCATCAATCTGTAAATGATATCACAGGCTTTTTCGCTTGGGGTTTGGCTTCCCATCCCGAGTAGTGTTCGGACTTTCTGAAAACCATCAATTTGTTTATCGTACCAATCATCATGACTGAGTAATCCTTCAATATACAAACTGATATTAGATGCCACACAACGTTCTTGCAACAGCTCCGGAATAATCTCTCGACCGAGAATAATATTAGATAAATTTACAAACTGAATATGCAAAAACTTCTTAGCCAACCATCCTGTCAATGGAGAAACTTTATATCCTACAATATGAGGAACACCTGCAATAGCTAACTCTAAAGCCACTGTTCCTGAAGCTGCAATCGCTGCACTTGACGCCTTAAACGCATCATAGCGTCCTTGTTCATCTTCAACCAACGTAAGCGGTAAATCTAGCCCCAAACACATTTTTTTAACTCTTTCAGCAACCGTTTTGACGGTAGGAATAACAAAATGCAAGTTCGGATTACGTTCCCATAATTGACGTACACTTTCTAAAAAAATAGGAAGCAATGCAGCTACTTCATTATGACGAGACCCCGGTAAGACAGAAATAATCGTTTTATTTTCAGTAATATGATATTTTTTACGAAAAGCCTCAGCATCTCCATTAACCACCTGACTTTCGATGACCGGATGCCCGACGCATTCAGCTTTTAAATAATACGGTGTAAAATATTTCGGTTCTTGCGGCAATAACGTTAGCAATAAATCGATATATTTATACATTGTTTTGGCGCGTTTTTTCTTCCATGCCCAAACTTGCGGTGCAACATAGTGAACTTGAGGAATTCCAAGCTTTTTCTGACGAATAATCTTTTGAATCCTCGCCCCGAAACTCCAACTGTCAATTGTCAAAATAACATCAGGTTTTTGCACTTCTATATCGGCAACAGTTTTTTTGATTAGTCCCAAAATTTTCGGAATACTGGGAACAACCTCAGCTAATCCCATAACGGCCAAATCTGAAATATCAAATAAAGAGTTTAGTCCGGCATTTTCCATACTTTCACCACCAACACCGACAAACACCACTTCAGGATGTTTTTTCTGCATTGCTCTCATAAAACGAGAACCGAGCAAATCTCCGGACGGCTCACCGGCTATTACATAAATCTTCATTTTGCACCTTCATAATAATCTGCCGGATTAATTCCCATCACAAATAATCCATATTTATCCGCTAATTCAATTGTTTCTTTTTCATTGGCAATCAAACCGTTACCTGCATGCAACACTATACCGCTTAACCCTGCCTCATAAGCTGATTTTACCGTTCTATCACCTATAGTAGGCAAATCTATGCGCATATCTTGTTGTGGTTTACGAATCTTAACCAATACCCCACCTTCGCCTTTGCGTTGATAAGTTCCGCAACGGCGAATAAGCTCTCCCGTGCCTTCAATACCTTCAACCCCTAAAACCAAACCTTGTTGAACAATAACTGCCTGCCCAACATCAAGCCGTCCTAATTCTGTGGCTACCTCCACTGCTCGTTCAATATCTGCTTTAGCTTGCTTTGAAGGCTTTATTTTTCCTAAAACACCTTCTCTGATTAAAATTTCTGGCATAACTTCCTGAATACCACGAACAATTAATCCATCACTTTCCAATTCTTTGACCAAGGCACGCAGAATACCATCATCTCCGATTGACTTAATGCCCAACTTGGCAAAAAAAGCTGTTGTTCGTAAATCAGGAACCAAATCCTTAAAAGACGGACGACGAATAGTCCCAATCATAACAACTTCGTCAACTTTTTCTTCTGCCAATTTCTTAAAGCCAGTTCCGGCCTGTCCGATACGGATCCAAATATGAGGAACATTATCATCAATCAAATCTCTGTCAGCATTTCCCTCAATCGCCACCACAAAAAAATCACGTTTTTGCTCTTTGCAGCGTGTAATCAGAGCCTTGGGAATATCGCCTCCGCCGGCTATAATACCTAATTTTTTACTCATATTCTTCCTAATCAGAAACCATCACATTGCGTTTTCCATCAAGCGAAACAGTAATAAATTCCAATTGTTCCATAACCATTTCATTATCTTTATACAGTTCTTTAGCTTTCTGAACGCGTGTTTCAAAATTATCCTCTTTACCTTTGAAAATATACATGAAAGCACGACTAATCGCTTTGATAACTTCCGGAGCATATCCGCTGCGACGTAAACCGACCAAATTCAAACCGCGTAATTTACCGCGTTCACCGGTCACAATAGCAAACGGAATAACATCTCTGTCAACACCGGCCAAACCGCCGATCATTGCCTTACGACCGATACGGCAAAATTGGTGAACGGCGCAGTTACCGCCCAAAATAGCCCCATCACCGACACGAACGTGCCCGCCGATAACCGAGTTGTTTGTCATAATAACATTGTTCCCGACAACACAGTCATGAGCAACGTGAGAGTTTGCCATAAACATACCATCATCTCCCACATAAGTAACCATTTTTTCCGGCTCAATCCCCGGTAACGGGGTTTGCCCTTTGGGCGTTCCACAATGCATTGTTACATTTTCTCTGATAACATTACGTTTACCGATAACCAAGCGAGCATCCGGCTGAAACTCATTTCCATGATCTTGCGGACCACCACCCAAAACAGCCCCCGAAAAAACAACCGTATCATCTCCGATAGTCGTATTTCCCAAAATTGTGACTTGTGGCAACAAACGAACACGCTCTCCGATTTTAGCCCCTGCGCTCACATAGCACATAGGTCCGATTTCTGCTGTTGCGGCGATCTGAGCACCCTGTTCAACAAATGCTGTCGGATGAATATTAGTCATAATGATTAGTCCTTTCATATCATAATACAAACAATAACCATACAGTATTATTCTCTTTTTTGAAACGCAATCAACTTTTCGTTACAATTTATTTCATGGGATAACTTAAATAAAAAATCCTTGAGAATAATCTCAAGGATTTTAGTCAACTGCCCTAGTCGTCCAAAGAGCGCATTTTTAAAAAATGCGATATTTGCGGCTAATAGTAAGATTTCGAGAAAATTATGAAGGGAGTGTACACCGAGGTACATGACCGAATAATTTTTAAGAAATCTGCACCAGTAGCCCAAAGAGCACATTTTTCCTCTTGGCCGCTTAAAAATTGTGATATTTGCTGTTTATAGTAAGATTTTTCACAAATTGCGACAGGAATGTACATATTGGTACATGACTTAGCAATTTGTGAAAAATCTGCACTAGAAACACAAAGAGCGCTTTTTTACCGTAAAAGTTCAGAGAATGAGACTAATAGTAGGCATCGAGAATAAAATTACCGCAGCGTACATTGTGGTACGTGAGGATAATTTTACTTCGAGACAACGCACTAGTAGTCCATTATATGAACTTTTACATAATCATTGCGGTGAATTCGGCTTCCGAGACAACCTGCCCATCGACAAAAGACTGTCCTTTGAAAACATAAATATTGCGACGTTCTTTAATTTTTTCAACATGCATTTTCAATTGATCTCCGGGTTTAACCGGCTTACGAAACTTAACTCCATCAATTGACATAAACAGAACTCCCTTAGGATGATTAGCATAATCCTCAACAGCAGTCATAACCAGAGCTCCTGCTGTCTGCGCCATAGCCTCGATTTGCAAAACCCCCGGCATAACCGGATTACCAGGGAAATGTCCTTGGAAAAATTCTTCATTCATCGTCACATTCTTTGTACCGACACCCTTTTCTCCAGGGATTTCAACTTCTAATCTATCCACTAACAAAAACGGATAGCGATGCGGTAACATTTTCATAATTTCTTCAATTGGATATATTTTCATTTCTGACATATTATTTTCCTTTTCTATTTATTTTTAATAACTTTTTTCAAATACAACGTTTGACGCATAAAATCTTTAATTGGCTGTGCCGGATACCCCATCAAAACGGCACCGGCTTCAATATCTTGCATAACACCGGACTGAGCCCCTATTTGTGCCCCACTGCCGATTGTCAAGTGATCTGCGAAACCGGTCTGTCCGCCACAAACGACATAGTCACCAAACGTACAACTTCCGGCAATTCCTGTTTGAGAAACAACAATACAGCCACGCCCCATAACATCATTGTGCGCAATCTGAACCAAATTATCAACGCGACAACCATCACCAATAATAGTATCATCCAACGCACCTCTGTCAACGCAAGCATTTGCCCCGATTTCCACATCATCACCGATAATAACACGCCCGAGTTGCGGAATACGCTGATGTTTACCATCAATCATCATAAATCCAAAACCATCATTACCGATTTGCGCGCCGGCATAAATATAACAATCATTTCCCATTTCACAAAAAGAAACTTTTGCATTCACCCCAATACGACAATGATTTCCGATTTTGCAATCATTTGTAATCACGGCACCATGTTCAATCAGACAATTATCGCCGATAACAACATTATCTTCAATAACCACATTCTCTCCGACAAAACAATTTTTACCCAACTTAGCGGTTGGGGCAATTTTAGCTGTCGATGCAATCCCTAAACCGCGTGCCTTTTCATCATACATAGCCATATTGAGCTTAAGAAAGGCGCGTTTAGGATCAGAAGATATCAATTTAATGGTCGTCTCAGGCACAAAAGAAGCTAGTTCTTCGGTTGTCACGCAAGCAGTTGCTTTCATCAAAGCGGCTTTGTCTTTGGCTTTTTTATCATAAAAGAAACAAATTTCTCCCTGTCCTGCTCGTACCATAGTTGCGATATCTCGCACCATAACATCAGCTTTTGAACTGTCTTGCAAAACCGCCCCGGTAATCTCGGCAACCTTTTGTAAGGTCATCGGTCCGTTGTTTATATAAAATGAAAGATCAACCATGGTAACCTCAATATAAAACCTTAAAGATAAGATAAAACTATCTTATCACTTTCAATTTCTCAAGGCTTAAAAAAACATATACACAACCGCTTAATAAGCAAAAAAACATACTGATTAAGGAAATCGATATGTTGTTAAGTAAAATCAAATTCTCAAATAAAACTTCTGCAAAATACAAGCAGAAATTTATAACACGATTTATTATGTACAAATTTAACAAAAAAATACTTGACAAACTCTATTTACAATATACCATAATAACGATAAAATTTACTATTAATTAAAAAAAACTATGGATAATTTTTATGCATTAAGGGAAGCATATGAACGCGACCCATTGAAATTCTCCGAAATACGAGAAAATGATGATTCATTCAAGAAATGGATCATGGATGTTGTCAGATACGACCAAATTGTGTCTGGCATAATGGAATATAGATTAAAAGGTGTGCCATTGGGTAAATACCTAGGGCAAGAAATTCCATTCTCTCAAATATTGATCCTTCTTCAAGGAGTAATCCAAGAGTACAACTCTCCTCGTAGAGAGGCACCTCTTGAAGAGGATTTTATAAATTATCTAAAAAAATTTCCGGTTGGTCCGAAAAATTTTAGAGTTTTAATAGATGAAACCCTTAAAATAAACCTCATTAGCGCAAGAGTCCTTCTCCGTAGGGAGATTAAAAATATTCAAAAGGATGAGCTAATAAAAGAAAAAAACACCCTGACTTAAATGTCAGAGTGTTTTTTTGTATTTAGAAAACATCTTCGTTTTCAAATGATTAGAAAATAAAAAATCACTCAAACAGGCAGCCATTTCCAAACACACACACCGAACCATCATCATTTTTAGAAACAGAAAAATTACTCCCATAACTATAAATATTTTTGCCGGTTAAAGGTTGATAACGCCCATAATACAGATAATCAGAAAACAATACCATATTATCTTTAGGCAAATTTGCCAACAATTCTTTGACTTCCGCCGTTGCCAAATCTATCCGCCGCCCATTATGAAAAGCCAAAACAGGTAAAGTCTGACCTTCTTTATACGTCCGCCAACACGGATACATTTTAGATGTGTCTCTAGGTTGCATTAGTTTTCTCTAATAAAGTAAATATTTACTAAAAATTGATAAAGGCCTGTGCTATACCGTAACTTTTTGACAACATGTACAACATTGGTACATTAGGAAAAAAGTTACAAGTATGACAGGCCTTTTGCAATTTTTACAGACGTGTGCCGAAGTTCAAACGGAACACCTCAGTCTCATCATACTTTTCTTTAACGACAGGAACAGCCAAATCAATATCAATCTGTCCCATCGGAGACTGCCATTCAAGACCGACACCGGTTGAAACGCGAATCTTATCAGAGTATTCAACATACTTTTTATCCATATGATCCGGTTTACCCAAAGCACCGGCATCAACAAAGGTACGACCACGAATACCTAACTCATCCAAACCAAGTGGGAACTGGAATTCAGCACCTGAATAAACCATCCAGTTACCACCCAACGCATCCTTGGTATATTTATCACGCGCACCGATACCGGCATATTCAAAACCACGCATCGTCGAACCACCCAAATAATAACGGTGAGACAAACGAACATTCTTTCCACCATAACCATCAATATAACCACCATTGATAAAGAACTTAAAAGTATAATCATCTGAAATGGTGTAGTACTTATAGGCTTTAGCATCAAACTTAACATACTTTTCATCTCCGCCAAGACCGGCCACATCATTACCAAAGGATAAATAATAGCCATCTCTCGGACGAATCTTACTGTCACGCTTATCATAAACTAATGTCTGACCGATAGCTGAGTTAGTATAAGATCCTTCTTCTTCTTTAATATACCGAGAAGCCGTCTTATCAACATTAGTAATCTTATCCTCACTTAAAGTATAGCGGACATATTGCGCCAAATCATCCGTATAGTTCCAACCGAAACGTAAACGTCCACCGGTTGTTTCACTATCATAAGAAGCCTCATCTTGATAATCCGTCTTCGAGTGGAACACATCAACACCGGCACTCAAACGTCTATCCAAGAAATAAGGCTCGGTAAAGCTCAATTCATATTCAGAAGTTCTTTGTGAAATAGCAGCTTCTGCACTCAACTTCTGTCCCTTTCCACGGAAGTTATTTTCTACAACACCTACGCGAGCCAAAGCTCCATTCAAAGTAGAATACCCGACACCAACATTAAATGAACCCGTAGATTTTTCTTCAACCTTAACATTCAAATCGGCTTTATTACTATCATCTGTCGGTTCTGTTGTAATATCAACTTTGCTGAAATAATCTAAGGCTTCAATATTACGACGAGAGGCCTTAATTTTAGAAGCATTAAAGGCATCTCCTTCATCAATTCTGAATTCTCGACGAATAACATTATCATCCGTACGGGTATTACCCATAATATTAATCTTATCAATAAACAAACGAGACCCTTCTGAAATATCGAAAGTTACATCAACATCGCCGGTCTGCGTATTTTTATTAAGACGAGAGGTCACATCAACGAAGGCAACACCCTGCTGTTCCAATTTTTCGGTAATGGCATAAACAGTCTTTTCAACCTTGTCGGCATCATACCAATCCCCTTTTTCAAACAGTACTTCAGGATACAAGGTTTCAACATTTACCCCACGAACAGATGGTGCAATATTGATATCTTTAACTTTATAACGAGGACCTTCATCCAAAACATAGGTTAAAACGAAAGACTTCTTATCTGCGCTCAACTCACCGACTGCCGTTGATACTCTGAAATCAGCATAACCATGACGCATATAGAATCGGCGAAGCAACTCTTTATCATAGTTTGTCTTTTCCGGATCATAATTTTCGGAAGAAGAAAAGATACGATACCAACGGCTCTCTTTACTCATAATTTCTGATTGTAATTCACTGTCCGAGAAATGAGTATTGCCGACAAAATTAATCTTATCAATCTTAGCATCAGCCCCTTCGGTAATTTCATAAACTAAATCAACCCGATTCTGATCACGTTTAATGATTTTCGGGTCAACTGTAGTAGCATAACGCCCCGCTCTTTTATAAATTTCAACGATTCTCTGAGCATCCTGCTGAACTTTTGAAACACTGTAAATAGAACCAGCACTTAACTGCAATTCTTTTGACAGCATTTCATCCCCAAGCTCATCATTACCTTCAAAATAACGTTTATTAATAATTGGATTCTCGGTGACTTTAACCAACAATTCACCATTAGCCAACATATCTAAAGAAACATCAGAAAATAATCCTGTAGCATACAAACGTTTCAAAGCTGCATCAATATCAAATTGCCCGATATTTTGACCGGATTCAATATCTAAGTACGCCCGAACAGTCTCCGGTTCAACTCTTTGTAAACCGGTAATCTGAATATTTTTGACTTCAGCCGCCTGTACTTCACAAACTGCAGCCATTCCAACAGACAACGCTAATAAACTTATATATCTCATATTAATATCCTTTACAAAGGGTTACAGAAACCAACGTTTAAACAAACGAACAACATCATTCCATGTTGCCAAAATCATTAACAGTATTAATAAACTAAAACCGATTTTAAATAAAGTCTCTTTTACACGGTTGTTCATTTCTTTGCGGAAAATAATTTCTAACAGAAATATCACGACATGTCCGCCATCTAAAACCGGAATTGGAAATAAATTAATCAACCCCAAATTAATAGATAACAGTGCCATAAACATCAAGAAATCAAGCATACCGTATTTTTTTGTAATATCACCGGACATTTCAGCAATACGAATAATTCCCCCCAATTCCTCACTGCTACGACGGCCGGTAATCATCTGCCCGACACCGCGCAATGTTGTCTCGGTAATAGTCCATGTCTGAACACAAGCCTCTTTGATAGAACTTAAAATTCCCATTTTAGTATGCTCAACTTCGACACGATTAACAGAACGGATACCCAACATACGTTGTTTAACTGTTGTTTGTCCGCAATCTGGAGAATACTCCATTTCCTCAATCGGGAAAGTTAAGGTCATCTTTTCACCTTGCCGTAAAATCTCAAGTGTAGCAATATTTCCATCATCAATCAAAGCAACTTCTTTACGAATATCATCAAAAGACGAAACATTATGCCCGTTAACAGTAACGATTCTGTCTTCCGCTATAATTCCGGCTTTCTGAGCTGCACCACCATCCATAACACTTCCTACGACCGGCGGAAAAACCATTTTTCCGAAAAAAGCAAAAACGACCGCAAAAATAATGATGGCAAAAACATAATTTGCTAAAGGTCCGGCTAAAACAATAGCCAATTTCTTATAAGGATTCTGAAAAGCAAAGGCCTTTTTCTTCTGAGCCTTGGTTAACTTTTTAACTTTTTTCTGATCGACACCGGTTGAAGCACCATCAGCATCACCTAAAAATTGACAATATCCACCCAACGGAATAGCTGATAATTTCCATTCCGTTCCATACTTGTCTTTACGGCTCCATAATGTTTTACCGAAACCGATTGAAAAAGCATCTACTTGAACCCCGCAAAGACGAGCAATAATAAAATGTCCGAACTCATGAACAAAAACCAAAATTCCTAATAAAATAATAAAAGGAACAACATAATAAATCGTATTAACAATCCACTCCATTTTTTTATCCTAAAATATAAACTAATAAAACACACCACAATAACACAAAAGGCGCCGCAAAAATTAAACCGTCGATACGATCAAACATTCCACCGTGCCCCGGAATTAACTGACTTGAATCTTTAATTTTCAAATATCGTTTAATTTTAGATTCCAATAAATCACCGCATTGCGCAATAACAGCCAAAATAGCCCCTGTAACAACAGCCCAAAGAACCCACTCAGGAACAATATAATGACCAAATCCCCAACTGACTAAACAAGAAAACACTATAGCCCCTAATAATCCTGACCATGTTTTATTCGGACTGATTTGAGGAGCCAATTTAGGACCTTTAACCGTTGAGCCGATCAAATATCCTCCGATATCAACACTCCATACCGCAACGACAAGCCATAAAGCTGCTATTGGAGAAATCCATGTATAAAGCCATACCAAAGACCCAATTCCAAATGCAATATAAGGAACACCCAAAGTTAACAAACGACGATGTTTTTCATCTTTTGCTTTCCACCAAACAAACACCGTAACGGCTAAAATCACAGCTAAAGGATAACCAATATACCACGGATAAATAAACGCCGTTGTAACAAATAATGACATCTGATACGATAGGGCATAAACAGAATTACGTTTATTAGGAATCATTTCAGCCCATTCCCAAGCCAAGATTGTCCCGACTAACAACACTAAAATCAGTGTAGTCGTCCAACCATGATATAAAGCTCCAAGAACTAACGGTGCCAAAACAAGAGTTGATGCAATACGCTTTCCTATTCCACTCTTTTTAGACTTTTCCATATCTTCTCTCCCGTGTGTTATAATTATCAATCAAACGTTGTAATTCTTCCGGCGTAAAATCAGGCCAATAAACATCTGTAAATTCCAATTCACTGTATGCTAACTGCCACAACAAATAATTACTGAGCCTTTTTTCCCCACTGGTACGAATAAGTAAATCAGGCTCAGGAATATCCTTGGTATAGAGCATAGCGGAAAAAAGATTAATATCAATATCTTCTATTAAAATATCTCCATTTTTTACACTTTGTGCAATTTTTTTGGTTGCCGCAATGATTTCCTGACGAGAACCGTAACTTAAAGCAATACATACCGTTAATTTATCAAAATGTGCTGTCTCATTTTCTAAATTACGCATCATCTGTTGAATATCATTATCCAACATATAGCGTTCTCCGATAAAGCGAACACGTACCTGATTTTCTTTTAATTCTTGTAAATCCGTTTTAAGATATTGTCGCAATAAAGACATTAAAAAAGAAACTTCTTCCGCACTACGTTGCCAATTTTCTGTAGAAAAAGCATATAATGTCAAATACTTAATTCCTTTTTCAGCAACGGCTTTAGTGATTTCTTTAACAACTTCGGCACCTTTTTTATGCCCAACCGACCGCGGCAAACCACGCTTACTTGCCCAACGCCCGTTTCCATCCATAATAATGGCTATATGCTTCAATTCATTCTTTTCAGTCAATGCTGTGTCTCATTCTTTATACGATTATACTTGGAGAATATCTTTTTCTTTAGACGCAAGCATCTCTTCAATTTTTTTGATAGACTCATCCGTCAATTTTTGAATTTCGTTTTCAAATCTTTTTTCCTCATCTTCCGAAATCAAATTATCTTTCTTGAGTTTTTTAACGCCATCCAAACCATCACGACGAATATTACGCACGGCAACCTTATTCTGTTCAGCATACTTACTGGCGATCTTAACTAATTCCTTACGACGCTCTTCACTAAGCGGCGGAATAGGAATACGAATAAGTTGCCCGTCAGAAGCCGGATTCAATCCCAAATCAGATTCTCTCAACGCTTTATCTACCGCTTTGGCTAAACTTTTATCCCAAACACTGATTGATAAAGTCCGCGCATCCGGCACAGAAATTGTTCCGACCTGTGCTAAAGGTGTCATCGAACCATAAGCCTCAACCATAATTCCATCAAGTAAGCTGGCATGAGCGCGACCGGCTCTTAAACCGCCGAAATCTGCCTTCAGAGCCTCTAAGGTTTTATCCATTCGTGTTTTTGTATCAGATTTAATTTCATTAAAATCAGACATTCTTTACCTCATTGCTAATTATTGTAAAACTTCCCTTCCCTGACACGGCCTGCATCAGAGCTTTTTTATTATGTTGAGAAAAGACAACAATCGGTACATTATTTTCGCGTGCAAGCGCAACTGCTGTCATATCCATTACATTTAGATGATGATTAATAACCATATCATACGAAACTTTATCAAACTTTTTAGCCGTTTTATCTTTACAAGGATCTTTATCATAAACCCCATCAACTTGCGTAGCCTTGAGCAAGACATCACATTGCATTTCCGCAGCACGCAAAGCCGCTCCGGTATCTGTGGTAAAATAAGGATTACCTGTACCTCCTGCAAATATGATAACTCTGTTTTTTTGTAAATGCTTTAAAGCCCGACGATACATATACGCCTCACAAACCTCAGGAACAGCTAACCCCGATAACACACGAGCATCAACACCTTGTTGTTCAAGCGCATTTTGCATTGACAGGGCATTCATGATTGTAGCCAACATTCCGACTTGGTCAGCAACCGTACGATTCATCCCCCGAGCAGCCTCTTTGGCACCTCGAAAAATATTACCCCCGCCGATAACCAAACAAACTTCAACACCGGCGTCATGAACTTCTTTAATTTGTGCGGCTAAAGAACTTAAAACCTTTGTATCAATACCAAAAGCCTGATCTCCCATCAATCCTTCGCCGGATAATTTAAGCAAAACTCTTTTATAAACCGGTTTCATTTTCACAACCCTTAAATTGCAATTCTTTGTTATATTATCCAATTTTACGCTTTTGTCATCTACATTTTTAACTTTTAAGCAATTTTTTGCACACATGCACAAGCAAAAAAATTTTAGGTTGCAAAAAAATAATAATCTGTCTACTTTCAAGTCAATAAATAAATGGAGAATTTAAGATGCCTATATCCCTTACCCTTATATTATGTGCCATCGGCGGATATTTATTAGGTTCTATCCCGTTTGGCTTAGTTTTGACCAGAATGTGCGGCTTAGGAGATATCCGAAAAATCGGCTCCGGAAATATCGGTGCAACAAACGTTTTACGCACAGGACGCAAAGATTTAGCTCTCTTAACCGTTATTTTAGATGCTTCTAAAGCCGGTATTGCCGCATTTTTAGCAGAAAAGCTGGTTAATACTTCTGATATTTCAATTTTAGGTATTTTTACCCAAACCAATATTCTTGCCGGTCTGATTGCCGGCACCTGCGGCGTACTGGGACACAATTTCCCTATTTGGCTCAAGTTTAAGGGAGGAAAAGGCGTTGCTTCGACATTTGGTTTTATTCTGGCTACTGTTCCGCAAATCGCCATACTGGCTCTTATCACATGGCTAACTGTTGCAATTATCAGTCGATATTCATCTTTAGCTGCGATTACTGCTTCTGTATTAACACCGCTCTATGCGTTTTTCTTGACAGAACCTATATATTGCATTTTTTACACAGCAATTGCTGCACTGGTATTATATCGTCACCATGCAAATATCTCTCGCTTACTAAAAGGTGAAGAAAGCAAAATCAGCTTGAAGAAAAAGTAAAACTGCGCATGGATAAAACAGAGGACATACTGGACTATTTACAGCTCATCAATACCGAAAATATTGGTCCTAAGACGTTTATTCAGCTTTGCAACAAATACGGTTCTGCTAAAGAGGCTCTCAAAAATTTACCAAGTAAATATTTACCATTCAGTCGAGAAAAAGCCAAACAAGAACTTAAATTAGCGGAGCATCTGGGCGTACAAATTCTCATCTGTATATCACCCAAGTATCCTCAGACATTACTAAATATTCCTGATTATCCGCCGGTTTTATATGCCAAAGGGAACTGTGATATCTTAAATTTCTCCCCTACTTTAGCTATAGTTGGGTCTAGAAATGCTTCAATCAACGGACGCAAATTAGCATCCAAAATTGCATATGACCTAACTAATCAAAAAACAACTATTGTTTCGGGTATGGCTCGCGGAATTGATGCTGCCGCCCACAAAGGTGCGCTATATGCCTTAAAACAACAAGGTCCGACGATTGCTGTCCTCGGAACCGGTGTTGACATTCCGTATCCGGCAGAAAATAAAGAACTCTACCAACAGATTTGCGCTCAAGGTTGCCTTATTTCTGAATTTCCACTCGGAACCAAACCGCAAGCCAACAATTTTCCTCGCCGCAATCGCATTATTTCAGGTTTAAGCAGTGGTATTCTTGTCGTGGAAGCTAATTTACATTCCGGCTCCTTAATTACGGCTTATACAGCAGCTGAGCAAGGACATGATGTTATGGCAATTCCGGGGTCTCCGTTAGACGGACGCGCCGAGGGAACCAACAAACTCATTAAAGATGGAGCATATTTAGTTGAGAATGCTGACGATATCTTAGCAATTTTAAGCACCAGCTCCTCTGTCTCTCCTCAACAACATTGTTTAACTATACAAAAAGATTTGTACACAACACCTCTTGACAATGAAATAAAAACTGACAATATACCACAACAAAAAAGCGACATATCAAATGTTATTGATTTTTTAACACCTGAGGGTGTTTATGTCGATGAGATTATTCAAATTTCCGGTCTCGATTCGGCCACTATCAATGCTGAATTACTGTATCTGGAGTTAGAAGGAAAAATAGTTCGCCAGCCGGGCAATAAAGTCGCCCTCATAAAATAGGAAGCAATAAAAATGAAATTAGTTATCGTGGAATCTCCGGCAAAAGCCAAAACTATTAACAAATATCTTGGCAATGACTATAAAGTTCTTGCCAGTTTTGGTCATATACGCGACTTACCGAGCAAAGACGGCTCAGTTAACCCCGATGAAAATTTTGCAATGAAATGGGAGCTAAGCACCGGCGGTAAAAAACGTCTCAACGATATTATAGCTGCGCTTAAAGAATGTGACACCATCATCCTTGCATCCGACCCGGATAGAGAAGGAGAAGCAATTGCATGGCATATTTTGGAGGAATTGACGGCTCGCAAAAAAATTAAAGATAAAAAGATAGAGCGTGTTGTCTTTCACGAAATTACGAAGTCTGCCATTACCGAGGCTATTAAGAATCCGCGGCAAATTGATAATGATTTGGTATCTGCGTACATGGCACGCCGTGCGCTTGATTATTTGGTTGGCTTTACGCTGTCTCCTGTTTTATGGCGCAAACTCCCCGGTTCAAAATCAGCAGGACGTGTTCAATCCGTGGCCTTACGCTTAATTTGCGAAAGAGAAACGGAAATCGAAAAATTTAAGAGTGAAGAATATTGGACAGTTGATGCCGACTTAATCACCAAGACACAGGCAACTATCCGCACACACTTAATTAACCTCGACGGCAAAAAGCTCGAAAAATTTGATTTAAATTCAGAAGCTAAAGCTAATGAGGCTAAAGCAAAGATTGAAGCTCAAAATTTTCATATCTCGAATATTGAACGTAAAAAAGCCAATCGCTATCCGGCTCCACCGTTCACAACCTCGACATTGCAGCAGGAAGCGGCAAGAAAGTTAAGGTTTAGCGCGAAGAAAACAATGCAAATAGCTCAAAAACTTTATGAAGCCGGTCATATCACATATATGCGTACCGATGCCGTTAACTTGTCTAAAGAAGCTATTGATGCCAGCCGTGCCGCAATTTTGAAATATTTTGGAGAAGCATATCTCCCGAAGTCAGCCAAAGAATATAAAAATAAATCTAAAAATGCACAAGAAGCACACGAGGCAATCCGTCCGGCACACATTGAAGATACACCTAAGAAATTGGAAAACAAATTAGACGCCGAAGCCCATAAACTTTATGAATTGATTTGGAAACGTACCATTGCCTGCCAAATGAATCCGGCTGTTATGGATAAAGTTGCCATTGATGCCGAAAGTGATGATAAACAAATTTTATTACGCGCCAATGGGCAGGTCATTGCATTTGACGGATTTTTAAAATTATACGTTGAAAGTACGGATGATTCCGATGAAGACGACGAAAATCGCATTCTACCGAATGTTGAAACGGGTGAAAAAGTTGATAAAGGTCAGATTATTCCGGAACAGCATTTTACCACCCCTCCTCCACGATTTACCGAAGCCAGCTTAGTTAAAAAACTTGAGGAACTTGGTATCGGTCGTCCGTCAACTTATGCTTCCATTATTGCTGTTTTACAAGAGCGCAAATATGTCCGTGTTGAAAAATTACGCTTTATTCCGGAAGATAGAGGACGCATTGTAACCGTTTTCTTAGAAAATTGGTTTAAAAAATACGTTGAGTATGACTTCACGGCACAATTGGAAGAATATTTGGATAACGTTTCTGCCGGAGAAATGGATTGGAAGAAACTGTTGGGCGGCTTTTGGGTCAAATTCGTAAAAAATATTGAAGCTGTCGCCCCTTTGCAGGTCAGCGAAGTAATTGAAAAGATTGATGAGGTTTTGTCTCATCACCTTTTCCCGCCGCGTGAAGATGGCTCAGACCCGCGTGTTTGTCCGGAATGCGGTAAAGGTCGTTTGAGCATTAAGCTCGGCAAATTCGGTGCTTTTTTAGGCTGTTCAAATTATCCGGAGTGCAAATACACCAAGCCTTTAACTGATGTGACTGAAGAAATCAACAATGACACTCCTAAAACCCCGAACCCAGAAGACAAGATTTTAGGTGAGATGAATAATATGAAAATTTATCTCAAAAAAGGTCCTTACGGTTTTTATTTACAGTTAGGTGAAGATGCAACCGCCACCACCGAAAAACCCAAGCGTTCTGCTTTGCCGCGAAACATAAAACCTGAAGAAGTTACTTTAGAACAAGCCTCTATTTTATTGAGTTTACCTAAACAATTAGGAAACGGCATTGAAGTAAATTTGGGCAAATTCGGTCCTTATATCAAACAAGGCGGTAAATCAAAATCTCTTACCGGAGAAGATACAATTTTTAATATCACCCTTGAACGCGCCGAAGAAATATTAAAAGGTGTCGCAGCCAAACCGGAACCAAAAGTTCTGGGAAAAGATCCGAAAAGCAAACAAGATATTATTTTGGCACAAGGACGTTATGGTTTATATATCAAATGCGGCAAAAATAATTACGCTATTCCGCGCAACCTTGACGCTAAAAATCTGACACTTGAGCAAGCCGTACAAATTATCAGCGCTAAGAAATAAAATACTTGCAATAAACTTCCAAAATTCTCAGATAAAGTTTATATCCAGATATCTTGTTTCTAGAACGAACAATTTGCATTTTTGTTTTTTTTCAATTTTTTCATACAGTTAACATATGGACTACTGTAGTCTATGGCATACGCAACTGGAAGGAAGGCTGAACCAGCAACTCTGCCGATAATTGTGTCAGAAGTCCAATGATATCGGGCAACAGTTCGGTTAAGAGCATATTCGTTAGCTGTTTGCATCAAAACTTCAGTTTTATCTGGTATAATTTCAGAAAGGATCATTGCAGCACACCAAATATAAGCCGAGTGCCCTGAAGGATAGCTATTAGAGATAGGTTTTTCTTTAACACACTCTTCATAACCATCTCTTAATGTACAACCATGAGTAAAATGGCCATCTGCAGCATCAATATCATAATTTGCCAAAACTTTTTGGCTTTTAGCATCTCCTTGTCCAGGACGTATTCTTGTCCACCCAAAATTAGATGGATCTCGGCTCCAAGAACATTCAGTAGCAAGTCCTACTACTGTCTCTGCAATTGCACTATTGGGATTTATTTCCATATCAATATTATGCTTTCCAAAGACAGGAGAGATTATTATATCTTGTCCATTCACTGTCACTTTATGAGTATCTCCAAAAAGATGAGCTGCATTTCCATCATCATCAGCTGTTGCCTGAACAGCCCTTTCGAAATTCTTATCAGTAGAGGAAGTAAGCGAATATTTTTCAATAATAATGCTGTTAAATGCCCTATCTTTCTCATCATCAGAAGAATAACTCACAGGAGGTGATGGTATAATTTCATCTAATGCAATATAGTAGTCATCAGGTATATTACCGCTACATTTTCCTAAAGATTTTCCAACTTCCTTCCTCATTTTTTCAACATCATCAAAATCATGCGTTTGAGAATAAATAATCGAAGCAATAAGTCTAGATATATTGAGATCTGAATTAAAACTACGACCATAAATCGGTTCATCTTTTCCTACAACATAACCCAATTTATAGAGGTCATTTCTTTTTTCAGGAAAAATTTCAGAAAGCGTCATAGCAAATAACCAAGATGTCATCACATTAACGGCTAAATTTTTATCTTCTTTAACTCCATAATATTCTAACAAAACAGGAAAATTCTCTTTCGTTCTTAATTTTTGCGAAAGAACTTTTCGATACTGCTCTTTAAGTTTTCCTTCTATCTTTCCTCCTTCGGGAAAATATGCTATACTTCTGAATTTATTTAACAAAATCAGTAAAGAATTATTTACATCTATAGCATCTGAATTCTCCCCAGAAGATGTTTCATTATTGGTTATGGAATTATCTACATCGAAACTGGACATACCTGTGACACTTGCATTATTATCAGTTGATGTATCATATTCATTGCTAAAAACATCAGCAGGCTCTACTTTATTATAATTAGCTACACACCTAAAAGGCTTGCTTTGAGATCGGTACGCTGGGCTCTGTGCATGATTAGCAGAAAGAACATGATAATCATAATTACATGGCTCACTACCACATGAACCGGAATACTCTGTAGATGTCCAATAACCTCTGTCACTAACAGGAGTACCCACATTATT
>JAFUXF010000021.1 GCA_017477185.1 Alphaproteobacteria bacterium | reverse complement strand
GCGTGTCCTGAGCATGGTGTTTGCACCTCTAAAACCTGCGGCGGAACAACAAAGTATACATTGAATAGCTGTGAAGGCGGAGAAAGCACGCAACTGACCTGTAATGTCGGCGACATTTATTATAGCGATGATACTTGTTCATCGGATGTTATCTCCGGCAAAACCCCAATCGGTGTCGTCTATGATACAGAACATAAGTTGGTTGTGGGATTGGAAGAAGGAAATGCTATGTGGGGAGGTTATGGCACAGATGTTCCTGATATTGCAAACCCTAGTAATGTATATGCTGCTCGAGATGATTTAGAAGGAAAGAGCCATACAAATGTTTTAGTTTCATTAGGCGGTTATCCTGCCGCAAAATACTGCTATGATATGACTACCGGAGGCAAGGAATGGTATCTGCCAGCGTTTGGAGAATTGTATAAAATGTATACAGCCAATGGGTCTTCAGAAGGTTATGTTATGTTGAATAAAGTTTTTAATGCTATTGGTGGAACTCCAATTGATAGCGATGGCTATTGGACATCAACAGAAGTGGATTGGGCGGGTGCTGGCCGGTTGAACCCACCGGCAGCTTATCTCTACGGTGGAACAATTAAAACAAGCGAATCATCTGTCCGCTGCATTTTCTCCTATACGGAGGGGACAACAACAACCTATGTTAAACAAAACAATACTTGCGTTAAAGACTGTTCTCTTGATGGTTATGATTTAGATTCATGTCCTGAACATAGAATTTGTACATCCAAAACCTGTGGTGGAATAACAAAGTATAAATCTGGCGAATGCGAGAATGGGTATACTTTAGAAAACGGAACATGTAATGTCTGCCATGCCGGTGATATCTATTATAGTGATGATACATGCAGTTCAACAATCATTTCGTGCAAGACTCCAATTGGTGTGGTGTATGATGTTACAAATAAATTAGTGGTATCGCTGGATGAATCTGTGCGCTTACAATGGGGAAAGGAAGGAGTAGTAGATTCTCCGGTTCCAAACGATTATGATGAAGCTTTTTATGACGAGGATGGCGTGTATTATCGGTCACATGATTTTAATGGCAAAAGCAACACAGATATCTTGGTGGCTTCGGGAATATATCCTGCTGCACATTATTGCCATAATATGACTACCGGAGGCAGAGAATGGTATCTGCCTGCACTGGGGGAAATGTGGCAAATGTCCACAAATATAACAGCGATAGACAATACTTTAAGTACAGTCGGGACAAAATTGATTCAAAGTGAGGAGTGGGATAAAGATATGTATTTATCATCCAGTGAATATAATGATGAGTATACATGGTTTTTCAGACTTTTACAGCATTTTGCCCCTACCGTGAATAAAATTACGCCAGAATATGTCAGATGCATTTTTACCTACAAGGATTCAGCAACGACCTACGTTGAATCAGATAATACCTGCAGCCAGAACTGCTCTTTCGATGGCTATCCTCTTACTGAATGTCCACGCTTTGCACGTTGTAGAATGAAAACTTGTAATGGAACGCGCCGTTTTGGCGTAACAGAATGCCAGCCTTCTTTCAAGTTAATTGGAGATACATGTGAACGTATCTGTCCAACAACGTATCTGCGAGGTTTGATTAGTGAAGATAGCATTATTTATGATGATTTTCTTGAACATTCGGTTATCATGCAGGCTTCGCCATCAGATAGTGAAATGTCTGGTTATGTAGGTGATTTTTATGCAACCAGAATGTATGCTGAGAACAAGCAGTGTGATATAGAGTTTATTCAAGAAAGGGTATCTAAATTGTTTCCTGGTGCGTATATAAGAATTATAGCGGCTGAGCCTGCAACAACTCATGGTAGTAGCGGAGAAATATGTCGCCACTGTTCAGTACATGTTGAGGAACGACGGTATGATGAAAATGGGCATATGATGTATATGAATTCCCGTAATCAAGTTTTCTAGAAAAAGAAAAATGAGTATAACAGAAAGGAAAATTGACGCATAAATATAAAGGTTTCCACCACTTGGTATGATGGAAACCTTTATTACCATAAATCAAACCTTATTGGTACTTAAATTATCATTTTTAACGGCAACATTCTTATTCAGGACCACATTTGAGTGACATTTCCATATCATGAATAAAATCTTCAATTTCTTGCTCGTGTTCGACTTCTTCCTTAAGAATTTTCTCTGATAATCTGAAGGTAACAAAGTCGACGCCGTGACACAATTCGCATAATTGTTGATAATGGCTGACAGCACAGCGTTCTGCAGTTAAGTTTTGTTGTAAAACCTTAAAAATACAAGGGTCTGTTGGAGCTTCATAACGACACTTAGCCTTACTATTCCACTCTTCCGGATTAAGCACCGGTGTACCACCCAGTTGAATAATTCTATCCGCTAACCAATTAGCATGCTTTAATTCTTCTTCAGCGTGTTCTTCAAATTCTTTAATGATTTCGGAACGCATCGGACCAGCGGCAACTTTTGCTCCAACCCAGTATTGATAATAAGCTAACCATTCCTCAGCAAAAAGCTGGTTGAGCATATCAACGATTTTAACCAAATTGTCTTGGACAATGTATTGTGCTGTTTGAGCCATATTTTTTCCTCCTCTTATATCAAATGATACAAAGAGATAATAATCTTTAAGAGAATATCAATATTTGCATGATAAATTTATTCATAAACAAAGGAGATAATAAAATGGTATTAATTGCCCCAAGCATACTTTCTGCAGATTTTGCAAGGCTGAGAGAGGAAATAGTTGCCTTAGAACAAGCCGGAGCAGACATGATTCATATTGATGTTATGGATGGACATTTTGTACCAAATCTGACCTTTGGACCGCAAATCGTCAAAACTGTTCGTGAGAGTACGCAATTGCCGTTAGATGTTCATCTAATGGTCGATAATCCGGATAAAATGTTAGAGTGGTTTGCACAAGCCGGTGCAGATATTTTAACGATTCATGCTGAAGTTTGCCCGCATCTGGATAAAACAATACAAAATATTCATAATCTTGGGATGAAAGCTGGTGTTTCTCTTAATCCGGCAACATCAGAAAAAACATTAGAATATGTTTTGGATAAGCTCGATCAGATTTTAGTTATGAGCGTTAATCCGGGGTTTGGTGGTCAATCTTTTATTCAGGAGCAATTGGCAAAAATATCAGCTCTAAAAGAAATGCGCAAAGGCAGGCACTATCAGATTGAAGTTGATGGAGGTATTAATGCACTGACAGCTGCAGAATGCGTTTCAGCCGGTGCTGATATTTTGGTCGCAGGAACAGCCGTATTTGCCGGAGGAGACTATAAGAGCAATATTAAAGCTCTCAAGTAAAAGGAGAACAACAATGTCATTGGTTATGGTTATTGAAGATGAAGAAGCCTTAGGGTTAATGCTAAAATATAACCTTGAAAAAGAAGGGTATGAAGTTATTGTCGAGCCTCGCGGGGCTAAAGCCTTGGGAGAAGTAGAACGCCACGCTCCGTCGGTCATTATCTTGGATTGGATGTTGCCCGAAATTTCAGGCGTTGAAATTTGTAAACTCATTCGCTCCAAACCGGACATTAAAAATATTCCGATTATTATGCTGACAGCCAAAGGTGAAGAAGAGGATAAAATTAAAGGTTTGTCGGCTGGTGCAGATGACTATGTGACCAAGCCGTTTTCTGTACCGGAGTTAATGGCGCGTGTTAAAACCCAAATGCGTCGCGCTCCTGAAATTATCACAACAAAAGAATTGGTTTTTGAAGATATTCGTATGGATTTGATTGAAAAGAAAGTTTATCGCGGAGGGCAATTTATTCATTTAGGACCAACAGAATTCAGATTACTAAAAATGTTGATGGAGCAACCTAAAAAAGTTTTTGCGCGTGACTTTTTATTAAAAAATGTTTGGGGAATGAATATTTATGTAGAAAGTCGCACAGTTGATGTTCATATTCGCCGTTTGCGTAAATCCCTTAATGAGTACGGGCCGGATTATATTCGCACTGTTCGTGCGACAGGATACTCGATTGATAATCAGCCGCAAAACAATGAAGAAGAATAAAAAAATCCCTCTTCAATCAAGAAGAGGGACTTTTTTTAATATCAAGCATTGCCAAAATACTATCATAAGACGGAATCTCTTTTGTTCCGCCGATAACACCGAAAGTCGGAGCATTTGATAAAATCCGCTGTGCAGATTCTAGAATATCGGATGTCGTAACCGTTTCTAAAAGAACTAATTGCTGCTCTAGTGGTATAAAACGTCCTAACAAAAAATATTCCGTTGAATCAAATACCAAATCTTCAGGATTCATCATAGTCGCAAGCAAATCTGTCGTAAGTGTATTCTTGGCATAGACCAACTCTTCGTCTCTGATTCCAAATAATCTTACTTTCCTTATCTCCTCACAGAGATTGGCTATAACATCTTCCACATTTTTGGGTAAACAATACGTCAAAATATGAAAAATATTGCCGTAAGTGTAGCAATCAAGATTTGTACTAATGCCATAAATCAAAGATTTTTCGTGACGCAGGACTTGATACAAACGTGAGCTGAAATTGCCGCCTAAGGCATTTGCAAGCAGCTCGGTTGCCATCAGATGAAGCCTGTCTTCAGTTCCGGAAAACTTTAGTTGAGCATCAAAAATCAAACTGATTTCCACTTCCGAACCATACCCACTAGTCTTGTAGCTTCTCCCATGAAATGGCGTGACGGGCATGGATGGACGAACGCCTGACCGCATTTTGCCAAAACACGCCTCGATAAGTTTCCAATAGCTGTAATCATTGACATAGACACACAAAGCACTGTTAGAAGCAACATAATACTCTTCCCAAAAAGCCTTAGCTTTTCCGACCGAGATACGGGAAAGCGTTTTTTCTGTTCCTAACACATAAGCCTTTCTTTTGGGAACCCCAAAACAACTGTGAAGGTTATACCCCATTCGACGATCTTCATCATCATCTTCGTGAGAAGACATCTCTGTTTTGATAATTTCAAGTTCGGCAGGTATTTTATCAGATGGAAATTGCGGATAAATAACCATATCAGCAAGCAATTTCAACATATCTGCAAAATGCTCTTGTAAAACCCGAAAACCGAAAGAGGTAAAATCAATGTCTGTTGCCCCGATAAGCTCGGAACCCAGTTGCGATGGGATAGTGTTCAATTCTTGTTTAGAGTAGTGTTCACTTCCTAAAAACAAAAAATGTTCAACAGCATGCGCCATACCGAAAAGTGAAGGTCTGTCATCTTTAGCACCGGCATTAACGCACAAACACGCATAAGCCAAAGGTGCAGAAGGTTCGACAATGTAGATCACCGGCAAACCATTTGTTAAATAATATACATTTGTTGTCATAATAATAATTTTAGTTAATAATTTTGTTAATTGGTCATTATCTAAAGATATTTTGTCTAAAGAGTCAAGATAAAATCTCTTGCCAAGTCAGGATATTTAGGGCATCATCTGTTATCAAAAAAAAGGATAAAACAATGGCTCTTAAATATGAAATTTTAAAAACAGTAGGCAAAAGCCGCTTAGGCAAACTCTATACTAAGCACGGCATTGTCGATACCCCTGCCTTTATGCCGGTCGGAACATGCGGCACTGTCAAAGCCATGATGCCGGAATCGGTTGCGGCAACCGGCGCGCAAATTTTATTGGGGAACACCTATCATCTTATGCTGCGCCCAGGCTCAGAGTTGGTTGCCAAGATGGGCGGTCTCCATAAATTTATGAATTGGGATAAACCGATTTTAACCGATTCGGGTGGGTTTCAGGTTATGAGTTTAACCGGATTGCGCAAATTAACCGAAGAGGGTGTCACTTTCAGCTCTCATATAGACGGCAAAAAATATTTTTTGAGTCCTGAAGAATCAATGCGAATACAATATAATCTCGATTCGAATATAACTATGGCTCTGGATGAATGCACCCCATTTCCCTCTACGCATGAGGAAGCCAAAATCTCAATGGAACGCTCAATGCGGTGGGCAAAGCGCAGCCGAGAGGCTTTTATAGACCGTGACGGTTATGGGATTTTCGGTATTCAACAAGGATGTATTTATAAGGATTTACGAGATTATTCTGCTGAAAAATTAAAAACAATAGGCTTTGACGGGTACGCTATCGGCGGACTTGCTGTCGGCGAAGGACAAGAGAAAATGTTTGAAGTTTTGGATTATGCGCCGCAGTCTTTGCCGGAAGATAAGCCAAGATACCTGATGGGGGTGGGCCGACCGGATGATATTGTCGGAGCTGTTTTGCGTGGCGTTGATATGTTTGATTGTGTGATGCCGACACGATCCGGACGCACATCTCAGGCTTTTACTAAGTATGGAACGGTCAATATCCGTAACGCTCGCCATAAGGAAGATCCCAGACCTTTGGAAGAGGGGTGTAATTGCCCGCTATGCACAAATTACAGCCGTGCCTACATTCACCATTTGCAAAAGTGCAATGAAGTACTTGCGGTTATGCTTTTAACTTGGCATAATATTGCTTATTATCAGCGGTTAATGCAAGGCTTGAGGAATGCTATAGCAACGGACAGTTTGACTGAATTTACCCAAGAATTTTACGCTAATCAGGCTAAGGGTGATATTGAGGAGTTATGATGAAAAAAACAGAAACAGTTACACAAGTTGTCGATTCGTTTGCTGAGGAAAATGCGCAAGAAGGATTGCGTGTTTTTGTCGCCGGAGGAGCACGCTCCGGTAACGATAAAATTTATGTGGAAGAAGCGTATCAGTTAGGGCAACAAATTGCAACAATGGAATTTAAGTTAGATTTCGGGTTGTCCAGTGCCGGAATTATGGGCGCAGTTGCGCGAGGTGTGCTAGATTGCTGGAAGCAAAAGAAAAACGAAGAACATCACGCAATTAAAGGAATTACGACCAAAGAATACTACAGCCTATACCAGACCGATGAAATTTTAAGCCAAGTGGAAGATGTGATAGTTGCGCAAACATTAGAAGAGCGAAAACAAAAACTTCTTAATGCCGATTTTATTGTTTTTGCGCCAGGCGGCGTCGGGACGCTTGATGAGTTGGCATATGATTGCGTTGCAATGCAAGATGGTTTCTTAAAAATAAAACCTTTTATTTTGTATAACATAAATGGGTATTTTCACCATTTGGTAGAATATCTGAAGTCCATGACAGCAGAGGGATTCGCAGATCCGATGCCGTTTATCGTGGTTGATAACAGTGATGAATTGGCAATTACTTTCCGCCTCTTAAAATTGCGTTATAGAAAAGGGACAACCACGCAAGAGGTTTATGCTTCAACGCGCCAGTTGATATATGAATTACCCTATTTTGTTAAGCATACAGGTAAAAATTGTTCTGTAGAAGAGCTATGTCAGCGGATTAAAGATAACAGTTATCATGGCACTTCAGAAGAGCGGCAAGAATTGGCAAATGATATTGAGCGTGCATATCTTGAAAAAGAAATTGAGCGTATGTATGATCGTTTGGCAAAAACAGGCAGAGACACGGCAGTCGTAAGCGATAAATTGAGTGTCTTGAAAAAGCGTAAACAAGAAAATTATAATTTTTGCCCGTTATAAATTTTTGGCTTGAAAGTGCTTTGATAATTTTTAACAAGGGCTTCTAATTCTGCCCGAAAACGCTCCGTTTCCTGCAATTTACATCTGGCTTCTGTGAGATATCCGATATTGTTACCTGCATGAATTTGGCTATAGCCGAGCAAATTACAATAATCATTTCGATATTTGAGCCATGCATTTTTTAGATTCGCAAAAGAATGAATATCATCATTCCAAGGGCGAAAAAATTTATGATTGGCAATAATGTCATAGCGTTTGTCAAGTTCTGATAAAAGACGGGCTGTTTCATCTTCTGCACATTTTAAAAGGCCTGTATCGGTTTGGTAATTTAAGTCAAGACAACGGGCATACTCTTCTCCGGCGCGAGCGGAAGAGCAAAAACAGATAAAAGTAATAACCAAAGCACATAAATAGCGCATATTTCCCTCCGTTTTAAATATAAATCTGACGCACTTAAAATAAAGTTAAAGAAAGTATTGACAATTTTGTCCAGTTGTGTTTATGTATACCACAGTAACTATTATTTTTTATATTATGGAAAGTATATTAAAAATAGATGACAGTGCATTGCTCAGCAAGCACATCATCAAGAGTGACGACATTATGGCTCTTCTCCCGCAGGAGATTAAGGAGCAGGTAAGGAACATTGAGGTTATGGTAGATCGTAATCCTCGGTGGGTAATCTTCTTGAAAGGTGGGGGAGCATACCACTATGAACCCTTGAATAAAGATAAGGAGATGTATCTGGATGTTTCCGGCGTTAAACCCGCCTACGGCAAGATTTATCTTTGCCGGAAGACAAGGGTTCTGCGCAGGGAAGAGAGCGAGGAGCTTAAGGGGGACAAGTATTATGCGGTATTCTTGTGTCGCCCTCGCCATATGTTGCTTTGGCGCGAACTCAAGAATACATGGTTCACTCAGGATGAGAGCGGACCTGGATTTGGAACAACCGTAAAGTGGTTCCGCCACTTTGATATTTAAATAAAAAAGACTCAAAAGCAGGTTGCTTTTGGGTCTTTTTTGTGCTTAAAATGCTTTCCTAAAGGAGAAAAGAATGCAAAAAGGGGCACAATACCAAACGGTTTTGGAGTTAATAACCGAAATTTTTAAGGATAAAGAGCCGGCTGATAAAATTATCAATACCTACCTGCGGGAGCATAAATACATCGGCTCATCTGATCGCCGTTTTATAACAGAGATTGTTTGGACGATCCTTCGGCATCGTCGCCGTCTGACATTTGATGCTCAAAGCTCTGAACCGAGGAGAATTTTGCTTTATTTCCTCCGCAATGAAGATTTTGATGTTTTATGTTCTGATAGTAAGTATTCTTTAGCCCCGCTTAGTAAAGAAGAAAAAATATGGCTTGAGAAAGAAAATGAAAATCCTTATCCGCCGGAGGTAGAGGCGGAAACGCCGGATTGGCTATATGCTAAAATTAAAGATATGAATTTACTGAAAGCCCTTAATAAGCCGGCTCCGGCAGATTTACGCATTAACGCCATGACCAGAGAATTTATTATAAAAAAATTACAAAAAGAAGGTCTTTTCTTTCGCCCGACGAAGTATTCGCCATTAGGCATTCGTTCAACTGACCGTGTTAATTTGCATAATTGTATGACTTATCAGGAAGGTGAGGTTGAAGTGCAAGATGAGGCCTCGCAGATTGCCGCCATTTTGGCAGATGTCCAGCCCAATTACAAAACGATAGATTATTGTTGCGGGGCAGGAGGAAAGTCATTAACAATTGCTTTTCTAAACGAAAATAAGGGCAAAATAGATGTGCATGATATCAATTGGGGGCGTCTGGAGGCAATTAAAGATCGTTCTGTTCGATTAAAGATAACAAATTTGAATATTATCAAGGAACTTAAAGATAAAGATTATGAGCGTTTTATTGTCGATGCGCCATGCTCAGGCAGCGGAACATGGCGACGTTCTCCTGATGCAAAATTCAGATTAACCCCTTACCAGTTGGAAGAATTAAGCAAAACCCAACAAGAAATCCTAGATACAGCATATGAGCATACTGCAAAAGGCGGAAGAATTGTCTATTTTACCTGCTCGATTTTACCGGAAGAAAATGAAAATGTTATCCAATCGTTTTGCACTTGCCATCCGGATATGAAAAAAATTAATCTGAAACCCCTTTGGGAAAAGAAACTCGGTAGTACCTATCCTGTCAAAGATGAGTATATGTTGCACCTCAATCCGCTTATCAGTGGAACAGACGGATTTTTTGTTTGTGTGATGGAAAAAATATAATCAATCTTTTTTCAATTTACCATTAGCTTTATATATGTAAGAGATAATCTCGGCGACAGCTCCAAAGGCTTCCAACGGAATTTCACTATCAATATCAACGGCCTTTAATATTTGTAGTAAATCGGCGTCTTGATGAATTTCAATTCCTTCATCAAGTGCAATTTGCACAATTTTCTGCGCAATATGACCTTGCCCCTTAGCAACAACTTTCGGAGCATTATCTTTATTCATATCATAACCGAGTGCAACGGCATAATCTGGGGATAACGCGTCATCAGCGTTGTATTTGGAGGAATTTGGGTTATCATTATCATCAAGCATGGCAAAAGCCCTTTCATCAGGTTTAATTGTAATGCGTGAATTTGAAAATGCAATATGTTTTGGCATATGATTTGCATTTTCTGAATGGTAAAACAAAAAAAGGGTAGATGATATGGATATGTTCGGCTTATCCATTGTGAATTTGGCAAAAAATAAACTTGACTATTTGTCTGAACGGCAAAAAGTGATAGCGTCGAATATTGCTAACTCGGATACACCAGGGTATATATCCCAAGATGTTGAAGAACCTGATTTTGCCAGTATGGTTAGAAGCAACTCATCACAAATGAAAATGGCGGTAACTAACCCCAAACATATGGTTGCAGCACCTCTGCAAGGTGGTATGTATAAAGTCTATACCCCTAAGCCGGATACGGCTCTGACAATTGACGGTAATGGTGTTCAGATTGAAGAACAGTTAAATGAAGCAGCCAAAGTTAAAAGCGAACACGAAAAGATTTTAACAATCTACAACAAATATAAATCCATGTTGCAAACGGCAAATACAAAGATTAACACATAATAGAGGCAATAAATGGCAGGGAATTTAATGGTCAGTGCAGATATAGCCGTCTCGGGAATGAAAGCTCAATCCGAGAGATTGCGTGTCATTGCCGAGAATATGGCAAATGCTGATTCAACCGGACGAACACCAGATGAATCTCCATATCGCCGTCAGGTCGTTACATTTAAGGATTATGTTAATGCTGAGACCGGAGCACACATGGTTAAAGTCTCAAGCGTACAACCTGATGAATCTGAATTACCAAAAAAATATGATCCTAATCATCCGGCCGCAGATGCACAAGGTTATGTGACCTTGCCGAATGTTAATCCGCTGATTGAAATGATGGATATGAAAGAAGCGCAGCGCAGTTATGATGCTAATCTGAATATGATGAAAACGGCGCGCGATATGAGTTCAAAAGTTTTGGATATCTTGAAATAGGAGAGTAAAGAATGAATAATATTTCAAGTGCATTAAATGCTTATCAGCAGGCCCTGTCTCGTATAGGAAATGCCGCACAAGCAACAACAATTACCTCGGCAGAGAACAATTCGCCTAAGGATACCTTTCAAGCCTTAGTGAAAACCGCAGTTAACGAAACAGAAAATCTGACTCAAAAAGCAGAGGAGGCATCTTTAGCAGGGATTATAGGGAAGGCTGATATTCAAGATGTTGTATTAGCAGTCTCAAATGCCGAAGTTGCCTTAGAAACGGTTGTGGCTGTTCGGGATACCGCGATTAAAGCCTATAAAGAAATTATGCAGATGACCATCTAGTCATGAAAATCACCATTTTAGCCATTGGTAAATGCAAGCCCAAGTCTCCGGAAGCTCAGATTATTGAGGAATATGTCAAGCGTTCATCATGGCATATTCAGGTCATGGAAAAAGATAACGCTACGCAAGCAGAAGAGGCAGTATTCTTGCAGAACCATATTCCAAGCGGTGCAAAAGTTGTGGTTTTGGATGAACGTGGTGAAAATATAAAAAGTCTTGAGTTAGCAAAAAAAATCGAAAATTGGCAGTTAGCAGGGTGTTCAGAAATTTGTTTTTTAATCGGTGGAGCTGACGGTCATTTGCAAAGTACGCGTGATAAAGCAGATTTATTATTGTCTTTCGGAAAGTTGACTTTACCACATATGCTGATGCGCGCTGTTTTGAGTGAACAGATTTATCGTATCCAGAAAATTCTCGAAGGTCATCCCTATCATCGAGAATAAAGTAATTTATATCCTGAAAAAACTTGGATATTTATAAAATTTGATATATACTCTCTTTTAAGGAGAATAGTATGTCAAAGAAACCTTGGCGTAAAAGATTAGGTGTGCTTTCTGCTTCAGCGGTGATGCTGCTAAGTGGGGTTTCAGCTTATGCCTTATATGAACTTAATAAAATTAATACGCAAGAATTTGCCAATAGTGTCGTCGTGTACAAAGGTCAAAAAATTCCTTTACAAGAGTTTTATGAAAATGTTCGCTACTACAAAGATCGGTGGCTGTACATAGATAAAGAGAAAAAAGCGCACAATTTAATGGATTTATCAGATTTTGTGCATAAATATAATCGTTCAAAGGGTCAAGAATGGCGCAATAATCAAAAAAACAGGTATTTGAAAAAAGATACGATTTTTTATCTGAAAACACCTCAGCAACAATCAAAAAGCGGTTATTGCTATTATGATAAATATCATAAAAAACTCCCCAAAATGCCTGCTCTTGGACATAATTATCCGGGAGGTACGCAAATTACCCAATTTGAACCCTTAGAAGGTAAAAGAGACTATGCTGTCGATAAATTTAATGATGAATATAATGCAACGGAAGCTCATGAAGATCAACATAACACCAACGCTTCTCCGGGGGATGATTTAGATAATCCGACAAATATCGGGCAGTTAGGGCAAAGTCCGGAGTTAACAGTTGCGGAACTTTTTTGGGATGAAATTATTGCAAATATCAAACAATGTCTAACGCAACGCTATAATTATTTACGAAACGGTAAGGATATTAACAGGATAACATCTCGTTTCAAAAAATATAAAGAAGCGGTATCATCAGGAGTTTTAAAACCTACAGAAGAAGAAATAAATGAAAAGGAAATTGATTATATTGCAAACACGGTTTTTGATGCTTGGATGCAAGACAAATTTCGGCTTTATTACAAAAAAAATATAGCCAAAACCAAAGAGATGCACAAAAGTCAATATTCTAATATCAATGCAGTACAGCGTGATACACTTAAACACATGAGAGTTCTTGCTGATAAAATGCACATTCGCGACAAAAAGCTAAATATAGATATAGATTTTTATCCTTATTTGTTTAAGCGAGAGAAAGAAATTTTGATAAGAATTCTTCTCAGTGATTATCAAGAATTTAACCAGTTGGTAGAAACTAAGAAAAAGGAAGCCATGCATCTTGATGAGCTGGAGCAAATTCGTATACAAAAAGGAAAACAGGCCTACGAAGACAAAATTGCGCGTAATGTTAAAGTAGCAAAAGTCAATAAAGCGATTAAGGAAACCAAAGACTATGCCAAAGAACGTTTTGCTCAAATAAAAAGAATTCTACCGGTAATAGATAGATAACATCAATAATAATCTCGAGAATGTAAAGCTGTACTGAAAGATGGCGTATGCGTCCGCATATAGCTTTCTCTTATAATATCTTCAGCTTTTGATTTTATCCACCAAGGGGCATAAACCTTCTTAAAAACCAAACGAGATGTTCCGGTACCTGAAAAAATAATATCACCATAGTTAAGCAAACGTCCCATAATTGTCTGGCGAACGGAAACGGATTCTAACTTTTCATTAGATAATTCTTCAGTATAGATGTTAATCAAACCGATTTTATAAACGACGCGATAATTAGTAACCGCCATTTCTATTGAAGAATAACGAATAATCAGATAAATAATGCGCAATAAAATAGCCACGCCGATATACATTTGCGAAGTGTGGAAAAAATCTCCAAAATGAAATGTATGCACAATAAAAGGATGCAAAAATTCGCAACAGATAAGATATAAAAGAGAAAGCTGAAAATAAGTGTCCAAATAAATTGCCCAATGTAATTTAGGCTCCATCAGAACATTTTCATTTATCTGTAAGGTATTGCGAACATAACTTTCCACAGCAGCCCCCGATTTTGTTTATAAATACTCTAAAAGATTTTTATAAAAAGTCAATGTAGAAGATAAAATACATTAAGCGAAAAATAAAAAATGTATGATAATATTTTTAGGCTCAATTATGATGAGTGTATGATGAAATAAAATGCTTAATTAAAGAAAAGCGTTGTTTTCTCTGTCATGACGAGAAAAACCAAAGTTAGCTCATTGTTGGTCTCAATTGCCTCGCAAAAAAAACACTCGGCGACTTCAGCTCCGGACTTAACAACCTTCCGTAAGTCCTTTCCCTATCCCCGATACGCATTACTATGCACATATCGGAGTGAAAATTATGATGATTATAAGCAGTTGGAGTATATGCTGGAATTATTTTATCTATCAAAGACATTTTGCAAATAAGGTATCTCAGTGTTATAAAGCTGATTTTTTGGAAAATATTCTTCTAACATTTTTTTCTTTTCTGCTTTAAGAATAGACGTTTGCTGCTGAGATTTTCCATTCATGCGAAAACGGGATAATACCTGAGGAATGTGGCAGAATTTTACACCATTATCTATGAATTTTAGCCACTTTTCTTTGTCACTGACAATGGTGAAATCTTCTCTATATTCGCCATATTTTTCAAAAAGTTCTCTTTTTATAAATGATGATTGATGTGCTAATGTGTTGGTTAAAAAGAAAGATTTTGTAATTTCATCCGGATATATCTTGACAAAGCAGTCTTTTTCATTTTCGAATAACCTATATGAATCACCATAAAAAACATCAGCTTTCCCCTTATTTAAATAAGGCATCATTAATTTAACCACTTCCGTATTATAAAATAAATCTCCTCCGTTCATAAATAACAAATATTTTCCGTTTGCATGCCTAATTCCTTTATTCATAGCAGAATAAACACCATTATCCGGCTCTGAAATAAATACATCTGCTCGCTGTTTGTATTTTGTCAATTTTTCTAAAGTCTCATCTGTTGATGCCCCATCAACAATAATCCACTCAAAATTCTGACAAGATTGATTAACTATACTTTTGCAAGTATCGTTTATAAAAGGTTCATTCTTACACACAGTTATGATAGAAATAAGATTTTTAATTTTCATGTCCTTACCCATACAGATTTAATATAAAACAGCCGTTAAGTCAATAAAAAGTCCGATAAATTATAAAAAAACAGCCATTTTCAAAAACCACACAATCGGACTTTATGTGATTCAGCCCCACAAAAACAAAAAGCACCTCAAAAGGTGCCTTTTATAAAATGGTGCCGCTGATAAGAAGGTGCGCGCGTTTCACACCGCGCATCTTTCGCTTACGCTCAAGACCTCGGACGCATTGCGCCTCGTCCTACGCAGTTTGAATATAGCCAAACTGCTCCGTCGGACTTAACACCCCCCGTAAGTTCTCTTCTTATCTCCGATACGCATTAACAAAAAACCCACCTTTAAGGCTGGAGGCAAAAAATTGCTCTTTAATGAGCAATTTTTAACGACAGGCGAAGTTTTCTTATTGAGCAAGCGAGAGTAATCGAAGCACAGCGAAATTAGAAAACGAGTGACCGAAACGAGTTAGCGAATGACAATGAGCTTACGAGTAAGAAGCTTTTTGTTAATGGTGCGCTTTTGTTATGCGATTATCGGACTCAACATACACAAGAATGTAAAGTGTTGAAAGATAGGATTGATTGCATTCTCAACCTATAAATCTTATTTTCCTGTATTCCCTTTATTTTGCATAGCTATAGAAAAAGCATCATATTTTGAAAAAGCATCATATTTTGTATTGCTTCTTGCTTGTCCTTTCACTTCTTCTGAATTTCGATACCAACCACGCCAAATTCTCTCTGCCTGTCTCTGGAATAAAACTCTTCCAAAACATCAATAAGCTCTTCATTAGAAGGAAAACCGGCATTACGGCAGTTGATACTTTTACAAAGTTCCACAAAGTTACTTGCTCTATGTAAATTTATAACTTGTGCCGTAAATTTATCATCGGCATCTGAATTATTTGAAAACTCAATGGTATCACCAACTTTAATCTTTCTGCGTTTTTCATCAAACAAGCGCAACTCTATGGTTTTGGTACCAGATTTTAACATATTATAATATTTTTCTTTAACGTTTAGCTTATGCATCAATAAATTCCTTGCAATATCGAACACTATTAATGTATAATATAGACAAAATTAGCACTTGTAAAGGGAATAATATGAATTACAACATAAAAATAATTGACTACTGGTCTTCTCAACATAAAGATTTATACCAAGGTATAGCCGAACTCACTAAATCACTCAATGACACATATCCTCAACATGATACTTGGTTGCGTGAAAAATTTTTTCCCGGCTTAAAAGATGGTTCCAGAAAAATGGTTGTCGTATGTAATGAACATGATTTAAGCCACCCCATGGGCGTATCCCTACTAAAGGATACAGAAGATGAAAAGAAAATTTGTTGCTTATTTGTAAGGGAAGATTGCCGAGGCAACGGCATAGCCAGTGTGTTAATGCAAAAAAGCTGCGAAGTCTTAAAAACAGATAAGCCGCTGATAACCGTTTCAAACAGAAATCTCTCTCAATTACAGAGATTATTAGATAAGAACAACTTTACTTTTTCATACAGAAAGAAGGGTGCTTACCAAGAAAAAGACACCGAAAATTATTTTAACAATAAAGCGACTGAAATTCTGAAAACAGATATTTTACCAGCCTTACTGGCAAGCAAACTGCGCCGTGGCAAAAACTAAAGGAGCTTACATCTAAGCTCCTTTAATTTTTATCGAGAGATACTATCCAGGTATTCAAATAACTCAGGATATTCTCTTTCTTCAATCCATGTTGGAGAGGGCTGGAAGTCGAAACGCTTTTGCAAATACCTCAGATTTTGCGGTTTAAACTCCTTAAATTCGACAATAGGTAAGGCAATTCCAAATTTCTTGTTCTTCTTTGGGCCTTTCAGATACTCTCGGATTTCGTCCAACATATCAACTTGATCTTTCGAGACGACCTTATCCAAAATATTAGGTATCGAATCATATATCCCTTCGCTTAATATCACATAGGAATACACTTTAGCGACCGGCTTGCTTACGTAAATATAAGCTTTGATCTTACCTTTGAAATTTTTAAAGGATTTTCTGTATTCAAAGTGCTTTTCGCCTCTCCGAATCTGCTCGAAATACTTTTCTCTTAAAGAAATAATAATCTGTTCCATGATAATATCATTTTTTATAATAACTATTTTAGACACCAGCACTATATACTATAAAATTTTAAAGTAAAGCCTACTCAAAACCTGATTGAATTTTATAAAAATGGTATTTTTAATCGTTGCACTAGACAGGAACGGATCCGCAACGCTTAACTCATTAACCTTTGCTGACTGACATAGTCCTGCCTGTCTTTCGTTCGTAGTGTGCTGGTTTGCAATTTATCGTATCAAAAAAAGGCACCCAAAAAGGTGCCTTTTCAAAAATGGTGCCGCTGAATTCGAATGACAATTCGCAAAAAAAGTTTGCTCATTGTCGGCTTCATCCGCCTCACACTTAAAAGGCTCGGCGACTTCAGCTCCGGACTTAACAATGCCCCCGTAAATCCTTTTCTTATCCCCGATACGCATTAACAAAAAAACCTCCGTTTAGGAGGCTTTTTTGTTAATGGTGCCGCTGAATTCGAATGACAATTCGCAAAAAAGTTTGCTCATTGTCGGCTTCATCCGCCTCGCACTTAAAACACTCGGCGACCTCAGCTCCGGACTTACGGATTGCTTACGCAATCATGTCGTAAGTCCTTTCCCTATCCCCGATACGCATTAACAAAAAAACCTCCGTTTAGGAGGCTTTTTTGTTAATGGTGCCGCTGAAAAGAATCGGACTTTCGACCCCGTCATTACCAATGACGTGCTCTACCACTGAGCTACAACGGCACTTCAATATTATACTGCACCTTATCAGCACAGCAAATCTAACCTCTGCAACATACTCAAGACTTTATCAAAAATCAAGAGGAAAAAATATAAATTCCTCACTTTTTTTTAAGAGATTGGCTCTACAATACTCTTCGAGAACACAAAAGGAGAATATCATGACAGAAAAAGCCTCAAGTCAACGTTGCCGTGAGCGCATTATTCGTGAAGGAAAAGCCTTGCAAAAAAATCTTGAAAAACGTAAAAAACAGATTGCTGCCCGTGAAAAATTAAAACAACAGAAAAAAGCACAAGAGGAACAAAATAATGGATAAAATCAAAATTATCGGAGGAAAACAATTAAACGGAAAAATCTATATCAGTGGCGCTAAAAATGCCGCTCTACCGCTTGTTTGTGCCAGTTTGTTAACACCGGATACAATAACACTTACCAATATGCCGATGTTATCTGATATCAAATCACTTAATCTGCTATTAACTCAACTTGGAACACAAATTGATGAGTTTGACGATTTTTTAGACGGACACCCGACTAAAACTTATTCTTATCGTACCCCTCAAGCCACAAGTCTGATAGCCCCATATGATTACGTTCGTAAAATGCGAGCTTCTTACTATGTTTTAGGACCTCTTCTGGCTCGTTACGGACATGTAGAGTTATCACTCCCCGGAGGATGTGCTATCGGGGCGCGTCCGATGGATATTCACTTATCAGCCTTAGAACAAATGGGCGCAAAAATAGAGATTAAAAACGGTTATGTTCATGCTGATGTTGAGAACCGTCTTAAGGGCGCAAATATTATCTTTAAAATTGCTTCTGTCGGTGCAACGTGTAATATTTTAATGGCCGCTGCGTTGGCAGAGGGAACAACCCGTATTGAAAACGCCGCCAAAGAACCTGAAATCGGTGATTTAATTGATTTACTCAATGATATGGGCGCTAAAATCAGCGGTCGAGACACATCTTTTCTGACAATTGAAGGGGTTGAATCTTTACACGGGGCAACCCATAAAGTTATTGCCGACCGTATTGAAGCAGGGTCTTATGCTGTTGCTGCCGCCATTACCAGAGGGTGTATCGAATTAATCAATGCTCAGGCTTCCACTTTGCAGTGTCCGATAAATATTCTCCGCCAAATGGGGGTTGATGTAACGGAAACCTCAAATTCTTTAATCGTTGATGCGAGAGGTAAAACGCTGGTAGGACAAGATATTATGACCGATTTTTACCCCGGTTTTCCAACCGATTTGCAGGCACAGTTTTTGGCTCTAATGTTGACGGCCGAAGGGGCATCACTGGTGACAGAAACGATTTTTGAGAACCGTTTTATGCATGTTCCCGAACTTTTGCGCATGGGGGCAAATATCAATGTTCACGGGCATGCTTCCGCAATTGTTCGCCATGTTGATAAATTATATGGAGCACCGGTTATGGCAACTGATTTGCGGGCTTCATTTGCGCTTATTCTAGCCGGTTTAATTGCAGAAGGAGAGACTATTGTTAATCGTGTGTACCACCTTTACCGCGGATACGAGAAACTTGTTGAGAAGCTGGCAGGTGTCGGTGCACAAATAGAAACAATCCACGAAAGTGATGAATAATATAAAAAAGACCGGATTAAAATAATCCGGTCTTTTTTGAAAATGAAATAAATATCAGCATTGCAATACACAAGAGTCTTCAGTGCCGATTGTAGAAATACTGTGCAATGAATGAACGTAATGTGTAAATTCACACTTAAAGCTGTTAATATTACCGTAACCGCGAGCAATAAATTCAGCCGCGACAATATCCGTTAAGGCTTTTGCATCAGGCTTAACAGCCGCGAGCGCATTCAGCTTTTTAATCATCATTTTTTTATACTTGAAATTATCTTTACCAAGAACTTTAATCTTGTTAATTTCTTTCAATGTTTTACTGAGATTTTCAGCATTACGTTTGATTTGAAATCTCGCGACACTGGCATCATAATTCACTAAAGCATCAAAATTCTTGATTTGACTGATAATTGTACCAATATGCAGATGAGAATATTCATTTTGCAGCGTTTCGTATAAAAGCGAAAATAACAAGCCTTTACTCGTACCGGCATCAAGAACCTGCTGCAAAAAGGTTTCGCCGGACGTTTTCTTAGAGAGAGTTATCATGATAATCACTCCTTATTCATAATTATATTTATGACCTCAGTATATCACAATTTTGAACATATAACAACCAAAATTTGTAACAATATTGTAACAAATAACCGAATTTTATCAAAATTCAATCTAACCGAATGTGGAGAAGGAATAATTTTATTTACAAATAATGCCAAAATGGTGTATTTTCTTCTCAGAAACGGAGAATATATGAATAGAATTTGTTATTCATCAGAAATATATGGACTGGCTGTAGAAGATTTAATATCTTTACCGGATTCGTCGGTATTACCCAAAAATGTACCAGATGATGAAGTTATTCTTTTGATCGGCAAAAGACGTTTGTGGTATCCTGATTATCCCGTAACACCGGATACCTTGTTAAAGGGACGTGACGCTGTTAAAAAAGCTATAACGGCTGGAGATGCCTATATACCGGTTAGAATAGCATTCGAAAACCGAATAAAAGCATATGATTTTATTTCTCCGCTGATTCGCAAATTGCGCTATAAATATAATTTGTTTAGTAGCAATATCTATCATATTCGCCCGCAAGAAATCCGAGAAAAAGGTTTGGAAAGAAATTTAAGAACATCAGCAAATGCTTATAAGTTCTCTAATCCAAAATACCAAATGAGTGAGGCAGAACGGCAACAAACATACGAAAAATTAGTTAAGAGCATGCAAGAAAAGGGATATGATGACCGTTGCCCGCTTGATATTATGCTTTGCCGTAACATGGGAATAAAAGATACTCTTAATCAAGGACACCACCGTATGAGTGTTGCACTTGAATGCGGAATTGACCGCGTAAGTGTAGAATTTTGTGCTGCCGGACAAGCTCCGAGATTTTTACACCCGCTGTGCCGTGTGATTGCTGATTTTAATCTGTTTATAAAACATTTACTGAGTAGGTGAGATCTGGATGAAAAAAATTATTCATATTGCTAATTTTAATTTAGTGCGCCTCAAAGGGTGCTTTCAGGTTGGCTTCCCGTTTAAAATTTCAAACGGGTTGATTCGTTGCGGATACAGTGTTTTTAATTATCCGGATAGGGATATCTGTCGGATGTTCGGGTTCGGACATCAAAACTGGTTTGCTAAGAAAAAACTCAATAAACACCTTTTGAATTACTGTCGCGTGATGGAGCCTGATGCTTTGTTCGTGGGACATGCCGATTTAGTAGAAGAAGAAACAATCCAAAAAATCAAAGAGATGTTTCCGCAATTAAAAGTTTTACAGTGGAGTTGTGACTGGATTCATCCTGAACTTGCAGAACGGAATATTGCTTCAATTAAAAGCAAAATAAATGTAGCTGATGTCAATTTGATATCAACCGGCGATAAAAAATTATTGGGACAATTTAAGACAGTCAAAAATCGGGTAGGGTATGTTCCAAATATGGCTGATGATGCGCTTGAAACAGGACGTGCGTTTGAGTACGAAGAACTCCCATATGATATTATGCTTTGTGCTAACACCGGACGACGCCAATTTTGCGGTCAAGATGAAGAGATTGAACAAATCGTTGATGATAGTTTGACCCGAGTTGATGGTTTGCGGTGGAAACTTGCCGGTATAAAAGGCCAACCAACGTTGAACGGTTTTGAGTATGTGCATGCACTGGGACAAACGGCAATGGGGCTGAATTTAAGTCGAATGAATGATATTTATCTTTATAGTTCAGATAGAATGATCCATTCTTTTGCAAACGGGCAATTGGTGCTTCTGGATAAGCGTAACGGATTTCAGGACTTATTTAGTGAGAAAGAAGCTGTTTTTTATGAAACGCGAGAGGAATTTTTTGATAAAGTATGTTATTACAAAAATCATCCACAGGAACGAATGAAAATTGCAGCAAATGGGCATCATAAAGCACATACCGAATTTAGTAATGTAGTCGTTGCGAAATATATGGCGGATGTACTGTTTGATGAAAATTATAAGCAGCAAAAGAAGTGGCAGATTATTCTGTAATATCTCTTTACTTTTTGTTGTATATACATTATGTTAACTCCTATTGATTAACAGCAGAAGGTTCTTAAAATCTAAGATATGTTTCTTTTATTTTTTTATGCCGCAATGGCAATTGCTATTTCTTTTATTTGTTCTGTATCCGAGGCATCACTTTTATCTATTACCCCAAGTTACATTGCTCAGTTGGAGGAGAAAAATCCGCGCTGGTATAAACGTGTTTCTAAATTAAAACGAAATATGGATACCCCATTGGCAGCTATCTTAACCTTAAATACAATCGCCAATACGGTCGGTGCTGCCGGTATCGGCGCTCAAGTGACAAAATTATACGGTTCCGCTTATTTAGGAATTGCATCCGGAATTATGACTGTCGCTATTTTGGTTTTATCTGAGATAATGCCGAAAACAATCGGCTCAAAGTATTGGCGTTCACTGATTCCTGCCGTTTGCACAATCGTAGAAACAATGGTTTTTGTGCTAAGACCGGTACTTTATATTTCCAACTTTATCATGGGGTTGTTTGGTAAGTCAGAATACTCTGATGTTAAAGATGAAATCAAGGCTTTAGCAAAAATCGGACGGGACCAAAATTTGTTAGATGATACCAAGTTTCGTATTATCAATAACATTATCAAACTGCAAGAAGTCAGCGTCGGGGACGTAATGACGCCGCGTACAGTGGTGCATAAAGTCAAACCGGAGATGACAATTGGCGAGTTTGATTGTTTTTTATGTAAAACCCCATTTTCTCGTTTTCCGATTATAGATGAACAAGAAAAAATTTTTTCAGGGTATATTCATAAATCGAGTTCTTATAAGGCACATAACGATTCTGATAAAGTGGAGCAATATGCACGTCCGATGCGCTCATTTTCAGATGAGGCACATTTGGAAGATGTATTAAATTCTATGCTCGAAGATCATAACCATATGGCATTGGTTATTGATGCTTTTGGCAACTGGGTTGGAATTATTACTCTTGAAGATATTATTGAGACGATTCTGGGTAAAGAAATTTTGGATGAAACCGATCAGGTGGCGGATATGCGTCTTTATGCTAAGCTGAAATGGAAAAATAAGCGTGCGCAAAAAGGGTTATAAATAGACCATTAGCTATATAGAAAGATAAAATCTCGGCACTATCTCTCAAAGTGGTTAAATATAATAAGGAGAGATAAAATGAGAACTGATTTATCAAGTACGGAAACGGCAGCGCAAACAGCGCGTAATATTCCGATTCATGTTCCTGTTTCCAGTGAATTAAAACATTTTTTGCAACATTTTTGGAATTTATCCGAAACACCATTGGCGACAGAAGCGGCAGATATTGCTCCCAAAATAGAGGTTGCGGAAACGAAAGATGCTGTAACTGTCTCTGCCGAATTACCTGGAATTGATGCTAAAGATATTGATTTGCAAATATCCTCAGATGGTTATCTAACGATTAGTGGCGAGAAAAAATGTTCAACAGAACACGGTATGCGCGATAATTATTTTTCAGAAATATATTATGGTATGGTTAAAAGGACGATACCTTTGCCATGGGATTTAGATTATAATAAGGCTGATGCTAAATATAATGACGGATTGCTTTCGATTGAAATTCCTAAATCTCAGACTGAAAAGGCCAAAGTTAAAAAAATTAACGTTAATAAAATGTAAAAAAATGCCCTTCCATAAGGAAGGGCATTTTTACTGAGAGGGCAAAGGATAAGTTTCAAGCCATTTCAAAGAATATTTTTCATTGATTATCGCTAATTTTTGAGTAAATTTAGCTCTTGTCCAATGATATTTTACGATATTCCTTAAAAGAGTATCTAAAGCTTTTTCTCTTGCATTTTCTGAGACAATCGGCAAAGACATAACGGTTTGTCCTGCTTCAATTACAGAGTTAGGATTTCTTGTTAGTAATGGATGATAGGCCGGTAAGCCGCGACCTTCATATAAACGGCGATAGGCACAGTCCGGTGGCAGAAATTCCAAATGATTTTCCAGTAAATCCATATCAACCTTGACGCATTCGCCTTTTGCCGTGTCTATGCGGTCATTATAACAAGAACATATTCCTTTTTTGATGTCGAAAAAGCGGCACATATGATTGGAAAAATGAATAACATTATCTCCACGATATTTGCACATGCAACATTTTCCGCACCTTAAACAGATTTGCTCCCACTCCTTTTCTGAAAGGTCGCGGAGCGGTTTCTCATAAAAATTCATACGCAATAATATTTTGATGATGAACTACATATAATCTTTTTAAAAGAAAGAATCAAGAATTTCTTATGCAATCAGTAGTTCTTATTATAAAGTCTTTAACCCTAACTTCTCAAGCTCTTTGATTTTATCGCGATAAACCATCGCTGTTTCAAATTCCAAATTGGCAGCGGCATCTTGCATTTTCTTTTTATAATCGCGTAAGAGTTTATCGATATTCTTGATGTCTTCGAGTTTTTTCGTGTCGCTGTCATGTTTAACAAAATCAGTTTCTGTCATCTCGTTTAAAGTTGAAGAAATACTCTTCTTAATGGTCTGAGGAGTAATCCCATGCTCAATGTTATATTGTATTTGTTTTTGCCGACGTCGATTTGTTTCATCAAGAGCATTCTTGATTGAATCTGTCATTTTATCAGCGTAAAGAATAACTTTACCATGAGCATTTCTGGCGGCGCGTCCGATTGTTTGAATGAGAGAGCGTTGCGAGCGTAAAAATCCCTCTTTATCAGCATCTAAAATGGCTACTAATGAGCACTCCGGAATATCCAATCCCTCACGCAACAGGTTAATACCGACTAACACATCAAAAACACCAAGCCTCAAATCACGGATAATTTCAATACGCTCTAAGGTATCAATATCCGAATGTAGGTAACGGACTTTAACCCCATTTTCAGCCAAATATTCCGTTAAGTCTTCCGCCATTTTTTTTGTGAGTGTTGTGACCAATACACGCTCATTTTGAGCGACAACTTTACGGCATTCTTCCATTAAATCATCGATTTGATTATCGACAGGTCGAACATCACAAATCGGATCAGTTAATCCTGTCGGGCGGATAACTTGTTCGGCAAAAACGCCCTTGCTCTGCGCTAGCTCCCAATCTCCGGGAGTGGCAGAAACAAAAATACTCTGAGGGCGCATTTTATCCCATTCTTCAAATTTTAAAGGACGATTATCTATGCACGAGGGTAAGCGGAAACCGTAGTCAGACAATGTACTTTTGCGATTAAAATCCCCCCTGAACATTCCGCCGATTTGTGGAATAGAAATATGACTCTCATCAACAAAAACAATTGCATTTTCCGGTAAGTATTCAAATAACGTCGGAGGAGGCTCACCGGCATTCCTACCTGTTAAATAACGAGAGTAGTTTTCTATTCCCTTACAATGACCGGTCGTTTCCAGCATTTCTAAATCAAATCTGGTTCTTTGCCCGATTCTCTGTGCTTCAAGGAGTTTGTTCTCACGAATAAAAAAGGATTCCCTTTCTTTTAACTCTTCCTTTATTTGTTCCATAGCGTGGGCAATCGTCGGACGAGGTGTAACATAGTGGCTCGCCGGATAAAGTGTTGCTGTTTCTAAGTTTTCAATTTTTTTACCGGTCAAACTGTCAAATTCGTACAAATCTTCAATTTCATCGCCAAAGAAAGAAACACGCCAGCCTCTGTCTTCTAAGTGTGAAGGGAAAATATCCAAAGTATCTCCGTTAACACGAAAGGTTGAACGAATAAAGTTACTTTGGTTGCGTTCATATTGTAATTCCGCCAATCTACGATAAATCTCCGGTGGTTCAATCACATCTCCTTTAGTAAGTTTTAATGTCATACTGCCGTAAGATTCAACATCTCCTAAACCATAAATACATGAAACAGAGGCAATAATAATAACATCATTATATTCCAGCAAACTACGCGTTGCAGCATTACGCATTCGGTCAATTTGCTCATTTATGGCTGAATCTTTTTCAATATAGAGATCTGTTTTGGGAACATAGGCTTCTGGCTGATAATAATCATAATAAGAAACAAAATATTCAACGTGATTATGCGGAAAAAACTCCTTCATTTCGCTATATAATTGAGCTGCCAGAATTTTATTGGGAGCCATAATCAGAGCAGGGCGTTGCATTTGCTCAATAATCTTAGCCATGGTAAATGTTTTTCCGCTTCCGGTAACCCCAAGCAGAACCTGACTTTTGTCTCCGCGCTTTAGCCCTTCACATAACTCTTTAATAGCCTCAGGCTGGTCACCTGAAGGTTCAAAAGGGCTGATAAGCTGTATTTTATTGCACTGAATTGTCATTCTTTTTAGGTTTTGTATTTAATAAAGATTGAGTATACTGTTTGGCAAAATCACTAAACGCTTGAACATTTTGAATCGTTTTATCAATATCTTTCAAGCTGATGGTATCTTCTTCCAAATGTCCGGATAAAACATTAAACAAACTCGCATAAGGTGTCTTTTCAAAATAAGGCAAGAAAGTGTTTCTGATTCTAACAATAATGGTTTCTTTTCCTGCCAACTTTAGAGCTGTTAACCAATCTAAAACATAACGAATTTGCTCTTCCGACAAAGGTTTATCTTTTTCAGGCCTTTCTACTAGTAATCGAATTGCGTCAGAGGCTTCATCCCATTGTTGAGCAGCCCAATAAATTTCAGCTTTCAAAAGTGTTGCATTTTTACTATTGTTTCCGGCTAATAAAGCTAAAGCCTTATCTGAAAATCCTTCCTGCACTAAAGCCTTTGCCTCAATAATCTTACGCTGCAACATTAATGTTTCTGAAATATCAGAATAGGCCGTATCATAAAGATTTTGTATGGCTGTATTGGTATTATCCTTAAATAAATCAATCAGAGCCAGTCGTCCGCCCATCGCACTGATTTCTTCATGCGATAAATTTTTACGATGTTGTAAAAGATAATCATTTAAAAGTTTATAGGCTCTATCTAATAAATCAATAGCAACCAACCGATCAGCCAATTTAATGATAATGGCCGTCTGATAAGGACTCCTTTCAATCAAATATCCAAAATTATCAAACAATGCCAATGCTTTAATCGGACTGAATTGATTATCATTATTATAATAATATATTTCTTCCATAATTTGAACCATCCGTTTTTCTATTATCGGTTTTTGTGAGGATGATAGTTCACCCATCTCGTGAAGTGTCTTTAATGCCATATAAAAATCAGTATTTTTAAGGTATAAGTCAACGAGATGATTTAATATTTGAATTTTAAAACTTTTTTCTCCCCACGAAAAACGTAAACGCTCAAATTCTAAAATAATGCGATTGAGTTTTACATCCACAAGACTACTATTAAAAGTAGCTATTCGATAACGTGCTAAAGCAGAATATAAATTTGAAGAACTAAGAGCTACCATTTTATATTGTGGTAGGGCGCTACGAATAAATCCCTGAAGGCGAATTTTTTCGGCATCATAATAATTAAGAGCCGCATAAAGCTCATTATTCATCGGCAATTCTTTCAAAATATTGATAAAATTTTGAGCTAAAGAATCATTTTGCTTGTCAATAGCATAAGCCAGCCCTCTTAAAGTCAATCGTTTTTTGATTTCAGTCGGATAATTAAAAATAAAGTGAATATTCTTGGCAATATCCGGCGCATGATTTCTTTCTTTATCCAAATCAGAAAGATGTCTCCATAACTCTATTTCCGGAATGTTGGCACATTCCGGCTTTCCAAAAATCTCAAAAGCTGTATCGTACCGTTGCATTAAAAAGGAAGCAACCCCTGTAAGAGCTGTGATCTGCGCGGGAATTTCTTTTTTTTGCCGAATAAAGTGTAATCGAATATTTTGTAATAGTCCCAAAGCATTAGACCCCAAGCCGTGAGACAAATAAAATTTTGCTAATTCTAATTGTGTTGCACTTACCTCATCCGGCACTGCCGATTTAATTTTATTTAAAAGGAACTTTTCACTTGCTTCAAAAGATTTTTTGATAATCGGGACGGTAAGTTCTTTTGTCAAATTTATTTCATTGCTACGATTTTTCATTCCTTCTAATTGCTTTTTTTGTTCCAGATTCTTTGATATATTTAAAGGATGTTGCGTCGTTTGTACAATAAACCCGACAGTGTTTCGGATAATACTAATGCCAAAATCATCACTATTAATGGCCATACCTTGTGAACTCGGCAAAAATTCAAAATCAGGATATTTGTATCCGTCCAAAAAGGCATACCCCGGATCTGAACTTGTAATCGCCATAATGATATCTCCGATATCCGGATCAAGAAAACTGAAGATGTCCTCTGTATGTGGAAGATTGACTTGTAAAAATGGCTTAATTGGCAATGTTAAATCTGTATTAATGGTAATTGGTTTAAGATTTCGTTCGGTTTTTTGATTATACAAATCAACAATCCATAGCAAACCTTCTTTTCGAACTTCGCTGTACAACTCACCTGCAGCTTCAATCCGCAAAATAGTAGCTGCGGTATGCGGCAGTTGAATGATGTCTTTGACAATATGGCCAGCACTCTTAAGCAAATCATCCGTTTTAATTGGTTGATACTGGTTGAATACAATCCACAAATAACGCCCTCTCTTAAAGACAGCTAACGCAACCGGTGTGTTCCAAGAAAAACCAAGGCTGGAAATTTGTAACGGATTGACAGCTTGTTGCTTTGCTTGTGACGAATTTTGTGCATCTTCAGAAAGCTCTAAAATAATTGAGTTTTCAAGTTCAGCAGAGGTTTTTAGGGGAAGAGGAAATGTAATTTCTAGTTGATTTTCAGGTAATTCCCTTTGTGAAATTTGCGGATAACGAGAAAAAGAAGTCAGATTTTGTGTGTCAAACCTAAAAACACGCGAAAAAACAATTTTAGTGCTGCTGTTATCACTGGTCACCGTATAAGGAACTTTATAACTGTTGGGAAACTCAAAAATAAAACGATCGCTTGATGGTTGCTTACTATATTTTAAGAGAATATTTTTAGTGCTTTGAGGCGAGAACTGTTCGGTAAAATTGCTCAAGTTAATCTGTGCAAAACCTTGAGATGAATAAATAAGCAAGCATAAAACAATACTCAACAAAAATGCTGAACGGAATATAAAACTATGTGAATTATCCTTTTTCAATGAACTTCCCTAAATCAAAAAGCATTTCCTATAATTTTATCTGTAATTGCTTTAGCTTTAGCAGGTGTAATTTGTGCTAAAATAGCAGATGACGCCGAAGGTTTCATTTCTTTTAACAAAGCAACTGTAACTTCTAAATCCAAAGTTTCAAAAATACGAGCAGCATCTTTAGGTTTCATACTGGTATAAACTTTTACTAAAGAAGCTATTTTTTCTTTTTCTTTAGCATTGTATTCCTGAATTAATGTTTTAAGTTTTTGTTCATACTCCTGTAGTTGCTTCAATTGCTTATCGATTTCACGCTCCGAAACTTTTAACTGTAAGGCTTTCTTATCTATTTCAGCACTTCTCAGGTCAAGTGCTTCACGTCGTTCTGCTAATTCTTGAAGAATCAAAACCTCAGCAGGCGTAAAACTTGTCTTATTTGAATCTTCATTATCTTCACTACTTGAATTTTCTGTTTTAGATGAGTTCTGAGCTTTATCTTTCAAGTCTGAAGACTGAAGGGTCGAACTCAATGCCGCAGCTTCCGGTGTTACGGTTTCTGCTGCTTGAATTTCCCCGATACCGAATTTAGGGAACTCATTATGCCGTAACGATTCTATAATATTCGTCACCCGAATAGTCAGCAAAAGAGATGATAAGAATATAAAAATCGGAAGAATGCGTATGTGTCGAGATTTAAACATTGAGTCCCCTATTTAATTGATCGTAATGCTTTCAATAACTCTAATTCTGCTTGGGATTTGTCTTGGCTTTGTTTTTGTTGAGCTTCCTCAGTATCAAAAGATGAACTGTTTTTTAAGTTTCTGCCGTCATGAATCACGTTTTCCAAACGATCAGCCAAATTATCTGCCCGCTCATTAATAAAGGTCAAATCCTCTTTTAATGATTTGGCATTGTCAACAACATTAAGCAGATTTTGCGAAGAAACTTCAGTAACGTCTTTTAGTTTTGGAATAGAGTTTTCAGCTTTTACCGTAGCATCATTTAAAGAAGAAACCAAGCGTGCTAAACTATTCTGATTTTCTCGAAGAAGTGTCAAATTTTTATTGAGTTTATACGCATAAATAATCGTAGGAACCAGCAAAACGATAATAAGCAAATTAATGATTAATTCCAGACTATCCATTACTATTAGCCTTTCCTAATATTTTAATAACTATAGAATCACCTTTTCGTCCCATGGCTCCGGAAAATAACTCAACATCACCACAAATGAGTTTAATCGGATCGTGCGGCGACATATCCAAAGGCAAAAAAGAACCGACTTGCCATTTAGTAATATCACCGAGAGGAATATCACGTTCTTTCAGAATAACACGCGTATCTAAATCTGTATTCCATAATCTTTCAACCAAATGATTTTCCCAAATAGTGTCTCGCCCATAACGCTCCCCCATAAACATTTGCAATAATAAATCACGGATAGGCTCCAGTGTTGCATAGGGAATCATTAAATCAATTTTTCCGCCTCGGTCTTCCATGTCAACGCGAAGCCTTGCCACAATAACCGCATTCGACAAACGCGTAATCGTCGCAAATCGAGGATTAGTTTCCATTCTATCATAAGAAAAACTGACGGATGTAACCGGATCAAATGCTGTTGACAAATCGGAAAGAACAATATCAAGCATCTCTTTAACTAAATTTAATTCAATGGTTGTGTATGGACGACCTTCGATTCGGACAGCCGCCGTTCCTCTGCGCCCTCCGAGTAAAACATCAACAATTGAATAAACTAAGGAAGAATCCACAGATATTAAACCATAATTATCCCATTCTTCCGCTTTGAAAACACCTAATAAAGTAGGAAGGGTTAAGGCATCAATATACTCACCGAACCGCATAGACTCAATACTGTCCAAAGAAACTTCAACGTTATCTTGGGTAAAGTTACGCAATGAGGTTGACATCATGCGAATAAGGCGGTCAAAAACAATGTCTAACATTGGTAAGCGTTCATAACTTGCCATTGAAGAGTTCAAAATAGCTTTAACGCCTGTCTGATTGTCAGAAGACAAGTAATCCGCATCGCTGTATCCGAATAAAGCGTCAATTTCCTCTTGATTCAGAATTTTAGCACTGTCATTTAATGCTGAGGATTGATCCAGATTAGCTTTATTACTGCTTGTTCCATTACTCTCTGGCTTTGCAGCTTGCTGATTTTGTTCTTTTTTATCTTCTTCACTCACGACCTAATCCTCTTTTTTCTCTAAAGCATCTGTAATCTGAATATTCAAATCTTTAATGTTAACATTGGAAACCTTTACGGGAGAAACCATCAAGTTGATACGATGCAATAACTCTGTCTTAAGAGCGTAAAATCCTTCCGAGCCACTGACTTCATCAGGGGTTAATTCAACCAAATGAGCAATAATAATATCGTTGATTCTTGGCATTAAAGCATTAATTGTGATAACATCTTCAGCAGAAGACAACTCCAAGTTCAGCTTAATTCGAATGCTTTCAAAAACACCATTACTGGTACGCAATCTTGCTGAAATTTCGGGCAGTGTATAAAAAATAGTAACAATATCGCCAGAACCATCAGCATTTTTCTGGGTAACAATATCATAACCTTGTGGTTGTTGATTTTTACTTCCGGTAAAAAAAACAACAACGGCAGCAACGCCCGCACCAATCAAAAGAATTGCAGGAATAAGAATAATCAGAATCTTCTTCTTTATATTACCTGAAGAAATAGGAACTTCTTCAGATTCTTCTATTTCTTCCTCGTTATCTTCGGCCATAATCTCTTTCCCCAAACAGACACTTACATACTATATGATTTTTTAGATAATAAAACCGAAAAAAGCGATTTATCACATAAAAAAACAGCAAAAATGCAATTACAAGAGAGAATGTCGCAGGATTCGTAAAAATATTTTTATTTATTAAAATTTAAAGTATTCCAACCTTGAGACGAAGTGTTTGAGGCAGAGCTTTCCGGTGCCGCCCAAGAACGCTTAGCTGCTGTTGGTTGAGCTAAAGCTGCACGTTGTCCCGCTGTTTGAGGAACACCAATTGGTAACAATTGGTTAATCAATGCCGGCGAAACAAAATTTGTTTGACTGGTCTGAAAAGCATTTGTAACAGTATCAAGTAAATGTGCGGCAGATTTCATGTTGTAAGTGTTCATTTTACCACCATAAAAAATAGTCATAGAGTGGCAAGGTGCAGATAACAAAACATCGGTATTATCAACACCGCGGACAAATCTCAATAAAACACGCGGCTGAATCATACAATTTTCAGAATGATTAAAGTCAATGTTGTCTTGTGTCATAAAGAGCTGCTCAAATAACATATCCTTCAGGTTATCATCAATAATACCACAAAATCCGGTAACAGCCATGTCGTCAAGTGTATATCCGGCATAATTCTGAGATTTACCTGAAACAATATAGCAAAATAATCGTTCTGAACTTTCAATATTACGCGTTGCAGTTGTTCCTATATCGTCGGCAATTTTGGGGAGCATGGTCATGGCAGATTGAGCTGACATTGGTGCCTGCAATAACAAAAAAAGCATAATTGCAAAATAAGAACAAAACTTCATGGCGTAATCCTTTCTGAGATAGAATATAAGACCAGAATAGCAAAAAAAGATTACTGTTGTGTTAATTTTAAAAATTCAATAATGGCAAAAACAGCTAAAAATTGTTCAAAAACATTATTAATAGGGCGTCTGTCCGTAGAACATTTGAATAAAGACGAAGGTTCAAACATATCTGTTGAGGTATGAATGGCAATAAGCAAATGATTGTCAAAAAAACTGAATTGAATTTTTTTTCCATGAAAAATATCGCGAACTTTAAGAATACGCTCCATAAATGCTGTTGTAAGTAATGTTCTTGCCTCAATTTGATCTGTAGCAAAAACTTCAAATTCTTTTTCAAAAATAATATCTTCAAGCTTTACGTTTTCAAAATGTTTTGCTGTTTTATGAAAACAATTAAAATATCCCCAATCCTTAAAAACAACAGTCTGTCCTAAAAAATTTTTTGGAAATTTTAATAAAATTAAGACCCCGTCAAAAACAGTATTTTGACCTTTGTTTCTCTTAAAAATTAATTCTTCTTCAGAAATAACCATATCAACATTTCTATATTTTCCATAAAAATAATCGTCGCCGTAATGACGATTATAGCTATTGAAAAGCAAACTCTTTTTAATGGTTTCATCATGAATTTTACTAAATATATTATGATCAAAACTTCCGAAAAAATTAATAAAATCTTTGATAATTGCATTTTTGACATCAGATTTATAACAGACAATCGGATAACCGACAATTGAGACAATAAGTGCAATCAGTAATAATCCTAATTTGATAATACCCTCAAGCTCTTTCCCACTGCATTGAGTAAAAGCAACATATAACCACTCTCCCCACATATAAATAATAAAGCATGGAAGAGCGCAACACATAATAAAAAACAAAATCCAAAAGCGATAAAGTTGCCTTAATCGCTTTTCTTCCATTTCAATGAGTTTAGGCCATATCTTTTGGTAATAATATTCCTCAAAGTCAGCCCTGTATTTTGTAAAAAGACTATCACACAACATAATCAGAAATAATCTTTCACATCAATAGGCTTTTTATCCCTTTCTGGAGCAACAAAAAACATTGCTGTTTCAATATGAAGTCCTTTTGCAATAAGACTGCTTGGAAAAATCTCAACAGCGTTATTCAAATCATTAACGGCAGAATTATAAAAGCGTCGAGCGGCAGCAATACCTTCTTCTGTTTCTTCCATAGCGCTCATTGCCTGTACCATTGTTTGATTTGATTTTAAATCGGGATAATTTTCAACAGAAATATTAAATAAATGTAGTTTTTCAGATAGAGCATTTTCTACTTGCATGGCTTGCTTGGGATTGTTTTTGAAGGATTCGTTTATGGCTTGAGTCCTTAATTGCGTAATTTCGTTCATTAAATCTTTTTCATGAGTCATAAATTTAGCGGCAGTTTGTAAAAGATTCGGAATAAGGTCGCAACGTTTTTTTAATTGCACATCAATGCCGGAAGATGCTTCTTTAACTTTATTTTTTTTATGAATAAGAGAAACATACAAACTATACAAAAACAAAAGAATGACAAATATGAGAATCAATACAACAGACATAAAATTTCTCCCAAGAAAGTAGATACAAAGTCAGTATATAAATATTTTATTAAATAAAGATTAGCAATTATCTGTTATTAAAAAGCAGAGGAGGGTAAAATGCTTAATATTATCTGGAGTGGTTTTTTCTTAAGTGCATTTGTTGTGGCCCTATGGCAAACAATTGTCAATGGTAATGTGCAAATATGGTCAGATTTAGCAAATACCCTGTTTGATTCGTCAAAAAATGCTTTTGAAATTACCTTATCCTTAACGGGTATGATGTGTTTGTGGCTGGGGCTGTTAAAAATAGCTGAAAAATCTGGATTAACCGAAGTCTTAGCAAAAATTTTACGCCCGCTATTTCGTAAATTACTTCCGGAAATTCCGGCAGATAGCCCCGCTCAGGGGTCTATCGTGATGAATATGGCAGCAAATATACTTGGGCTTGATAATGCTGCAACTCCTATCGGAATTAAAGCCATGGAGCAATTGCAAGATTTGAATCCTCATAAAGAAAAAGCATCGTCTGCTCAAATTTTGTTTATGGTTATTAATACGTCATCGGTAACCCTGATTCCGATAAGCATTTTAATGTTTCGTCAGCAATTTGGTGCAACGGAGCCGAGTATGGTATTTTTACCGATTCTCTTAGCAACATCCGTATCCACACTGGTTGGTTTTATAAGTGTAGCTATAGCCGAAAAATTACCGATATATAATCGTACTGTCTTAGGGTATTTAAGTGTGTTTTTAATTTTTATTGTCGGAATATCCTGCTTATTTGCCTCTCTTGATGCGGAAAACAGAATACTTTATGCATCATTGTTAGCGAATATAGCTCTTTTTGGCATGATTATTCTTTTTATAGCATCAGGGCTGATTTGCCGCCTAAACGTCTATAATGTGTTTATAGAAGGAGCTAAAGAGGGATTTGAAACAGCAGTTAGAATAATTCCTTATATGGTGGCAATGTTGGTTGGAATCGCCGTTTTTAGAACTTCGGGAGCCTTAGATTATTTGCTTTCCGGTTGTGAATATATTATTTCTTTGTGTCATATCAATAATGATTTTATACCGGCACTTCCGACGGCATTGATGAAACCTTTGTCAGGAAGTGGTGCGCGCGCAATGATGATAGAAACAATTCAAAATTATGGTGTTGATAGTTTTCCTGCTTTAGTTTCTTCGGTTATCCAAGGCTCAACGGAAACAACTTTTTATGTGCTTGCCGTCTACTTTGGAGCGGTTAAAATAACCAAAACCGGATCTGCCGTTCCTTGTGCGTTACTGGCAGATTTAGCCGGTATTTGTGCCGCAATTGGGATAGCATACATTTTTTGGCATTAATGGGATAGAAAAGGTAAAATATGCGTGTATTAGTACAAAGAGTTGATGAAGCCTCCGTGAGTGTTGACAATAAGATTGTCGGACAAATAGGAAAAGGATACCTGCTTTTTATAGGTATTCAAAAAAACGATTCGGTTGCACAAGTTGAATATTTGGCTAATAAAGTCAGCAACCTTCGTATCTTTGAAGATGCAGACGGTAAAATGAATTTAAATCTCAAAGATGTTGGAGGTGCGATTTTAGCAATTTCGCAATTCACATTAGCCGGCGATACATCACGCGGCAACCGCCCGGGATTTGAAACCGCTGCTCGTCCTGTAGAGGCAAGACCACTGTATGAAAAGTTTGTGCAATATTTACAAAACTGTGGACATCATGTCGAAACAGGAGTTTTTCAGACGGAAATGAAAGTTCGCCTGATAAATGACGGGCCGGCAACATTTATGCTGGAAAAATAAGGAATACAATATGACAGATACCAATAATGATGTTTTAAAAAGAATGCCTCTGGTCGATTATGATAAGACATTGCAATTTATGCAAAATTTAGAATACTCTGATATAGATAATATCAATTATGTAGAACAGCAGTTATACACTCAGCTTCAAAGTAATCAGGCGGATACGGATTTGTTGGTACTGATGATGCATCAACAAATTATGAAAGGACGCGGACAAAGAGCTCGCTCTATAGCATATAGAATTTGGGAAACAGGAGGACAATTACGCTTATCTTCAGAGCAAATTTTTATAAAAGACTTAATGAATTTAGGTTTGTCCGACATGGCAGGAGCTGCTCTGGCATCATACATTGCTGATTTGGAAAATAATATGGCAAATTATGGAAATCTCTTATTGAAATATGCTATATATAGCGGAAATATGACTCTCTTAGAGCGAGTGCTGATTTATTTTCCCGAAAATAAAGATAAAATTGTGCTGCAAGATTGGATTCAATTAAATGAAGATTATGGTGTCACGAAACACATTCCTGCAATTTTAAATCGAATAATCGAAAAGGTTCAAGACAGCATGCTCGGCTTTTCTTATAATCTTTTCCACGATAGGGATTTTCCGGATATAGAATTTATTTTTTATGTTGACGACAGTATTAAAAATTATAAAGAAACCGGAAATTTGCTGAATATGCAAATTTCGACTTATTGTGCAGCGCATAAAATTGAAGATTTAATTAATTTAAGTTCTGTGGTTTATCCAATATCTCGGCACCGGTCTGATGTGGCTGAGAAATTGTAGAGTTATCGTTGCCTGATAGCATTTTGGCATGCTTTTGATAAATCTGTTGACTGCTTTTATTAGCTAATTTGAGTAAAGAAGAACTACTCTTTTCAAAAAGTTGTGTCAAAAGTTTTTTTGCAATTTCTTGTTCGTTATCATCATTCGTAAATAGCACAAATTTATTTTGATGCTCTGTCGTTGTGGTGTTTTTATGGCGATCAAAAGTTTCAAGGGCTAATACCATTTGCAAACGATTTGTCTCATTATTTAACGGTTCAATTTTTGCTTTTAAAACCTGAGGAGTAACGACAAAATTGGCGTCTTCTTCATCTTGAACAATTTGGACATTATCCGATTGTGCCAGAATTTTGCGTAAGATTGCTGAATGTGAATTTGATTGTGTGTGATTATAAAATTCGGTCGGACGAACAAAAATAGTATTGAGAACAACCACATTATCTTCATTATTAGAAAGTAATGTCGGTTGAGAAATCGCCAACGATTCGTCTTCAGGTATTTGGGAAGGAAGTTGTGCGTTATCTGCTAATATTTGCTCCGAAGCCGGTGTCTTAATGGTTTCGTCAATAGCTTTTCCTATGTTTTCAGGAGTAACATATCCCGAAACCTCAACACAAACCTGCGTTTCGGTTTGCTTTGTTGTTTTTGTGGTCAAATCTTCGATGTATTCGTCAACAATATTATAAATCATAACATTAAAATCATGATCATCGAAGCTGTCTTTTATATTGATAATCTCGGGCAAAGCATTAATGGCACTAAAACACGCCTTATCCGTTGCTCTCATACGAACGGTTGCATTTTGCTCACCTTCTTTACTGTTTTCGCAAGCCTCCCCAAAAACAGCTAACGCGCTACTCTCTTGTTCCAAAACCTCTGCCAAAACGGGGGTGGAAGACAAAATTAACAAACCTATACCAAATCCAAGATATCTCATTACCACCAACTTTTATCTTCGGTCATTTGTTTGATGACAATATTCCATCCGCGAAGCTGTTGGTCATATATATCATTGATACTTTGTTTAATGATAATCCCCGGAAGATTATCAACATTAAACTGATTAATACTGGTTGCCAAAATATAATCAGCTTCATCCGCTTTATTAACAACGGTATATGTGCCTGAACCGCTTATAATATCTTTGATGACTTGTTGTGCAGTATAGAAACCGTCAGGCAAACCGGTAGCTTCTTTTCTGATTTGGCGAATATAAATTTTCGGACGGGGCTGAACTTCGTACAAATCTGGGGTGTCATCAAGCATTTTATTTGTAATTCTGGTGGCTGCTGTTTCATAAGCCTTTGTCATATAAATATTCTGCATATCCGGCATGGTTATTGTCGTTGTCTCCACCGGTTCAACAGGAACTTCCTTTTTCTGAAAAGATAAATCTGCGCAACCCGTAAGTAATAAAACCACCCCAAAGGTAAATATTTTTTTCATGTTATACCTCATCAAATTCTCACTACACATATCATAAAGAGTTTTTTTGAAAACTCATTATCTTTTTTTAGTTATTCACTATTTGCGTGAAGATACTTTTTTTTCATAAAAGAATATGTTACAAAAATGGACAATAGGGAGTATTTCAATGGTTTTAACCTTTTCTGTTATTTTGTTCGGGGCATTACTTGTTTTGCGCTCTTTGCAAAAAAATGTTTTTTACATTTTACACAGCTGTACAATGGTGCTGTTAGCTTATTGGGTGGAGACACATTATTTTCGAACCAGTGTTTTTACATTTAAAACATTGTTGTTATTTCTGGCTGTGCACTTTATTTTTATTAATATTTTTACATTTTGCGCTTATTGGAAAGATAAACGAGCTGCGATTAACGGGCAATGGCGAATTCCGGAGAAAGATTTACATATGTTGGAATTGCTTGGCGGTTGGACAGGTGCTTTGTTAGGGCAAAAAATATTACATCATAAAAATCGCAAGAAAAGTTATCAGTTTGTTTTTTGGTTGGTACCAATTTTTCAGATTCTGTTTGTTATAATCGCCTTGCAATATCTGGGAGTGTTCCATATATAATAAACAAAAGAGGGTATAATAATGAATGATAATTTACCGGAATTGCGAGATATTCACTTACCAGAAGGCGTTTCTTTTTTTCCTCCGGCATATGGTTGGTACGTTATTGTTATTACCGTCATTTTGTGTGTCGTTATGGTAAAACTTTATAAAATGTGGGTGCAAAAAAGCCGCAAAAAATATGCCTTAAAAATTCTGGCAGAATTAGATACGGATGAGATTATTACTTCTGTTGCACGCATCTCGGAATTGTTGCGGCGTATTTGTATTTATCGCTATCCGCAAGCTGTTGCTTTAAGTGGAGAAGATTGGTGGAATTTTATTGCACGGCATAGCCAAGTCAAATTAAGCACTTCAAGCAAAGATCTCTTACTCAATGCACCCTATATGAATATAAAATCACAAAAGTATCAAACGCAAAATTTACAAGAGATTACCTCTTTTGCTCAATCATGGATAGGAGAAAATTTATGATAAATTTTGCTTATCCTTTTGCGTTTTGCCTCTTACTCTTGCCTATTTTGATTTATTTGTTATTGCCTGCAGCTAAAGGCATACATGGAGATGCCTTAAGGATAACATTTTTGGATGATTTATCCAAAATCAATCTTAAATCCGGTAGTTTGTGGGTGAAAAGTGGTTTTTCTACGCACAAAATAACAATAAACAGAATCTTATTAAGTCTGATATATATCTTGCTGGTTCTAGCTGCTGCACGTCCGCAATGGGTCGGGGAGCCGATAAGAATCAAAAATGAGGGACGAGATATCCTATTGGTTATGGATATTTCTACCTCCATGCTGGAAAGAGATTTTAGTTATCAAGGAAGACGGCTTAGTCGTTTGCAAGCGGTTAAAGCCGCCGCTGCAGATTTTGTTGATAAGCGTCGGGATGATCGTATCGGTTTAATTTTATTTGGCTCGAGAGCTTATTTACAAGCTCCGCTGACATATGATAAACAAGCTGTTAAAGATATTCTGATGACAATGGATGCCGGTATGGCCGGAAATTCAACGGCAATCGGAGACGCTTTAGGATTAGCTCTTAAATCGATTCGTGAAAATGATGACAAAGAAAATAAAGTTATTATTTTGCTAAGTGATGGTGAGAACAATGATGGCAACTTAAGTCTACCACAGGCGATTCAATTGGCTAAAAATGAAAAAGTCAAGATTTATACTATCGGTGTTGGCGGTGTTGGTAGTTTTATGCAATCTATTTTAAGTTATAAAATAGCCTTGCCTTCAGGATTAGATGAGGAGGGGCTGAAACAAATAGCAGAAGAAGCAGGTGGACAATATTTTCGTGCGGACGATACGGCAGCCTTGGTTCGCGTATATGATGAAATTAACAAATTAGAACCCCAGGCGCAGGACGAAAATTATATTCGTGAAATCAGAGAGTATTATTATATTCCCTTATTGGTAGCAATAATTTTCAGCTTATTCCTGCTGATATTAAAGCAAAGGAAGAGATAATATGGAAACATTTATGCAAAATTTTCATTTTTTGCGACCGTGGTGTTTAATGCTGTTTATTGTAGCAGCAGCGACTTGTTGGTATTTTCATAACACTTTGGAGGCAGTCTCTTCATGGGAAAAAGTGTGTGACAAAAATTTATTGAAATACCTGTTAATTAAAGGATCATCAGGGCAAAGAAAGTTTATTTTTTATTTAGGTCTAATTGGTTTCGTAGGAGGAATTTTGGCAGCATCTGGTCCCAGTTGGATGAAACAGGAAGCAGAAGGCTTAAATACGCAAAATCCGATAATGATTGCCCTAAATGTCTCTTCCGACATGATGGCAAAAGATGTTTCTCCTAATCGTTTGGCACGAGCGAAATATGCCATTTCAGATTTCTTAAAAAACGTTGGAGAAATGCAAAGCGGTCTGATTGTTTATGCCGAAGAGCCGTTTTTAATTTCGCCGATTACCGAGGACAATCGCCTGATTGATAATTTATTATCGGCGATTGATTTTGATATTATGCCGGCGAATGGGGACAGGTTGGACAGAGCATTGCAATTATCTGCTCAGAGCCTTAGCAACGGAGGATGGTCAAAAGGGCAAATCGTGATTTTTGCTGCCGATATTGGGGAAGAATTTGCCCGTGCGCTGCAAAAGGCAGAAGAAATTAAAAAACAAGGATATCATATCAATATTATAAATGTCAGTTCAGAGCCGAATGAAAAGTTGCAAAAAATTGCAAAACAAGGGCAGGGGATATATCAAAATGTAAATCAGGCGGGAGAATTAGGGCTCAAATTAGCAGAACAAACTTCTGCAGAAGTAAAAAAATCGCATCGTAAAATTTCACAATGGTTGGATAATGGTTACTTTCTTTGTTTTATTCCGCTGTTGTGCTGCTTATACTTTTTTCGCCGTGGAATTTTTATGGTGCTATTTGTTTTGGGAATAAGTTTTCCGGCACAAGCAGGATTCTTTCTTAACGCTAATCAGGAGGGGATGCGTGCGTTTAATCAGCAAGACTATCAAAAAGCCGCACAAAAATTTAAAAGTCCCAAATGGCAAGGTTCAAGTTTTTATCGTTTGGGAGAATATGATAAGGCTCTGCAATTTTTTAACAAAACACAGGACACAGAAAGTCTGTATAATCAGGGAAATGCCCTTGCTAAAATGGGGAAAATAAAGGAGGCAATCAATAAATATGAAGAGGTTTTGCGGCAAAATCCTCAACATGAAGATGCTAAATTTAATTTAGAATATCTAAAACAACAAAATCAGCAACAACCGCAATCGTCAAATTCTCAAAATAATGATGATAACAAAAATAAAGAACAAGAGCAAAACCAGCAACAAGCGACGACACCGGAGCAAAGTCGGCAGGAGCAAAATCAGGATAAAGAGCAAAACAGCCAATCTGATCAAAGCAAAAATCAATCTTCACAAAATCAGCAACCGTCTCCGGAGCAACAAGAAAATCAAGGCACGGAAAATAATCATCGGCAACAACAGCAAAAACAAGCAACCAGCCCTCAAAATCAAGAGGAAAAGCAGCAAAATTCTTTACAAACCTTGCAAAATAATGAGGGGGAGACTAAATATAATGAAGAGATACAAGCGCGTGAAATGCAGTACCGTGAAATTCCGGAAGATGTGGGCGGCTTGTTGCGAGCGTTTATTGCCAGAGAATATGCTAAAAATCGTTATGCAGGGGATAAATAATAAGATGAAAAAAATAATCTATGTTTTGCTTGGCTTATCGCTGTTTTTAGGAAGATCTGCGTTTGCCGAACAATTGCAGGCAACCGTTAATCGGACGGAAATTCCTCAAGGAGAAACATTTTTATTAACTTTAGAGACTGATAATGATAAAGTTAGCGGGTCACCGGATTTAAGCGTATTGGATAAAAATTTCACGGTTTATTCGGTCGGCAATGCTTTTCAAAGCACCTATATCAACGGCGTAAGCAAGCATAGTCGGCAGTGGCAAATTGTTCTTATGCCGAAAAATGCAGGGCAAATTGAAATTCCGGCAATTAAACTAGATAATCTGAAATCAGAACCAATTCAATTAAATGTTATTTCATCACAATTGGTACAGCAAGGAAAACAGCAATCTTCGGCAGCCGATGGTCCGAAATTTGCGGTCAATGCAGAAGTTGATAATAAAAATCCGTTTGTACAACAACAAATTAACTATACTTTTAGCATTTATGATAGCGGTGGTTTATACGGGGAGCAACCGGTCATTGTTGATAACGGCAACCGCGATTGGATTGTTAAAAGTATGGGAGAACCAACGATTGAAAGCAAGGTAATCAATGGGCAACATTTGCGAGAGATTCAATTTCATTATGCTCTGTTTCCTCAAAAGAGCGGTCTCTTGCAAACGCCTGATCTTGAGTTTCAAGGGTATTATTTAACTAAAAGCCGTCGTGGTGCAGATGCTTTTGATGATGTGTTTAATCATGGCTTTTTTAATATGGGATTTTCTGATATGTTTGCTACTCGAAATCCGATTGTGCTGCGTCCGGAGAGTATTGACATTGATGTAAGAGCCATACCGGCTCAAAACAGCGGATATTGGTGGCTTCCGGCCTCAAAAGTTATATTGTCCGCAGAATGGGAAGATAAAAACCCGACACTTAGGGTAGGTGAAGCGGTCAGTCGCTCAGTTTACCTTAAGGCGGCCGGAGTTGTTGAAAATCAGCTACCTGATATTAAATTTGCAGAAATTGATGGTGTTAAACAATATCCGGAAAAACCGGTAGCGATGAGTTCGCAACATCAGGGAGAAGTCATTTCAATTAAGAAATTCGGCAACGTCTATATACCTGAAAAATCAGGAGAAATAACGTTACCGGAGATAACAGTTGATTGGTATAATATTCATACCGGACAAATAGAACATGCAACTCTACCGGCACAAACTCTAAAGGTTTTACCATCAACAAAAGGGCAAGAAGCTGAGAATCGGCAAGCAATGAAACCAAGATTGCAACCGGACAATAAAAAGGCGGATTTGCCTTCTTTACCAACGACCGAAAAAACGACAGGGAGCTTTCCTGTGTGGGTTTGGACAGTTGGAGCATTTGTTCTCGGTGTTGTTTTGAGTTATTTGATGTTTGGTCGTAAAAAGACCCCTAATATGACGGAGGGAGACTATCGCCAACAGGTTGAAAAAGCAGCAAAAACAAATAATCTTAAAGAATTAAGAGACAGTTTGATAGCTTGGGCACGCCAAAATTATCCTGATGAAAAAATACATAATTTAGATGATTTAGGGAAAAAAAGTAATAGCAAAGCGTTTAAGCAAGAGTTGAGTAACTTGAGTAAAGCTTTATATTCGGGAAAAGAAGAAGGTTTTAACCAAACGCAATTTCTTAAAGTTTTTAAGGAAGAGCAGAATGTGCAAAAAAAATCTAAAAAACAGACTTCTCCGCTCCCGAAACTATATAAATAAAAAACAACCCCGAAGCTATCTTCGGGGTTTGTTAATTTTAAGAAGCATGCTTAAGAAATTTCTTGATGCTCGCATGACTGTAATCAAGTTGTGATCCATTATACAAGTCTGCAAGATTGGCATGATAAACGCTCGACATCTTCCTGATATCACAAGGCGTAATATACCCACAGAAAATCGCTCCTTCCAACCAACGACGTTTTTGCAATGTTGCATTGACAGATCCGCCGGCCTTATTAAACAGAGCTAACGCCTGAGCACATTCTTGTGCAGAAGCCCCACTGTTAATTAAACGCAAAAAAGAGCTTTTCTCAAAAGCACCATCTCCGACATTATAGATGAACATAGCGCAAGCAATACGCTCGCCATCGGATAATTTTTTTCTAACATTCTTGTCAATGACGGGATCCACATATTTTCTAATATGCGCAATCACACATTGCTTAGCCTCTTGTCTGCTCACAGCATGGCTATATTTTGTAACAACAGAGCCGTCAGCATACCGACCACTGCCATACCCGACGCACCATACACCTGAATAATAAGGATTAGCTCTGAACCCTTCCACACAAGCTATTGCATCGGCAATGTCATTTTCAAGATGTGTCGCAACATATTCTTTCACAGAAGGTTTCTGTTTTTTAGGAACTGTTGTGATAACTAAACTACTCTGCTTAGGTGCAGAGACTTGTTGAGAAATTTGTTGGCGTGAACTTTTCTCAGTTGACGCATCAACGTTGTTTACATACAGCAACCAGCCGACAAAACAGACGACCAGAAGCGGCAAAAAATGTTGTCTCATAACTTTCTGTTTTTTTTTAATAATTATAATTAATAAATACGGAAAACAGAAGATACATAGCACTTCTAATGCGATTCTGCAATATCTTTTTTGCAATTATTTGTTATTTTTTCGAACAGTATAAGCGGCATTGATAATACGCTCGTGGCGCGATTCGTAAATGTCATTATTAGCAGGTAAATCAAGTTGCGGAGCAATTGCCGTGATAATTTTACCGGCTGTCGGTACAGTGTTCCAGCCCGAGGTTACAAAGCCCCAAGTTTCTTTTATCGGTTTAGGCTCATCCAACATTAAATAAAGGGCATATTTAGGGTCAGATACCGGAAAAGTTGCCAAAAATGAGGTATAAACTTTTTTATCAACATAATGTCCGTTAACGGGTTTATTTGCTGTGCCGGTTTTGCCGGCAACTTCATATCCGGCAACATTTGCACGCTTGCCCGAACCCTTAACGACAACGCCGCGCAGTAATTGCCGCATTTGCATAGAGGTATTATAAGACAGAGTACGGTGAGAGGTTGTATTTTTATTGTTTTTAACCAACGTCGGTTCATAATACATACCACCGTTGACAACAGATGCAAAAGCAGAAATTAAATGTAATGGTGTAATTGAAATACCATAGCCATAGCCAACAGTTGCGACGGTGGATTCTCCCCAATTTTTATAACTCGGAATCAACGGGATTCCTTTTTCGGCGACTTCAATTGATTTGACAGGGGCAAAAAATCCGAGACTTTCTAAGAAACGACGTTGTTCATCTTTGCCAACCTTAAGAGCAATTCTGGCCGAACCGATATTTGAAGAATGAATCATAATTTCAGGCAAATCTAACCAACGATTTTCGCCACGATAATCCTTAATAACATTATAGCGCAATTTTAAGGGCTGTGTGGCATCAAATTTATCTGTTACCTTTACTTTTCCGCTTTCTAATCCTAATGCCGCATTAAAAATTTTTAAGACGGATCCCGGTTCATAAACACCTTTAGTCGTAAAATTAAATTGCGCCCGTTCCGAAATATTATTATTAGAATTCGGGTCATAATCCGGTAAAGAAAGCATGGCTAAAATCTCGCCATTGCGAACATCCATCAAAATAGCAGATGCCCCTTCGGCATGGAACTTTTCAACAGCTTGAAGCAATTCTTCTCTAATCGTATCTTGTAAGCCGGAATCAATGGTTAATTGCAAAGGAATATCAGATTCTGTCAGACGACTGTTAAGCTGTTTTTCTAAACCGGATACACCATCATTATCAATGTTTGTTGCCCCTATAATATGAGCAAACAGATTTTTATGCGGATAAATACGTTTTTCACTTTTCTCAAATTCTAACCAAGGGTTTCCAAGAGCATTAATTTGGTATTGTTGCGAAGGAGTCAAATTACGTTTCAAATAAACGAATCGTGCCTTCATCTCTAATTTTTTAAGGAAAGATTCATAAGAAACATCAGGGATAATCTTTGCTAATTTATGTGCGAGTTCTACTTTGTGGCGGATTTTTGAGGGATTTGCATAAAGATGAACGGTTGGAAGAGATGTGGCAATAATTGTACCGTTTCTATCCAGAATATCGGCACGCATAATCGGCATTTCTGTATACTTTAATATATGCTTGAATTCTTCATCTTGGCTATAATTATAAACAGCAGAATTTTCTCTCGCCTTAAGAACACATAAGTCAAATAAACGCAGAACTAACACTAAATAAACACAACAAAAAGCAACCGCCGCCAAGACAACACGAGACTTAACGGAATTAAGAGAATCTCTTTCCTCCAACTGATTCTTTCTATTGACCCTGATTTCTTCACCGGGTTGATAGAAATGTGATTTCTCTTTATGGAAAAAATACTTTTTCCTCATTTTGCTTCTTGCCCGTTTAAATAATATGTCCTTTAGTGCTGAGCTTTGACCAACAGTTTCAATTGCCGGTTATGCTCGGCTTGACGGTTAATGTTCCTTTGAGCAATTAATCGTCTATCCGATTCGTTCTGCTCATAGGCAAATGGTAACTCAGAAAAGTTAATAATTTGTTCAGCTCGGGCAGGATTTAAAGAAATATGTTTTTCAGCCAGGGTGCGAAGGCGTTGCGGAGAGTTTAAGTGGCTCCATTCCGCACGCAAAACATGGATTGATTTAACATCTTCCTGAATCGATAAATTAATTCGATTTAGCTCGCCTTCTAATGTTTGAACCTGATTCTTCAGAACAAACATTCCGACTCCGATAAAAGATGTTAAAGCCACAAGAATACTGAGCTTGGCCGTATCTGTGCTGGTCATATAACCTTCCTTTCTGGTTTTATTTTTTCTGTGCTGAACGCAGTTTTGCCGAACGTGAGCGAGGGTTAAGTGCTAATTCTTCGGCACTTGGCAAAATCGCTTTAGAAACATTGGTTAAAACAACGTCAGCGGTTAAGGTGTTTTGCGGCATATAACGCGAAGCATGGGCATTATTACCTGACTTATCTCTGAAGAAAGTTTTGATAATTCTATCTTCAAGAGAGTGGAAAGAAACCACCACAATTCTTCCCTTTGGTTGAAGTAGGTTGAGCGCGGCATTCAAACCGTTTTCAAGCTCTTCTAATTCACGATTAACAGCAATCCTCAAAGCCTGAAAAGTCCGTGTTGCCGGATCAATTGCATGAGGTGCGCGATGAATAACCGAATAGATAATATTTGCGAGTTCTGTTGTTGTTTCAATAGGTTTAGTTGCACGATATTGAACAATCTTAGCAGCAATTTGTCTGGACTTACGTTCTTCGCCATACTTGTATATTAAATCTGCTAAATCTTTTTCCTGCATATGATTAACAATATCTGCCGCAGTTTGACCGGAACAAGACATTCGCATATCCAGCGGTGCCTGCTTAGAAAAAGAGAATCCACGTTCAGCTTGATCCAATTGCATTGAAGAAACACCAATGTCAAACATAAACCCATTAACGGCATTCACAATTAAATGATTTAAATCGCCGAAGCAACCTTGTCTAAATTCAAATCGTTGACCATAAATTTTTTGTAATTCTTGTACCCGAGGCAAAACCGTCGGGTCACGGTCAATGGCAATAACTTTGCAATTTGCTGCTTGTAAAACAGCTTCGGTATAGCCTCCGTTGCCAAAAGTCGCATCAATATAAGTCTCGCCGTCATGTGGAGCCAATTTTTCCAGAACTTCCGGCAACATAACAGGAAAATGTTTAGCAAAAGAGGCTTGCATCAATTATCCTCCCGACTAAAAGTCAGAGAAGGACGATTCTTCAAAACTTCTGAGCGAATCCGAGCTTCCTCTTTTTTCCAATTTTCAGGATTCCAAATTTGAAATTTGCGTCCCTTACCGACAAAAACAGCCATATCGGTAATTTGCGCATGCTTTAACAGCTTTTCACTTAAAACAATCCGTCCGGTGGAATCGAAACTGAATTTACGCGCATCGCCAAAGATTAAATTGGTCAAATCATCTTGTGTTTGCGAAAAAAAATCTAAGGAAGACTCTATTTCTGAAGCTAATTTGGCAAGCAAATCTTCTGTACAGCCCTCAATACATGGCGCACTTAAACTACGATAACAAACAATATCTGTTGAGAGTTCTTTAACAATTTCTCGATAATCTGCAGGCAGAGAAACACGACCTTTAGCATCGACCTTATTTGTAATGGTGTCTAAAAAAAGAAACGTCTTTCCCATAACCAATTATCCCGTTCTTAAAATTGATATTATATGGTATATCATGGGATTTTATGGTAATCAATGGATTTTTTTAGTAATTTGTTAAGAGTTCTTGTTTTGTTCTTCGGAAGAGTCTTGTAATGATTGTCTATTCTTATCTACAGAAAATCAAAAAAAATGATGAATATCTGAATAATTATTGAAATTCATTTGGAATGTATTATGCTAACACCCAAGGCAGTCGGATAGCTGCACTCCGGAAAGGAAAATCCGCGGGTGAGGAAAGTCCGAGCATCAAAGGAACAAGACACCGGATAACGTCCGGCTGGAGTAATCCACGGGAAAGTGCCACAGAAAGTTACCGCCCGAATCTTTTTCGGGTAAGGTTGAAAAGGCGAGGTAAGAGCTCACCGCAAAAGCTGTAAAGTTTTTTGGCAAGGTAAACCCTGTCTGATGCAAGACCAAGTTAGGGAAGTGTGGCTTTAGTCATATTTATATGGAGTGTTCCTAATCCACCCAGAGGTAGGTCGCAACGAGCCGGTTGGTAACAATCGGATTAGATGAATAGCTATCCCCTGATTTCAGGGACAGAACTCGGCTTATAGACTGCCTTATTAATGTAAAGGATAACAGATGAAGCAACAAACCTTAAAAAATCCGATAACAGTTTCAGGGATAGGGTTGCACTCCGGTTGCCAAGTCAAGTTGGTCTTAAAACCGGCACCGGCAGATACGGGAATCATTTTTAAAAGAATTGATTTGGCTGATCAGCCTGAAATTAAAGCACTGTACAACAATGTTGTTGATACGCGGAATTGTACTTGTCTCGGAGATAAAAAAGGCAATTTGGTTAGTACCATTGAACATTTAATGGCAACACTTAGAGTTTGCCACATTGATAATGTACTGATTGAGACCGATAACCAGGAAATTCCGATAATGGATGGTAGTGCCAAGCCGTTTTGGGAAATTTTATCAGAGGTAGAATTACTTGAGCAGAATGCGCCGCGAAAAATTCTGCGCATCAAACAAAAAGTTTCTTTTCAGGACGATAAAGGGAATATGGTTAGCCTCGCTCCTGTTGAGGGAAATAAATTAAATCTTAATTTCAATATTGAATTCCCCTCGCCAATTGTCGGACATCAAGTTTTTCAGGCTGATTTAACGCCGGAGATTTTTGCCTCTCAAATTGCTCCCAGCCGCACGTTTTGCGAAAAATTTCAGGTCGATTATCTGCGCTCCATCGGGTTGGCTAAAGGAGGAAGTTTAGAAAACGCTGTTGTGTTGGATGGTGATAAAATTCTGAACGAGGGCGGATTTCGAGTAAAAAATGAATGTGTTAATCATAAAGTTTTGGATGCTATAGGGGATTTATATACGGCCGGTTTTGTAATTTATGGTCGATATCAGGCGGACAAGACTGGACATTACCATAATAATGAGTTATTAAAACTAGTGTTTGCAGATTCTGCTAATTATCAAATCGGATAAGGAGAAAAAATGAAATATTTTCATAACATTTTATGTGCTGTCTGTCTAAACTGTTTATTGTGCGGTTGTGTGAGCGATCAAAAAGAGCCGGAAAATGCGGAGGAGCTTTATAATCAAGCCTATAATCAATTACAAGATACCTCTTATAGTAAAGCAGCTAAAAGTTTTGAACAGGTAGAGTTGGAGTACCCTTATTCAAAATGGGCAATTAAAGCTAAGCTAATGGGAGCTTATGCTTATTACAAGGACTATTCTTATGATGATGCAATCATAAGTTTGGATCGTTTTATTAAATTTCACCCAGGAAACAAAGACATTGCCTATGCGTATTATCTGAAAGCATTATGCTATTATGATCAAATTACCTCCGTTGAGAAAGATCAAAGCATAACAGCAAAAGCAATGGAAGCCTTAAATAATGTGATTATTCGGTTTCCGGATAGTGATTATGCTAAGGACGCAAGAGCAAAATTGGATTTAACAATAGATCATTTAGCCGGTCAACAAATGGAAATCGGAAGATATTATCTGAAACAACAGAATTATTTATCTGCTCTCAATCGTTTTTCAGAAGTTGTAACCAGATATCAAACTACCTCTCATATTGAGGAGGCTCTTTATCGCCAAACCGAAATTTATACTATTATGGGCTTAAATGATGAAGCAGGAAAAGCAGCTCAGGTACTGATTTATAATTATCCGGATAGTTCTTGGAGTAAAGAAGCGAAAAAATTGGTGTCTAAAAAATAAGGTTGAACGGAAATGCTGACATCCCTGTCAATCCGCAATGTTGTGCTTATTGATAAACTGGACTTGGATTTCAAGTCCGGTTTAAGTGTTTTGACAGGAGAGACGGGTGCTGGTAAATCTATTTTGCTTGATTCGTTAGGATTATTGCTGGGAAATCGTGCTGAGACCGGACTCATCCGCCAAGGTGAAGAAAAATTATCTGTTATCGGAACATTTACATTACCGAAGAATCAGGAGTTTAAACGCCTTTTAGATGAATATGATTTAGAGGTTGAAGATGATGTTATTATCAAACGCAGTTTATCTCAGGATGGAAAAGGTAAAATCTTTTTGAATGATCAGCAGGTGTCGGTCAAAGTACTGAAAGAAATTGGTCGATTTCTGGTTGAGGTACATGGGCAATTTGATAATCAAGGGTTGCTAAATCCGGCAAATCATTTAGATATTTTAGATGCTTATGGCAATTATAAAGAAAAGTTGGAAACAGTTATGATTGCGTATAATTGCTACAAGCAAGCTAAAAATGCCCGTACTGAAGCGGAAAAAAATATCCTAAAAGCTAAAGAAGATGAAGAAAATTTGCGTCACTGGGTGGATGAATTACGCAAAATGAATGTGCAGGAAAATGAAGAAGAAATCTTAAGCCAACGGCGACAAGAACTCATGAATGCAGAAAAGATTGTTGAAAGTATCAATTATGCTTATGGTGCTTTAACGCAAGGTGCAGATGTCCAAGGGGCTTTAAGACAAGCGCAAAATGCTATTGATAAAGTCAATATTTTGGTAAACGATAAGTATAAAGTCTTGTCTGATATGTTGGAACAAGCTGCGATAGATGTTTCCGAAAGTGTCAATGAATTGGAAGAATTAGCCTCCGGTATTTCTATGAATCAAAATGAACTGGAAAGTATTGAGGAACGTTTATTTGCGCTTCGTGGTATTGCCCGCAAACACCAGTCTGCAATAGCTGATCTTCCACAGATTTTGCAAAAATTTGAGCAACAATTACAAAGCCTTGAGTGCGGCGAAGAGGGGCTGAATAACTTACGCCGAGAAGAAGAACAAGCCAAGCTGAATTATATCAAGGAGGCCAATACATTAAGCTCTTGTCGACAACAAGCAGCTCAATTGCTAGATAAACAAGTGATGGCTGAACTAAAACCCTTAAAAATGGAAAAAGCCAAGTTTACTACGGTGGTTGAAAAGGAGGAAGAGTCAAGTTGGGGAATAAAAGGATTTGATAATGTGATGTTTACGGTGTCAACCAATCCGAACTCGCCGCAAGGACCGCTGAACAAAATTGCCTCCGGTGGTGAGTTGGCGCGTTTTATGTTGGCACTAAAGGTCAATTTGGCGCAGAGCTCACAGATAGGCACCATGATTTTTGATGAAGTTGATGCCGGTGTCGGAGGCGCAACAGCGCAGGCAGTTGGAGAGAGATTAGCGCGTCTGGCACAAACCGTCCAAGTCTTAGTTGTGACGCATTCGCCACAAGTTGCCGCAAGAGGAAACCATCATTTTAAGGTTGAAAAAACAACCGAAAATAATGTAACGACGACTGGTGTTAAAGAGCTTAATGATAAAGAAAGACACGAGGAAGTAGCGCGTATGTTGGCCGGTGAGACAATCACAGATGAGGCGCGTGCTGCCGCCAAAGTTTTGATAGAAATGTAAAGGAAACAAAAATGAAAGTAAGAACCAGATTTGCACCAAGCCCAACCGGCTATATGCACATAGGAAACCTGAGAACGGCATTGTATGAATATTTAATCGCCAAAGCCGAAGGCGGGGATTTTATTCTGCGCATTGAAGATACCGACCAAAAACGCTACGTTGAGGGAGCAACCGACATCATTTATGCAACGCTGAAACGTGTTGGTATGCTATGGGATGAAGGACCGGATATTGGGGGCAATTTCGGACCTTATGTGCAGTCGGAGCGTAAAGCCATATATGCAGAGTATGCGCACAAATTAGTTGATTTGGGTGGGGCGCACTATTGTTTCTGCGCTGATACCGGTGATGAAGAGGAGGCAGAAGAGGAAGATTTAGCCTCTAAATTTGCCAAGTTTAAGGATCCCTGCAAATTTATCAGCAAAGAAGAAGCTCGCGCCCGTATTGCCAAAGGGGAAAAGTTCACCGTTCGTCAAACCATCAATAAAACCGGCAAATCGAAATTTCATGATGTTGTCTATGGTGATATAGAGATTGACTATGATGAACTGGATGAAGGTGTCTTGCTCAAATCTGACGGCATGCCGACCTATAATTTTGCCAATGTTGTTGATGACCATTTAATGGAAATCAGCCATGTTGTTCGCGGTAATGAATATATTTCTTCAACCCCGAAATATAACCTGATTTACGAGGCATTTGGCTGGACACCGCCGATTTACGTCCATGTTCCGCCGGTTATGAAAGATGCGCAACATAAATTGAGCAAACGCAATGGCGATGCTTCTTTCCAAGATTTGGTTGCCAAAGGGTATTTGCCGGAGGCGATTTTGAACTATATTGCTTTACTGGGCTGGAATCCGGGAACCGAGCAGGAAATTTTCTCGTTAGAGGAACTGAAAAAATGTTTTACGGCGGAAAGGTTGCACCAATCACCGGCGATTTTTGACGGTGTAAAACTCAAATGGATGAACGGTCAGTATATTCGTAATTTAAATCCGCAAGAGTTTCATAAACTTGCATTACCTTATTATGCAAAAGCCTTGACCCGTAAAGTCAATCTTGAGGCACTGAGCCAAGTTTTACAACCGCGTATTGAAACCCTGCAAGATATTATTGACAATGTTGATTTTATTGAGACTTTACCGACTTATGGTAATGAGTTGTTCGTCAATAAGAAAATGAAAACGGATGAACAGGTTGCCAAACTTGCTCTGCAATATGCCTATGAAGCCTTAAAGAATCAGAACGAATGGACAAATGAGGCTTTGTTTGAATGCTTAAAGGCTGTTGCCGCCGCCAAAGAAATGAAAAATGGGCAGATTTTATATCCGGTTCGTATTGCTTTAAGCGGTAAGGAAACTACCCCCGGAGGAGCAACTGAATTAGCTGTCGTTTTAGGGAAAGAAGAGACCTTGCGTCGGGTTGAATTAGCCCTTGGACAATTATAGACTAAATTTATCTTGCAAAATACATAAGTGCGTGATATATCAGAAAAACAAATGATATTATTATTCATTATTAAAAAAATTTGCCTATGGAAAAGTTATATTGTGTGTCATTTATCGGGAGATTAAGACATTTAGGGGTTGATAAGAATCTCATATCCATCCGTATGGAGTGTGAGAGTAAGGTATTTGAGTATCATGATGAAAATGATGCCCAATACGAGAGAAAAGAGAAAAAAACATTTAAGCACAAGTTGTTTGTTGATGTTCAAGAAGAACAACTTGAGACGCCAGGTGAACCTTTAGGTTGTTTTATGCCCGGAGATTTGATTGAACTGAATCGCTTAGAAGAGAAAATTCGTGTCGATTTTGTAGAAAAGCACACGTATATGCTCTCCAACCTAACACTCTATCCGGAAGGTTCCCGTGAAGAGTGGGAGGATGTGGAATATCTTAAATGAAATAAAAAGCAGAATCATCAGATTCTGCTTTTTATTTTTAAGCATTTTTACCGATTTTGGTTTTACCGTTCATATAAGGTTGTAATTTAGCCGGAATATTAACCGTTCCGTCTGCATTTTGGTGGCATTCAATAAATGGAACCAATGCGCGTGGTGTGGCAATACCGGTATTATTTAAAGTATGAGCAAATTTAACCTTGCCGTCAGCATTATCACGATAACGCAAGTTGGTGCGTCTGGCTTGCCAATCGGTAATGTTAGAGCAAGAGTGCGTTTCACGATAACAATTTTGTGACGGAACCCAAGCCTCCAAATCATATTGACGATATTTCGGTGCGCCCATATCACCGGTACAAATATCCAAGACCTGATAAGGCAATTCTAAATCTTGTAAAACTTCTTCAGAAATATTGAGAAGTTTTTGGTGCCACTTTTCACTTTCATTGATATCGTTTTTGCAAATGACAAATTGCTCTGTTTTCATAAATTGGTGAACCCGAACCAGACCGCGTGTATCTTTACCGGCAGCACCGGCTTCACGACGAAAACATGGTGAAAATCCGGCATAAGTAATCGGTAAATCATTTTCATTCAAAATTTCATCTGCGTGCAGAGAGTTCAAAACAAGCTCAGCTGTTCCTGAGAGGTATAAATCATCAGCCGGCATATAATAAATTTCATCACCGGAAAACGGTAAATAACCCATACCATACAAAGGTTTTTGCTTAGCCAAAGATGGAACAGTAATTGTGGTAAATCCATAAGCGGCTAACTTATCCAAAACCAACATATGGATAGCCAGTTCCAAACGGGAAAGTTCATTTTTAATAGCATAAGTGCGGGCGCCTGAAACTTTGGTGATACGATCCATCTCGCCCCAGTCATTAATTTCCATCAATTCGATATGATCACGCGGGGTAAAGTCAAACTTTGGTAAGTCACCGACTTTGCGAATAACGACATTACCGCTTTCATCTGGTCCTTGAGGAGCTTGAGGACTTGGCAGGTTTGGCATTCTGAGCATCATATCGTCAAATTTTGCTTGTAATTCATCAAGTTCAGCTAATTCTTTTTTCAGTTCTTCACCAACTTCTTTACTTTTGGCAATAATAGCCGGCCGTTCTTCGTTAGAAGCAGATTTAATTGAGTTACTGAGTTTGTTTTTTTCTTCAGCTAAAGCCTGTGAGGATGTTTTAAGCTTAGTCAAACTGGAGTGTACTGATATTAAATTATCCAAATCAATATTTGTATAGCCTTTCTTGTCCAAGCCTTCGCGGACAAGTTGTTTATTTTCGATAATAAATTTAATATCAAGCATTTTTATATGTCCTAAATAAAAGTTTTAACCTCTGCGAAAATAGCAGATTAGAAGAAAAATACAATAATATTTTTAAATTTAGTTGCAAAATATCACTTAAGAGCGAGATGATGGCAAAAAAATTAAAAATCAATGACTTCCGGATATTTAATTTTACGGAAATAACGAGGATTTTTCCCGACACGGGATAAAATTTCATAACTGATTGTTTGTGCATCCCGGGCAATATCATCAAGTGTATAATAATCAGAGATAATATCAGCCATATCGCCAATTTGAAGATTATCAATATCCGTCACATCGCAAATAATGTTATCCATTGAAATCCGCCCTAAAATTCGCGCTTCGTGAAGTTTGTCGCACATATTGAAAAAGACTTTTCCCGTGTTGGAAAGAGAGCGTGGAATACCGTCACCGTATCCGATGGAAACAATCGCAATTTTACGATTTGACGTTGCGCGATAAGTCGCTGAATAACCGACAAACTCGCCTTTAGGAAGGTTAGCAATTTCTAAAACCGGAGCTTTAACCCTAACGACGGGTTTCATCTGATTTTCACGATAAGGTGCAGTGTTAATACCATACATTGCAGCACCCAAGCGAACAATATCAAATTGATACTCTTTACCCAAAAACGTTCCGTCAGAAGCGGATAATGTGGCTTCCAGCTTAGGAAAATAAGTTTCCTTAAGATAAATAAACATATCCAACTGATGCTGATTCATAAAATGATCTTTTTCATCTGCACAAGCAAGATGAGACAAGACGGTTCCGAATTCGTGCAAATCCTCATGATTCATCTGCGCCAAATCATGTTCACGAAACCCCAGACGATTCAACCCTGTTTCGATCTGGATAGCCGGTTTAATTCCCGGAATTTTGTGTTCTTTCCAAAATGCGAGCATTTCTTTTGAGGAGATAACGGGAATTAATCGAGCTGAAATAAAATCATCCAGACTGTCTTCTCCGATACCTTGTAAAACAAAAATTCGGGCATCAGGCGCAACTTCTCTGATTTTAGCACCTTCCACGCCGTGAGCCACAAAAAAACATCGGCATTTGGCTTGCTCATAAAGTGTTTGCGCGACCAAAATATCGCCCAAACCATAAGCACAATCTTTAACAACTGCGGCAGCCTCGGCACGAGGTGCCAATTGCTGCAATAATTTATAATTAGCCACTAAATTATTGAGATTGATTTCTAAAATTGGTCTTGTCAAAATGCTCATAACAGCTTATTATCCTTGTCAAATAAAACGGAACAACAATAAATGCAGTTTATCGATACCCATATTCATTTGCAAGACGATAAGTCAAATAATGCAACGGAGATTATCAATCGCGCCAAAGAAAAAGGGGCGGAAAAATTGGTTTGTGTCGCCGCTCAAGAAGAAGATTGGGATAAAATAGAACATCTGTCAAAACAATTTTCCGAGATAATTGTTCCCGCATTCGGTTTGCACCCGTGGTATACGACATCCGTTAAAACAGGTTGGCAAAATCGTCTGATTGAAAAAATGCAAAAATTTCCTTATGCTCTTGTCGGGGAGTGTGGGCTAGATGGGTTAAAGCCTGAAATTGAAAAACAGGAAAGCCTTTTTGCCGAGCAGATTAAATTAGCTCATCAGTTTCAAAGACCTTTGATTATTCATGCGGTTAAAGCGGTTTCACTCATGGAAGATTTTTGGGATGATTTACCTGAAAAATTTGTCATCCACGGATTTAATGACAAGGCGGAATTTTTGAAGAGAATTATTCAAAAAGGCGGATATATCGGCGTAGGTGCGGGTTTGCTGAAAACGCCCAAAGCTAAGGAGATTCTCAATCTTATCCCTCAAAATAAGTTATTATTTGAAACTGATGCGCCGTTTCAGGCAAATTATCCGTGGCGAGTTATAGAGCAAGCAAAGCAAATTGCTCTTTTGCGGCAGGAAAATGCGGAAGAATTAGCAAAACAGGTCTATCAAAATTCAGTGGAGTTTATCAAATGAGTATACCGGAAAGATTAATGCGAACAGGATTATTATTGGGTGAGCAAGGCATTAAGCGACTGCAGCAGGCAAGCGTAATGATTATCGGTGTCGGGGCTGTCGGCGGATATGCCTTAGAGGCGGTTGCGCGTGCCGGTGTGGGGCATATTATTGTTGTGGATTTTGATAGTTTTGATGAGACCAATATAAACCGCCAAATTTTAGCCTTAACCTCAACCGTCGGTCGTAAAAAAGTAGAAGTTGCGGCTGAGCGAGTTAAAGAAATTAATCCGAATTGTCTTGTTGAAACGAGAGATATGTTTGTCGACAGCGATACTTTGCCTGAAATTGCAGTTCTTAAGCCTGATTTTGTGATTGATGCGATCGATTCACTTAATGCCAAATGTAATCTGATAGAAACCCTTTGGAAACATAAAATACCGTTTATTTCTTCTATGGGAGCGGCTTTGCGAACAGATCCGAGTTTTATTAAAATCAGCACGCTTGATAAAACCAAAAATTGCGGATTGTCCAAACTTATTCGCCAACGTTTGCGTCGTCGGGAAGTTGATATTAAACAAATAAAGTGTGTCTATTCCGATGAGCCGAATAACGAACAGCGCAAACAGGCTTGTCTTGAAAATGATGACCCTCAAGCCCGAAATACATTGGGTTCTTTGCCGACAGTTACCGCGATTTTTGGTTTGACAATCGCTAACGAAGTGATAAAAACGTTAGCGAAAAGGGAGAAATAAAATGATGCAGTCAGCACCGAAATCTTTGCGCCTTCATATTGCTTTGTTAGGACGTGTCAATGCCGGAAAATCAAGCTTTTTAAACCTTGTGACCGGACAAGATGTCTCTATTACGTCCGCTATTGCCGGAACCACAACCGATGTGGTTGAAAAAACACAAGAACTTTTGCCGATCGGTCCTGTCGTCTGGTTGGATACTGCCGGTTTAGGTGATGAAACGGCATTGGGTGAAAAGCGCTTGGCAAAAACACAACGTATCTTAGATAAGGCGGATGTCGCTTTGCTGATTTGTGACGGATCAAAGTGGGGTGAGGAAGAAGAAACAATTATTGCCGAGTGCGAAAAGCGCAAAATTCCATTGATAAAAGTTCATAATAAAGCAGATTTGTCCGATATTTCCGGTGAAAGTATTTGCGTTAATTCAACCGACAAATCGAGCCGAGACAGAGTTTTGAATGAGCTGAAAGAAGCCTTGATTAAAGTTGTGCCGGAAGATTTCATTCAAGCACCTGCTTTGCTGGGCGATTTAGTTCCGCCCCACAGCACGATTATATTATTAACCCCGATTGATAAAGAAGCCCCGAAAGGGCGGTTGATTATGCCCCAAGTTCAAGCCATACGAGATGCGCTCGACCATGATAACATTGTGATTGTGGTTAAAGAAACAGAGTATGTTCAAGCCTTAAACAGCCTGAAAAATAAGCCGGACTTGGTCGTTTGTGACTCACAGGTGGTTGATTTTATGATATCCAATACACCGGAAGATATTTTATGTACAACGTTTTCTATTTTATTTGCCCGCCTTAAAGGAGATTTGCTTAAAATGGCAGAGGGAGCTGAAGCAATAAACCGATTACAAGACGGAGACAAGGTTTTGATTGCGGAGGCTTGTACCCACCATGCCATTGATGATGATATCGGAAAAGTTAAAATTCCGAATGGTTTGAAAAAGAAAACCGGAAAGAATTTGCAGTTTGATTTTTGCTCCGGTTGTACGTTTCCTGATAATTTGCAAGAGTATAAGTTAGTTGTGCAGTGCGGTGGTTGCACGCAAAACCGGAGAGAGATTTTATCTCGTATCCAAAAATGCGAAAGCGCAAGGGTAGCAATAACCAATTACGGAATCTGCCTCTCTGAAGTCAAAGGTGTGTTAGATAGGGTTGTTGAGGTGTTTGTCCGCTCTAAACCCTAACTATTTTGGAGTTTCTCCTTTGCATTTATAATAACATTATTCATTTCTTTGTTTTGAACATTTCTCTGTTGTTTCGGAGCAAATTCCGGAATTTTTCCGGATTTTCCAAGATATTCTTTTAATTCATTCCATTGCTCTTCATTAAGCTCCAATCCTCCAAGAATCTTATGACCTTTACCATATGATGTCTCTGATTTAATACTCGTTCTTTTGCGTGGTCCCTGAGCTCGTAATTTAAAATTAGTTTCAGCAATTTCTTCACCTTTACTCTTTTTTTCTAATTCATAAGCCTCTAATAAATCATTTAAGGTTTTTCTCTGTCCTCCAGAATATTCTTTTGTTGGATCTTTAATTTCTTTATACGCATTAAGTTCAATTTCTTGAGCTGTTGGTTGGTTCGTGTTCAAAGATTCGCCATTAGATGGTTGTCTGTCAATGTTTCCCTCGCCACTGACAATATTCACATCATCTCCTCGATCATTCTTGACGGTGGTCTGTTTTATTTCCGTTGCTTCTTCTGTTTCTTGAGCTTTCTCTTTCTTCGGGAATAAATCAGGATTCATTTCCTTGATTTGTGCAATTTTTTCTTCAGAAACACCAATATCCTTAAATACTTGGGTATAACTCTCTGTCATTGTATTCAAAACTTCTTGGTTTGTTTCATTTTGTTGCATTTGTTTTAACAATTTTAAATGAGATGAAACCACAGTCTGCTGAGATGTTTCCAGTTGTAATTTTTCTATCTGCTGTTCTACAGACATAGGCTGAGTTTGCTCTTCGCCTCCTTTTGATTGATTGTCATTAACTTCAACTTTTGCCTCATGTGCGGGTTCACGATGTTCTTCTTGCACCGACTTATTGATGTTATCATCTTTTGCAATATCATCATAAGTACTTTTCATTAAGCCTTGTTTTTGGAAAAAGTCCATAATTTCTTTAGCTTGCTCAGGAGGGAGTTCCAGTCCGCCTTTATCTTTCGGCTGAATCAATTTGCCCAGCATTTCTTTTGCAGCCTGACGCTCAACATCATCAGCTACCCACTTAGTTGTATCTTTGCGAACACCATCTTCTCGCATCGGACGAGCTTGATTTGTGTAAGTTTTCAATATATTGTTAACATTTTTTTGTTGATCATCATTCAGTTTCTCATACGGATGAGGATTACGGTCAACATATTTTTGCCGGTCTTGGGTAGCTTTAGCTGTTTCATCATTCATCTTACCCTTGATGTTATCTTTTGTCTGATTATATTTTCCCTTCGTCCAATCATAACCGGCTTTTGCTCCTTTATACACAATATACGGAGGTCCCCAAATAGGAGCTGTCGCCCCTAAGGCTGCATATTTAGCTCCGACGTAAATACCATGTCCAACTTGCTTGGTAATTCCCCAAACCGTTTTTCCGGCATTTACGATACCATTTTTGATTTTGCGACCGGTATCTTTGCGCCACTTGTTTGCAGCAACCAGTTTTTTTCCGACCCATGTTTTTTCTTTAAACCATTTGGCAATCTTACCCCCGAGTTCTTTACGTTTTTTGTTCAGCCAACTCGGACGAGATTTAACCCAATTTTTAGCATCCTCCCATTTTTCTTGACGCCATAATTTGCGCTTAATCTTGTTGTTGTGCCTCTGTAAACGAGCCAGTTTGGCTGCTGCAGATGGTTCAAATAATTTATTGACATTTCTCTTAAATTTACGCCATGGACGAATGACATTTTTCTTTCCCCAAGAATCTGCAGCGTAAAAGTTATTATAAATAATAGCGGAATTAACAAAGCCTTTTTTCATGTCACCATGATATAATTTAACTCTTGGCTTTTGTTCTTCAGTCGGACGTAAACGACGATTAACCATTGCAATGGTATTCGGAAAATTCTTTTTTAAATTTGGAGAAGCATCCATTAAAGCTAAAATTTCTTCTTTTTGTTGTTTGTAGGTTTCCCAATCATTGCTCAGATATTTACCGGCAGCAACTTGTTCCAAAATGCCAAGGACAGCATAATCAAGATTCTTCTGTGCTTTAGGAGAAATAAGAGTTTCAATTACATCAGATGATTTACCGGAATTTTTATCTTGATGAGCCCCGGCAAGAATCTCTTGGGTTTTCAAAAGATTTTTCAGACTTATTTTATTTAAATTTTTACGATCAAAAAGCAGGGATGCAGCTTTTTCCTGATTAAGCTCTTTAGGACTTTTTTTCGCATTTGTATCAGTTTTTTCCGCCATCTCTTTGCCCTCCGTTTAGTCTAGAGACATTTATACTTAGTCTGATTCTAGCGCGTATTAGTTAATATTTACTTTATTATAGCAGATTCTGTTTATTTTGTCTAGATAATTCGGGCATTTAAAATAAAAATCCCCGCTCGACATAGCTAACGGGGATTCCTGCTCAACACTTGTATTTATAACACAAAACTGCTTTCTTGTCCAGATACATCCCTGTTCTGACAAAAATATTCATAATTCTGTAACAATTACTATTTTGTGTGCAATCTCTTAAAATAAAGCAAAAAAAATAGGAGAAAAGGCACCCTTCCAATCGGAATGCGTTTTCTCCTACCCGACTTTTTCGTACGGACTTTCCTGGGCATCTTGTTATAACATTAACATTTGCCGTACATCTCAAGCCTTTTACATTTGCACGCGGTGTTTGTTTTTCTTTTTTATTTCAATACGGTGGTTCAGGAAGGAGATAGATAAGTCATCTACAAGTACAAAATTATCATGTGCACCTGACAAAATCATACAAACAGACAATCAAATCCATCAAACTTCGTAAACTCATCACGCCTCTGAAAAAAACTCAATGCACTGCCTGTCAAAAACATCGGACAACAATCCATATGAATATTTTGGCAATTGCATAAGCAATATTTTACACGGTGTGCAAGCAACTCTTTCAAAGAGCTCATATTTTAACAGCCTGAGGGCTGGAATTTTCATACATAATATGATAATAATCATTTGATACTTTCAGACTATTCCTTTTTTCGATTCCTGTCAAGTATAATTGGAAAAAATCGTCTTACCGCTTGACATCAGAATAAAAAGTTTCATAATGCCGGACGAAAGAGCTGAAATAAGGCCCATGTGGATTTAACCTAACTTGTCCCGCAATAGAGGACTAAAAAAGGAGACTTTTGTTATGCAAAAAACAGCCGAAGCTGTGTCACTCGGACACCCTGATAAAATTTGTGATTATATTTCCAGTTACATTTTAGATCGAATGATTGAACAAGACGAGCATGTTCGTTATGCGGTCGAAGTAATGCTTAAAGATAATACAGCTATTTTAGGCGGTGAGGTTAGTGGAAATGTCAGTCTGAAAAAAATTGAAACGTATATCAAACAAGCCCTGAATGATATCGGATACACTAAAGAATATTCTTCACGTTGGGGCGAAAACGCCATTAATCCTGATAAATTAAAGGTTATTAACCTGATTGGTGCGCAGTCGGTAGAAATCGGGCAGGGCGTTGATCAGTCCGGTTGGGGCGATCAAGGAATTTTTGTCGGCTATGCTTGCCAAGGTAAGGGATTTTTAGCAAAAGAACAATATTTAGCGCAAAAACTTAATCGGGCACTTTATGACAAAGCTCGCAACAGTAAAAATTTGGGGCTGGATATCAAAACGCAAATTACGCTCGATGATGATGGCTCAATTAACACAGCGATTGTGGCTATCCCTATGCTTGAGGCTGAAAATTTGATAAGTTTTGTTTTTGACGCTTTAGAAGATGAACCTAAAAATTTGATCATTAATGGTACGGGAAGCTATAAATGCCACTCTTCTATTGCCGATTGCGGCGTAACAGGGCGTAAATTAGCCTGTGATTTTTATGCCGGAACTTGTCCGGTTGGCGGCGGTAGCCCGTGGACGAAAGATGCCAGCAAGGCTGATTTGACACTGAATTTATACGCCCGCAAGTTAGCTTTAGAAAACTTGCGTGATAATGATGAATGTTTTGTATATTTATCCTCTTGTATCGGGCATTGCGATTTGCCGAGTGCCGAGATAAAACTTATCAAAGACGGAATTATCCAAACCAAGGCACTACACATAAAACAAAAGCCACAAGAAATTATTGCAGCATTGGGGTTAAATAAGCCGATATTTGCAAATTTATGTCGTAACGGATTGATGACTGTCTGATTTTTGAGGTTGCATTTGCACTTTTTTCACTTTATGATGCCTGATATTTTATAAAAGGATAATTCATATGCAAGACTACACAATAAAGACAAATTATGTTTGCGCTCAAGAAATCAGTTTTTCCATAGAAGACGGAAAGTTACATAATATCAAATTTCATGGAGGTTGCCCCGGAAACACAGCGGCAATCGGTAAATTGCTGGAAGGAGCAGATGCCCAAAAAGCGGCAGAAATTTTGAAGGGAAATGATTGTGGCGGAAAAGGAACATCCTGTGCTGATCAATTGGCACGCGGAATAGAAGCTGCATTAAAGCAAAATTCTGAAGCAAATTAACTAAAAATACCGGACAAGGCTCTTCCTTGTCCGGTATAAGTGTATTATCTAATTTTTCAAAGCAATTGTATCGACATCAATTTCAACAATGTTGCCTTTTTTATCGGTTTCACCGGTAATAACGACCATGGTGTTCGGGTCAGGTTTTAAGCCGCCCCAATCTTCATCATCAATCTCAACCATAATGGTATTTCCGTTAGCGTCTTGAAAGGTATACATTTCATCGCCCATGGCTTGAGTAATCATCCCTTCCATCACAACAGGAACATCATCTCCCAATGTTTGGACTTGTTCAATGGTCATCACTGCAGGTTGTTGCATATTTTGTGCAGCCTGCTGTGCCGGCTGAGCCATTTGAGAGTGGTTTCCGGACATACCGGCACTAACTGGTAAACTTAATAAGACTGCAGCAGCTAAAGCTGTTGAAGTAAGTAATTTTTTCATTTATTTCTCCTTTGTTGATGTTGTTAATCATAACTAATATAATCATAACTGTTATAAAAAAAAAGAGGAAAAATTATAATTTAAGAAATTTTCCTTTAATCATCGTCATTTTAAGGTTAAAATTTTTATCTAAAACTATCAAATCTGCATCATAACTCGGGATAATAGAGCCGATTCCATTCTGGTGCATAATTCGCGCCGGATTACTGGTCGCCATTTGGATAGCACGCTCCAGACGTACGCCAAACTTAAGAAGATTTTGAAAGCCGTCAAGCATGGTTATACAAGAGCCCATAATAACATCATCTGATTTACGTTTAAAACATTTTTGACAATATAAATCAATATCAGAAGGAATTTGCGCCTTTGTATACTTGAGACTATCCGTAATAAGGACCAACTGGGTCGGCTGCTTGCATTGAGTGAGCAAACGAATCAAATCCGGATGAACATGAATACCATCACCGATAATTTCACATGATATTTCAGGATGTGTCAGAATAGCTCCGACCGTCCCCGGCTCACGGTGATGCATCGGGCGCATAGCATTAAACATATGCGTGGCATGGAAAATACCGGCTTGCATTCCTTCAATAATTTGCTCATAAGTCGCATTAGTGTGTCCGGCTTGTAAGACGATTCCGGCTTCCATACATTTAAGAGCCAATTCGCGAATATGTTTGAGTTCCGGTGCAAGAGTCATATTGATAATATGACCTTTACCGGCTTTGATAATACGTTTAAGATAGTTTAAATCAACCGAAGACAAGCCATCCGCCTCTTGTCCGCCAATTTTTTCCGGAGATAAAAAAGGACCTTCAAGATGAATACCCAAAACCCGTGCGCCTTTTTCCTTGCCTATTGCCGCAACAATGGCTTTGATACGCTTGATTAAGATTTTTTCAGGAGCAGTGATGATAGTCGGAATAAAAGAAGTAACACCATAAGAGGGCAAAATTTCAGACATCTTAAGAATAGATTGTGTCTCCGCTTCATCGGTGCTGTATCCGCCGATTCCGTGAATATGCGTATCGATAAAACCGGGGGCGATATATGCTCCTTGCATATCAATCATTTGGACATGAGAGGAGAACTGTTTTTGCTGAAATCTCGATTCGTTATATACATCGGCAATTTTATCTTTTTTGATATAAACCGCACAGTTCGGCATAGTAGAAAAACCGGTCAAAACAACAGCATTATGCAAACAAAGCACCGTATCCATCATTTTATCCTTATGATTAAAGATAAGTCATTATGCGCAAAAAAGGTAAAAGGATAGTAAAAAGCCAAGATATAAAAAAAGAGACAACATATGCCTCTTTTATGTAAATTGGTGGAGGTAAGCGGGGATTGCAGAGCAAAAACATTTCCTAAGAATTGTTTTTGCCGAAATCAGTAGCAGTTGTTAGCTTGTGAGAAGCGACAGCGTATGGAACAAGCGTTACAACTGGCTTGACCGAAGCGAAGTTAGGGCGCGCATAATGGCGCACCCTTACGAAGCAAGACGAACTTTAGTTCGATCCTAAACATAAAAAAAGAGACAACCTATGCCTCTCTTATGTAAATTGGTGGAGGTAAGCGGGATCGAACCGCTGACCTTTTGAATGCCATTCAAACGCTCTCCCAACTGAGCTATACCCCCCTTTTTGTTTTGCAAAACAAAAATCAACAATGACAACGCGTTACTACTAAACCATATTTTAATTTTGGTCAAGAAGTTTTTGAGGGCAAGAGAATAAAATATCATGAACATCACGAATAATCGTTTTTTGATGAAAAACCAAACCATTCATTCCCAACTTCTGTGCGGCGGATATATTAACAGGCAAATCATCAATAAACAAGGTCTCTTCCGGACGTGCATGCAATTTATCCAAAACGTATTTGTATATTTCAATATCTGGTTTTATCATGCCTAATTCGTAGGATAAAAAACGCTTATCTGCATCAACAGACTGAGGAACAATATCCTCTAAGTCAGGTGTGATATTAGAAAGAAGGCAAATTTCGTAACCTTTCGAAGATAATTCTTGCATGAGCTGTTTCGTTTCGGGAATAAAAGAGCCGATACATTCATGTTCAAGACTATAAAATATTTTTTCAAGATTTTCAGAAAAAGAAAGCCCAAAATGGAAGCATAAGTCCTGACAAAACTGAGAAAAACTGATTTCACCTTTAAGTAAAGGATCAAAATCAAAGGAATAAATACCACCCATTTTATCAAAAGATTTTTTATCGTCAACTGAATGACGAATATAGTCATGAAGCGGTTTCGGACTATAAGGATAACAAACATTACCAATATCAAAAATACAATATTTTATCATAATTTATTTTTACCATACGTCACAAGGATACACCGATAGTTAGAACATTTTTCTTTTTTTCGTAAGAATAGGTGATTGTATCTGATAGTTTTTTTACTAAAAAAATGCCAAGACCGCCGATTTTTCGATCTTTCAAGTCGACCGTTACATCAGGCTCCTGATGTTCCAGAGGATTATATTTTTTTCCAGAATCAGAAAAACGAACATAATAAATGCCGTCATGAACATAAGTTAAAATTTCAACAATGCCATCTTTTTGATAAGCATAATTTGCAATATTAGAAAAAATTTCTTCAGCAGCGATAATAACGTTGAATTGCTTTTTTTGAGGAACAAAATGTTTAGCCATATCTGTTTTTAAGAAGTCTATCATTTTAGATAGAGTTTTGTTATTAGCTGGAAGCCTCAAATACCCCTCGGAAGAACCTAAGTAAGCAAAGTCAAGCATCGTGATATCATCAGATTGAGCATTCTCTTTGACAAATTTTTTTATGCTGTTTAGGACGAGGTTTAAATTTGTTTCGGGATCATCAGTTGCTTTTTGTAATATTTTCTTAAGACGGTCTGCTCCATAAAATTGAGCCTTTGCATTTTCTGCTTCTGTGACACCATCTGTATATAAGAAAAGATGATCCCCCATATTTAATTTTATTTTTTCAACCGCAAATTTAGTGTTTTTGGAAATTCCCAGAATAAGATTTTTTTTCGGGGACATAAAGTCATAACCGTTTTTGGTTTTAAGCAGTGGTGGCGTATGACCGGCATTAACATACTGGACTTCCCCGTTTAATAAATCAATAACAGCCATAAATACCGTCACAAACATACAGGTATCATTTCCTTCACAAAGTTCATTATTGACATGATAAAATACTTTATCTAAACCGAGATGACCTTTACTTATGTTCTTAATCAAAGTTTGAGATTTCATCATATACAATGCGGCAGGAATACCCTTACCGGAAACATCAGCCATAACGATAGCAAAATGATCCTGATCAATAAAGAAGAAGTCATAAAAATCACCCCCGACTTCTCTGGCAGGAATCATTACAGTTGAGATATTAAAAGCCTGATGTTGCGGATATTTAGTCGAAAGGGATGCTTTCTGGATATTCCGAGCAATTTCAAGTTCACTTTGACTTTTTTGTTTTTCTGCTGCTTCTTGTCTTTCTTTTTCAGTATAATTGAGCAAATTTTCCCTCATGTTAGAAAGAGCTAAAGATAAAACCCCAATATCTGAAGAATAAGGAACCTCAGTAAATTTGTCAGAAAAATCGCCGCGCCCATACTTTTCTGCTAATTTACTTAATTTTAGAAGTTGATTGGTAGAGTGCTTGCAAATTTGATTAATGATGAATAAAAGCGTTAGTATCCCTACCAATAAACCGATAGTCATGATAATTTGAAAACGCTGTATCGGTTTTAAGAGCACACTCTGTGCATATACCAAACAAAGCCCCCAACCAATTTTTTTAATTGGCGTATAAAAGAAAATCACCGGACCTTTATAAACAGAAGAATACGGTATCCAAATATTTCCGGTTTCACCGGCAAACATTTTTTTTCCGGCTGTTTCAAGTTCGGGTAAGTTAATTTTTTTGGACAATTCAAAAATTGTCATCTTTAATACAATATTTTTATCCGGATGTGTTACATAAAGTCCTGAGCGAGAAAGCAACAATAATTTACCCGTTTCATAAAATGAAAAATTATTTATGCTGTTTTGGATTGTTGATAAATCAACCGTTAGTGCCGCTAAACCATTAAAATCTGTTTCATCCTTAAATTTAAACGGAATAAGACAAGTTACGACCGTTTTTCCGGTATCCGCATCAATATAGGGTTCAGACCAATAAATTTTTTCTTTCTTTGGAACTTCTTTGAACCAAGGGAAAGCCTCATAAAAGTTATTTATTTTTTTGCTGTAAAAATCGATTTTATCATCATTCAGATATTCACTGATATAAAGCGTACCGACTGACACATCTTCAGCAGGAAAAGTATATACCCATGCTTCCGTAAAATTTAAATCAGAATCTTCAACTGTCTGGATTGCTGAATTTAGGGCAACTTTCAAAGAAGATATATTTGTTTCTCTTATTTGAGACAGAGTGTTTTTTGTGTTAGTAACAATTTGCTCTACATCAGATGTCAGACGATTAAAATCTCCGGCATAAGCATTAACGGCCTCTTGTGCGGTATGATTTATTTGAGCGAGAATGATTTTTTCTACCCGTCCCGAAATAAAGTAAATAAGCGCAAAAAAAACAGTGCATACGCATGCAATAATAGTGATACTTAGTTTAAAGGTCAGAGAATGCTTATTGAGCCAGTTCATCATACTTTTGTTGCTAGCATTTTATCTAAACCGGTGTCTTCAAAAATAGACCTGATTTGCTCCGGCACGTTTATCAATTTCATGGTTCCTCCGTTTTCAGACATCATTTTTTGGAAAATAAGCATGACGCGTAAACCGGAAGAAAAGATATATTCAATATTAGTCATATCGAAAATAAGAGACTGAACACGTGTAAGATCAATTTTACAAAGTAAGTCTGGCGAAGTATTAGGATCCAACCAACCAGCCAATTTGCAAACTAACTTATCATTATCTTTTTGTTGCTCAATTTTTAATTGTGGTAATTCAGGATTATTCATGTTTTTATCTCAAACTATTCCCTATTAAAATAGAGCATATGACAAAAATATTCAATACTTATTATAAATATATTCACATCATCTTCTCGTATCCGACGGACAATTAAAGACAGTGAATAATCCATCCCTTCAGTTTATGATCTGAACATAGCTATTTTTTGTTATCAGAAGCCTTTTTGAGAAAAAATTCCTCTTTTGCCTTTTGAAGTTGTTTAACAAAATCATCATTACCATGTAACCGGTTTATGAGTACAGAAGTCAAAATACGGGCATGGTCAACATCACTTTGATAGTGAAATCCTACGATAACACGACTTTCACCATATTCAAATGCGCGTTTTAAAATCTCATTTTGGCGATCGGGGTTGATTTCTGCCAAAACGAGAGCAATTCCCCAGCCCATTGTTGTATGACCTGACGGATAAGATGAATTATTTTTCAATACTTCTTCGTCGTTTGGAACGGGAGTAGGTTCATTAAATTGTACGAAAGGTCTGGTACGCATAAACTGACTTTTGGCTTTATCTTTACATAAAACGGATGTAGCAAGTACGCGCTCTAACAGAGCAGAGATTTCCGGAGTATTTTCTTTTGAAATAATTAAACCAAAAGGCTCGGAATATATTTTATAAAAATATTCTAACGAATGAGCGGCATCTTCGATAGCTTGTTTACCTCGTTCGGTATTGCGTACAGACTTTCCCCATTCATATCGATACCAATCATTGTAAAAGGCGGCGTCTGTAGTTTCTGGAGGCGAGGGGAGAAATTCTGATGCCGTAGGAATTTGATCTTTTGTTAAAAAAGAAGAAACTTCTGCTTGGCAGGCAGAATTGATTAAAAACGAAAAAATAAATAAAATAAGATATATTTTTTTCATAAAAACTCCGATTAAAAGCAATTTTCTCGAAAGATAACGAAAAAAAGAAGCAAAGTCAAGAAAGAGTTTGGAATACACCAGAACAGACGGATCCGAATTTTCTTATAAGGAGTTGATCTTGTGATGAAAATATACATAAACATGTTTCAAATAAATTTATAAAAAGATATTGCTTTTTGCAACTCTTTGAAGTATAAAACCATGTGTCAAATATAAACAGTGGTTTTATAAAAACATGATAATGGAACAGCTTGCAACTTCATTCGTGAAAATTCAAAATTATTAGGGGAATATAATGACAACAAAAAACGATAAGCCCAAAGTTTCTGTTTTGATGCCGGTTTATAATACAAAGGAAGAGTATTTGCGCGAAGCGATTGAGAGCATTCTTAATCAGACTTTTAGAGATTTTGAGTTTTTGATTATAGATGACGGTTCAACCAATAATGCTAAAGAGGTTATCTGGTCGTATCGAGACAGGCGCATTAAATATTTTGAACAAGAAAACCGTGGACTAATTTATACGCTTAATAAAGGATTGGAACTTTGCAAAGGTGAATATATTGCTCGTATGGATTCTGATGACATATCTCTACCAGAGCGATTTGAAAAGCAAGTTGATTATTTAGATGAACATCCAGAGACAGGATTGGTCGGTTCTTTAATTAAGACTTTCCCTCAAGAAAATATTATTTACATTAAAGAATATTCTAAATATTTAGATATGATAAAGGGAAATCAAGTAGCTCATCCTTCTATTATGGTTAGAAAATCCATTTTAGAGAAATATCATCTCAAATATGAAAATTATCTTCATGCTGAGGATTATGAACTTTGGACGAGGATGATTAAATATACTGAATTATATAATCTTCAGGAAGTTTTACTCAATTATAGGTGTCATAATGATCAAATTTCCTCAGCCTTTTCGGAGATTCAACAAGAAACGACTAAAAAAATCAAACAAAATATGCTTGATTTTCTGACGGATGATAAAGAATTACAGCAAAAAATCCTGAACTTAGTGTGTCCACAACAATTCTCTCAAAAGATGAAATATACATTTTGGCAAAGAATTTTCTCACTCAGAAACCAAAAGATAACAGGTAAAAAGAAGAAAATTCTGACGATTTTTGGCGTAGAAATAGTGGTAGGGAGAAAATAATATGGATTTATTTCAATTTTTAAAAGTAAAAGAATCTATAAAATATAATCCTATGAAGTTGGATGATACTTTGTTGTTATCAGAATTAGAGAGTTTGGGGGCATTTGCTTATATTCCTAACAGTGGCAATATGGGTGATATGCTCATTGCTGCTGCTACAATCAGATGGTTTAATCAAAACCACTTAAATTGGGGACGATTCAATCAATCTGAAAAAAATATTAAATACTTTGTTTATGGTGGTGGCGGTGCATGGACACACGATTGGATAGAAGGTTTGCAACCGATTATGAATCTGATGCAAAAGGCTGAAAGAGTTGTTATTCTTCCGTCTTCTTTTCGAGATGTACCTGAATTTATTAAAATTTTGGATAAGCGCTTTACTGTTTTTTGCAGGGAAAAAGAATCTTTTGAATATTTAAAATCACAAAATACTCGGGCAAAAATATTATTGGATCACGATATGGCATTTCGTTTAAGTGGCAGTATCAAAACAAATATGTTGGCTCCGACGAAGGATTTGAAAAAAGCTTCATCTAAATTGCGCCAAATAGTTAAATCTTTGCCAAAAGATGTGAGATTGTTCCGAAAAGATTCAGAATCAGAGGGACACTATCAAACTGATTTGGATTTATCAAATGAAATGGGGTGGTTCAGTCCATGGGAACCGATCGAAAATATAGAATTTGCAACGAATATGATGTTTGAATTATTAAATCATTTTGATGTTATTCGGACAGATCGGTTGCATATCGCAATTGCCAGTGCCCTTTTAGGAAAACAGGTCATTATACATGATAACATTTATGGCAAATTAAAGGGTGTTCATGCGCAAACGATGTCGACATTGGGTAATGTGAATATTTTAAATGACTCTGCTGAAAAGAATGATAAAATTGTAAAATTCTTAGATTGTTATGTTCCGGTAAAGACATGTAATTTCAAATGCCATTATTGCTATATCACTCAAAATAAATGGTGGGGCGAAAAATTGCCTGAGTTTAAATATTCTCCTGAATATATCGCCAGAGCACTATCAAAAAAACGCTTGGGAGGGGTGTCCCTTATCAATTTGTGTGGTGGTGGTGAAACGCTTTTACCACCGGAAATAACAGATATTGCTCGTTGTTTATTACAAGAAGGACACTATGTAATGATTGTGACTAACACAACAGTATCTAAACGCTTTGATGAGATTTTGGCATTGGATAAAGAGCTTCTGAAACGATTATTCTTCAAATGCTCTTTTCAATATCTTGAATTAAAGCGCACAAACTTAATGGAGCAATTCTTTAGTAATATTCGCAAAATAAAAGAAAGTCCGGCATCCTTTACAGTGGAACTAACTGTTGTGGATGAATTGATTCCGCACATTCCAGATATTAAAGAAGTTTGCATGAAAGAATTGGGGGCTTTATGTCATTTGACAATTGCCAGAGATGAAACTAAGCCTGGTATTCCAAGATTATCAGACTATTCGTGTGAAGAAGCCCGAAAGATATGGGGCGATTTTAAATCACCGATGTTCGATTTTAAACTACCTTTATTTGAGAAAAAAAGAACAGAATTTTGCTATGCAGGGCATTGGTCTTATTGCGTTAATTTAGGAACTGGTGATGTAGCTCAATGTTATGGTTGCGGTAAGATACAGAATATTTTTGAAGACTTAACAACCCCTTTAGAATCACATCCGATAGGATGTCATTGTCCTAATCCGCATTGTTGGAATAACCATGCGTTTTTGTCTTTTGGTGACATTGTCGGCTTTGATGCACCAACTTTTGCACAAATCAGAGATAGAGTTTGTCTTGATGGAACACATTGGTTGAAACCTGAATTTCAGGATATTTTCTCTCAAAGATTGGATGAAAATAATCCCCATTTTTCAAAAAGAGAAATAGGAAAAATTGAAAAAGGGAACAAAAGTTCTTTGAAATATTATAAATACAAAATTCTTTCAAAAATTACTTTTGGTAAAAAAAGAAATAAATATAAAAGCAAATTAAAAAAATGGAGCTGAAAATGCTGGCTAAAATACGAAAAAACACTTCACAAATCTGCAAAAAAATTTTACAAAATAAATATACTGTTTTTATGCTCATTTTATCACTAATAGAGATAATTTGCCTATTTTTGAATCCGTACATAAAAATTAAATATACTATTATTTCTTCATCTACACTAGTGTTTCTATCACTATTTTCTCCTGGATGGATTTTTAGTATATTTTATTTTTTTACGGGAATGATTTTGTTGTTTGATTGGCATTTTGTGCACCTGTATGGAGCACCTTTTAAATCAATGGCACAACAAATTTTAGCTGTAACTTTTGATACAAACATCATGGAAATGGCTTCTTATATTAATCTATTATCACCATTTGAACTTACAATCTTTTTTATTCTCGCATTTTTATTCATAATCATGTTATTTATAAAGTTCAAAAAAAGAGGATGGTTTATATATTTTTTAATAATGCTTTTTTCTTTATGGACAGGCGCAGGAAAACCTTATATAAAGGAAATATCAAAGTATATATCTCAATCACATGATTACGGGAAGCAAATAAAAGAGAAAAACAATTTTAAATGGGGAGCCGTTTCGTCTCAAAATTCTCCTCAAAATGTTATTATATTTATCGGAGAAAGCCAACGATATGATTATTTTGAAAAAGTGTGGCATAATTTTATGGGTAACAATATTATTCTTATGTCGGATGCAATATCGCAATATGCCTATACTTTATGGGCTATGCCACAAATTCTCTCTCGTAAAACAGTAAATGAGAAAAAACCTCTTTTTTATGAATCTTCCATATTTAAACTTTTTGAAGAAGCTGGTTATGAAACATATTTTATAAGTTATCTGAAAAAATTGCACGTTGGTGATGATAATATCAATTTTATCACCATAGAAAGCCAGAATTTCAGCCAATATGGCTCCGGAAGAAAAGATTATGTCCCGATAAAATATCCAGACGGTACACCTGATGATTTTGTTAATGACGCAGAGATAATACCGCTTGTCGACAATATTTTGCGAAAAGATGATAAAAAGAAGTTAGTTGTTATCAAAATAATCGGTTGTCACTATAATTTTGAAGATCGTTATCCGAATTCTTTCGATAAACACAAGCCTTCTCTGAAACAAAATCATTTGCCGCTAAAAAATGAAAACAAGGAAATAATTTTGAAAACATACGAAAATGCGATGGAGTATAGTGTTTATGTAATTCAGGAATTTTTGAAGACAATAAATAAAATTCCTTCGAGTACATTTTTAGTTTTTTCTTCAGATCATGCCATAAATATATTTGACAATGGAAAATGGATGGTAGCCAATGTTCCTCAATCATTTCATATTCCTATATTTTGGTATGCAAATGATGCCTATTTAAATACAGAGGAAAATAGGATTATGTGGAATAAATTGTCAAAACAAAAAGATAAGCCTGTAATTTCAAATTATATTCCGGAAACAATTACAAGGCTTGCTTCGATTCATCATGACCACTATAACCCTAAAATGGATATTTTGGAAGATGATGAAAAATTCAAGCAAAAAAGAATGGTTATTTGGACGGATTTGTCTGAGCATTTTTATGAAGATATGGAATAAGGAAAGTGTCCTCTATAATGGCGGACCTATATTTTCATTCTTTCGGATATATTGCTTTTCTTTCCGCAATTTTTCCTACCACAGTTTGGCACAGTATCAGTTGTTGAAGCGGTTGCTTCAGGAGTAGAAGTAATAAAGAAAATATGTTCTCTGCTAATACACTAATATTTATATATGTTTTATTCTTTAAGGCTTGATTACTATTCTTTAACAGAAATAACAGTTCGTAAAGTAACACAAAAATAGTTACTCTATACCTGCTGTTTACATTAGTAATTTCAATCTCAAAGTTTATGAAGTGAAATAAACAAGTTACCTTTTTAACCATATCTCTATAAATACACAAAGTGCATTTTAGTTATTTAGGCTGTCTGATCAGAATATGCTTAAACCACTTTTCTTGAAAAGTGATATTTTCTTCAATAATATCATCAGCCAAATCATATGCTTCCGGCACAACAATAAGCTTGTCGTCATCATCATCCGTGCGGTGAACAACAGCGATACATCGCCCTATATACTTGGCAAGAGGTTTATCCTCCATCAAAACATAGGCATCCAGCTCCTCTCCATCTCCCGACTTTGTAAAGGGGACATACCCATAATTAACTGGATATTCGAAACCATATTTCGGATGCTTGCTGCCCAATGGTCGGTCAATTTTAACCAAGACCTGATTGCCGATATAACGTGTTGTCGGTAAATTATGAAAAACAACAGGATAATCATCCATATAGTTCCATGATTCAAATTTTTGAGCCAAGGTATTAAAAGCATTTTCATCAATTTCCAAAGAATCAACATCATTTGCCGTTCGCGCCAAAATCCTCTGCTTGGCAATATTCATATCGCAATAAACAACGTGAAAAATCACATCATTTGTTAGTGTTTTTGCCCATTTATAATACTCTTCACGCTTGGCATGTGTCCAAAACCCATAATCTAAAATGACACTTTGCCCGGCGTTGACGAGTTCTGAGGCTTTTTTGCGGATTTCTTCATCGATGATATTGTACTTTGTCTGGAAATCATCAGGATCTCTTCCGTAACGCTTGAGCATAAATTCATCGTGCGTTAATCTCACGGCAGGAATTGTTTCTGCCAGTTGCTTTGCAATTGTCGTTTTTCCGAACCCCATAAATCCGACCATTAAATGAACTGTAGCCATAATTTTTCTCCGTAAGATAAACAATTGCGGTTATTTTATATGACTTGAATTATAATGTAAACCCTGTAAATTCACACAACCCTAAAGTCTTTGAAAATAAAAAAACAGCCCCCTAAAAAGAGCGCCGTTTGAATTGGTGATCCCAATGCGATGAATCACGAACCGGCGGTGCGCCTCGCACTCTTACTAACATCAGACTACTACCAAGCCACTTTAGAGAGATACGAGGAGATTGTGAAATCGCAACTTATTTTCTTATTATGAAATTTTTGCCAACAAAAATAAAAGGATAAAAGGTAAATATAAAAGCCCGTAAAAAACATATTTATTTTTGATAATGTTTTGTAGTCTCCCTCTATATAACAAAGGAAACAAT